>CAURMP010000010.1:0-20704 GCA_963526005.1 uncultured Streptococcus sp. | reverse complement strand
GTCATTACATTCCTTGGCGGATTTACAACGAATATTTCAGGGCTCTTCTCAAATGTGTTCTCTGTAATTATGGGGATTTTCTTCATGATTAATATTCTCGCAAGTAAGGAAATGCTCGCACGTTTAACGCTTCGCATTCTTAATGTGGTCTTGCCAAAAGATAAAATCGAGCACATTACTTATGTTGGGGAAGTCATCGTGGATACGTATGACCGTTTCTTGATGAGTCAAATCATCGAGGCGGGAATCGTTGGGGTTATGATTTTTGCTGGATACTCTCTTGTAGGGTTGCCATATGCAGGACTTGTTGGGGTGCTGTCCGGAGTACTCTCATTCATTCCGTATATCGGGCCGTTTATGGCGTGCGGAATTGGAATGCTTTTCACCTTTACAGAAAGCCCAATTCAAGCACTCATTTCACTTGTCGTCTTTATGATCGTTCAAATAGTGGAAGGAAATGTCGTCTATCCGAAGGTTGTCGGCAGTTCCGTTGGTTTGCCAACGATTCTAACCCTTGCTGCTGCGTTAATCGGTGGAAATCTCTTTGGTTTAGTAGGAATGATTTTCTTCATACCAATTTTTGCCGTGATTTACCGTTTCGTGAAAGAATGGGTGGAGAAACATGAACAAGCTGCTTCAGTGGTAGCTGTAGGAGGTATAATTGATGAAGAAAATTAGTGAACTAGGGATTACAGGGAAAAAGCTCCTAATTGAAGGGATTGCATTCCTTATTGCTGGGGTGTTGCTCCTAATCTACGGACCAAGCTTCCCAGAATTGATGTTACGTCTGTTTTTAACATTCTTATGGGCTCGTGAACTATGGAATTTCTTGTTCCGTTGGTTTAGTAAGGCGGCGGCAAAAGATCCATTATGGCTGAATGTTGCTAAATTTTTCCTTTACGGATTTTTAGCAGGAAATCAATTTTTTATCTCGCTTCCGATTGCGATTGTCAGTATCTTGATGGGGCTTAACGAAGTGATGAAAGCGGCCACTAGTGGCGTAACGTACTATATTTATGTCAAAGACGGTATCCGTCCGCGACTGCGCTTGCTCATTGATACCATTTGGCTCTCAGTTGTCGGGGTAGCGACTTTACTGGCTCTTGGGGGCGACGGCAACTTACAAATGTTCTTCCTTGCGCTTTATTTCATCGGGCTTGGGACTAGTAACATTCGTGACGGATGGTTCTTCGAGGCCGAAGTTGGAAAGAAAGTCCTTCGTAGACGCTTGCGTCGAGGGATGCCGTTGGTACTGGCTGCGATTATTCCTCGTGTGACTTTGCAAAAAATCAATGATGCGTTGGAACTTGGAGAAGGCGAAACCGCTTCTGAAATTTACGACCGTGCCAAAGAAAATGCAGAACCAAACTTAGAAATGTTTATTCACGTCACAAAAGACGGATTTGGGGCAATCGGGCATGTCGATATTTGTTATAAGGGACGCATTATTTCATTCGGGAACTACGATACGAATTCGGAGCGCCTGTTTGGAGCGATGGGGGATGGGGTTCTTTTTAGTGCCGACCGTGAAAAATACATCGAATTTTGTAAACGCGAAAACCATAAAACTTTACTCGGTTATGGCCTAGCCTTGTCTCCAGAACAAATGGCTGCCATCGATAAGGAAATCGCTAAACTGATGTCGCTCACAGTGCCGTGGGATCCACCAAAAACCGTGAAACCAGCACATCCTGGAATCGATAAGGAAGAGCCGATGTACGCCTATAAGTTAAAACAAGAAGCGGATGCGAAATTGTACAAGTTCGTCTCTTCAAAATTCAAAACGTATTTCGTGATGAGTACCAACTGCGTACTGCTAGCCGATACGATTGTCGGAACAGCAGGAACCGATATTTTAAGCGCCCGAGGATTTATTTCCCCAGGGACGTATCAAGATTACTTAGATAAGGAGTTTGAGAGACCGCACAGTCTAGTCGTGACCAAGCGCGTCTATCAGTAAGAACATGGAACTTCAGGAAAAAGAATTCTTTATGAGGGAAGCGTTGAAGGAAGCGCAGAAAGCCTATGACCAAGCGGAAGTGCCAATCGGGGCGGTTGTCGTTCTGAACGGTGAAATCATCGGTCGTGGCCACAACTTACGCGAGAAGGAACAAGACGCCACTCTTCACGCTGAAATCAAAGCAATTCGCCAAGCCAACCAGCACCTTGGAAGCTGGCGCCTCGAAGACTGCGAACTCTTCGTCACTCTGGAACCTTGTCCGATGTGTAGCGGAGCGATGATTCTAGCGCGTCTCAAAAAGGTGACATTCGGCGCCTTCGACTCAAAAGCCGGGACGGCCGGCACCTTTATGAACCTCCTTCAAGACGAGCGGTTCAACCATCAAGTCGAAGTCGAGCAAGGCATCTTGGAAGACGAATGCAAAGAAATCTTGCAGACCTTCTTCAAAGGCCTCCGCGAACGCAATAAACAAAGAAAACAAGAAGCAAAAGAAGCACAGCCATCCGAGTAGGAGGTTGTGCTTTTTAACGTTCTTAACAAAAACTTATCGTTGTAAACGGTTATCCACCCTTGAAAATTGTTTTCATTTTATATAATATTTTACATAGTTCTTGAAAGGAGCAGTAAATATGAAATTATCAGAAAAACAAACACAAGTCTTAGGGTGGATCGCAACATGTATGTCTGTGGCTATGTACGTAGCTTATATTCCGCAAATTATGAATAACTTAGCGGGACACAAAGGAGACTTCATTCAACCACTCGTTGCCGCATTAAACTGCTCATTATGGGTATACTATGGATTATTCAAACCAGACCGTGATATTCCACTAGCAGCTGCAAACGCACCTGGTATCTTCTTTGGTCTAATCTCTGCTTTCACAGCAATTTTTTAATCAATGATGATTCGCACAGCTTCATTTATGAGGCTGTGCTTTTTAATTGGATGGAGTATAATAAAGGCGATTCATATCGGTTAAAGCTAAGAAAGGAGCATTTGTTTGAAAAAATATATCGAGCAACTTGAGAAGGATTTTTCGCCCATCCAGAACGGGTTCAAAGAGGAAGAAAGAAGAGCCCTACAAGATTACCAAGCTTGCAAGCAAGAAGAGATAGAGCAACTGGCACATCTCGCCTATCGGTCTGAGGTGTATCAAGTTCGAATGTACGGAGTCTTCCTATTTGGTTATTTATCTCAAAAAGAGGAAATTCTAGCCTTTATGAGAGAGGAAGTTTCCAAGGACGATAACTGGAGAGTGCAAGAAGTGTTAGCGAAGGCATTCGACGAGTATTGTAAAAAAGTCGACTATGAAAAAGCACTTCCCATCATAGATGAGTGGCTAACCCATCCGTATCCAAATACCAGACGAGCGGTCACAGAAGGCTTACGGATCTGGACGAGCAGACCGTATTTTAAAGAACACCCCTATGAAGCCGTCCGAAGAATTGCCGCCCTCAAAGAAGACGAAAGCGAGTATGTCCGCAAATCTGTCGGCAATGCCCTTCGAGATATTAGCAAGAAGTTCCCAGAACTCATCGAAGCAGAACTAGCAACATGGAAACTGGATGGCAAGGCAATCAAGCAAGTCTATTCACTAGCTAGCAAATTCCTTTAAAAAGAAAATCCCCTCACTAGATAGGACGCTTAAAGAGGTTTGACGTTTGAATTCTCATTTTTACAGGAGTAGAATAGAGGATGTTGTTAAAAGTTTCAAAGTTAACTGGAGGAATACGTATGTCATTTTTAGGTTATAACAAAGGAGAAACATTAGAATTCAACTACAAAAAGGCGTGTGGCTTATGGCTCATCGCAGTCGCATTCGTGATTGCACTTGCGACGGTTGTAGGTGGAGAACAAATCATTAATATGCAGGTCTTCAGTATCGGCTATATGGTGAGCTTCTTTTCTATCAATCTGAATAAAAAAGTCCTTCATAAGTTTTCGGACGGCCCTTCAACACCTTTCCAACGCAAAATGTCGTTATACTCAGTAATTCTCTTATTTATTTTACTTGTACTCTTAGGTGGTCCATTCTTCGAAACAGAAAACTGGAGACTCATCTGGTTAGGCGCGCTTCTTGCGACAGGGATTCATTTCTTCCCGTACTATTTCGTTCATGGGAAATCAATGATCTTCCTAGGATTGGCATGTGTGATCAATGCAGCGGTCGGATACCTTTCTCCTCAAAGCTCTCTCGTGACCATCGCCTATATCGATGCCTTTATTAAATTAGCCTTTGGACTTTATCTATTCTTCTTATCAAAACCATCCAAAGCATAATTTATTTTAGAGAACAAACAGCAAATCAATCTGGTTTGCTGTTTTTTTAATGGTTGATTTCTGCGGAACTTTGCGGATTTCTTCATAATAGCAGTCCTTCGAAATCAATCTAACCGTGACTTTAGTAATGCAAAGCAATGACAAAAGTGCCTATTGCGCGACTCCTTAAAGTGGTTTAATAAAGACAAGGAAAACAGTTAAGGAGCAATTCACATGAAAATCAACATCAAAAAACAAGACACAAACCAACTTACAAAAGACCTAATGGTTATAGCGCTCGTCGTCAATGCGTTAGCTCTTGTCCTTCACCTGATTCTAAACATGTTTACAGGCGTAGCGTTGATCACTGCAGTCACAAGCCATTTTATCTTTATCCTTCTCCCAATTATGTACCTAGCAGAGGATGCTAAGAAAAATAAAAAAGCCGACAACCGTTAAGCACAAGCGAACATTCTTAGATAGTTTTTCCTTCGGGAGAGACTATCTTTTTTAGTGTCTCTTTTGCCATCCCTCGGCACGTATTGATTTTAGAAAACAAAGCAGATTTTGCTTGAAAAAGAAACACCACATAGCAAAGCGCAACTCCCATCGTTTGCGGTAGGGAGCAGACATATACTCTCTTCACGTTGATTTCGGAGAAGCTTGCGGATTTTATAATCGCAGTAACTGGGAATCGCATCGAATGTGAATTACGAGAAGTAAGGACTTGTCCTGTACTTCTCGTTTGAAGCTTCGAAGGTGAGAGACTCATGGAGGCTCGAACCGGTGCCCTGTAACAGCGATTATAAAAATAATCCGCAAGCATTCGAAGAAATCAACACCCGCAAGGGTGGCCTTTAAAAAGAGAAAATAACTGTGGAGCACCACTCTAATTCCTACCACCAACCCCTATGGGATAGCCCTATCCGCACTCTTGCTGTGGAGCGGTTTGGTTTATTTCTTTTTCAAGCAAAATCTGCTTGCTTTTCGAGGAAAAGTTTTGTATAATAATACGTGCCGTTAGGCCGTATGGCAATAGCGAACTTATGAATCGAGTCAGGTCCGGAAGGAAGCAGCTATAAGTAACGTTCGCTATGTGCTGTATGTACATAGAAGAAGAATCAGGCTGGACCAACGGTTCAGCCTGTTTTTATGAAAAGAGTATCCAGTGGAGGGAGAATAGTCGCATGAAAAATCAGAGTTTCCAAGAAGAAGTGCAGCACTTAGAAATCGTGCAAGACTTAATGGAACAAAAAGTGGCGATCGAGAAAAACCGATTGCAAGAACGCGACCTGGATATCGCTAGACAAGATACCATTCAGTATGGAGTGCAACAATTAGAAAACCAATTGGAATCTCCATACTTTGGAAGAATTGACGTTCAATTTGAAAAAGACGAGAGAGTTGAGAAGATGTATATCGGACCTGCAACTTTCTTTGACGAAGACGACAATGTGCAAGTGTATGACTGGCGTGCTCCAATCGCAAGCCTATTTTACGAAGGAACATTAGGAGAGCTTCAATACGAAACACCAAATGGCTTCGAGAAAGCTCAGGCCTTCTTAAAACGCGATATCGTCATCCGTAAGGGTGAATTAAAATCTGTTTATGACATTGAAAATGAAGAATCATTATTGATGGATGCCTTAAGCGCACCAACAAACCGTGACGGACACCTAGAAGGAATCACGGCGACGATTCAAAAAGAACAAAATGAAATTATTCGTTTAAATCCAAAAGACTGGTTCATCGTGAATGGATGTGCCGGAAGTGGGAAGACAACGATTTTACTACAACGCATTGCGTACTTGATGTACCAAGCAAAAGACAAGCGTATGAGCGATATGCTCCTGTTGTCGCGTAACCAATTATTTGCAAAATACGTTTCACACGTAATTCCAAGCTTAACGGGAAGTGAGTTGTACCAACAAACATTAGCGCAACATACCATCGAGCTTTATCGCAAAATGTATTTGCATAAGACAACGGCGCTCAGCCAAGTGCCAACGCGCAAAGTGTACTTGACAGACAGCGAATGGATTGCACTTGTACACCGTAATATCGAAGGTTTATCGGCGAAAGAGTTACCATACCGTGCCATCGGAATTAAAGGGCAAGCCGTATTTACGATGAAAGACTATCAAAAATTGGTCGAAAGCGTGAATACAGCACTACCGTTGCAACAACAATTAACACAAATGCAAACCGTGCTCGAGCGTACGTTGAAACGCCGTCTCACGAAGTTCTTTATGTCTGAAAAGGCAAAAGCGGTCTATGAATCAATGAACGCGATGCAAATCGAAGTGTTGATGAAAGACGTGGAGACAAAGAGCGAGACAGAGTATTACCAAGCGCTTGGACAAAAAGTGTTCGAGAAAGAAGTACAAGAAGTAACGCAACAAGTAGAAATGTTCGCATTCGTGGATATTGCTGCTCTTGTGGTGAAATGGATGCCCGAAGCGAAAATTCGTCGCCAAGAACTTGGTAAGACGGACAATGCGCCACTTCCATTGAAGAAGATTGAAGGCAGTCGCATGCAAGTCACTGCAGAAGGAATCCGTCTGTTGCAATATGTCGCAACACGCGTGACACCAGTTCGTGACTACACAGGCTTCAGCCACCTCTTTATCGACGAAGTGCAAGACGTGTCGCTCTTATGGCTTGGAACCTTATCCAACTATTATTTCCGTGCGAAATTCACTGTAGTGGGAGATACCTTCCAATCGTTCTCAACGGCTACAACGATTTTCACATTGGAAAAACGACATCCTGAACTCGTGGACTTGATTTTTGCAAACCGCTCGTTAACGTACCGCAACTTAGCGATTAGTTACCGTTGTACGGCGCAAATTTCACGTTTTGCTAACGGCATTCTAAACTGGCCGCTGGATAAAAATGTGTTCCCACGTTCAGGGGCAGATGTGTCTGTATACTTAGAACAAGAAGGTCAAGAAATGGCGCGATTAAACACATTACTCGAAGAAAGTCCAAAAGGCTACCATACAACCGCAATTCTTTGCCGTACGATGGACGAAGCCAAAGCGTTGTACCAACAACTCGACCAAGACGACATTGCACTTCTGGAAGACAGCAGCGAGTCGCTTGGCAGCCGCTTCGTGTTAACGACGATTCAAGTGGCTAAAGGGATGGAGTTCGACGAAGTCATCATTTGGAATGCGACAGACGAAGCGTACCATACGATGAAAGAGCAAATGATGCTGTATACAACATGTACACGTGCAAAACACCAGCTCTCACTCATCTCTCAAGCAGGCAAAGAGAGCCGCTTTATCAAGAATTCGAAAGCACCGATGAAACGAATCGGGCAGTAGAATTTTTGGCGAATCTATACTAGAATAGAACTGTAAAATTTTGAAAAAGGCAGGGAAGTAAAATGGCTTATCAAGCATTATATCGAAAATGGCGTCCTCAAACGTTCGATGATATGGTCGGGCAAAGTGCGGTCACGCATACATTGAAGAACGCGATTAGCAATCACAAAACGAGTCATGCTTACTTATTTACAGGACCTCGTGGGACAGGAAAAACGAGTGCCGCGAAGGTGTTTGCAAAGGCCATTAACTGTCCAAATCAAACAAACGGTGAGCCGTGTAACGAATGTGATATCTGTAAAGGAATCACGAACGGAACAATTGGCGATGTCATCGAAATCGATGCGGCCAGCAACAATGGTGTCGAAGAAATCCGTGATATTCGTGACAAGGCGCGTTATGCACCAACGCAAGCCGAATACAAAATTTATATTATCGACGAAGTGCATATGCTCTCAACAGGAGCCTTCAACGCACTGTTAAAAACCTTAGAAGAACCGCCTCAAAAGGTCATCTTCATTCTCGCAACAACGGAACCGCATAAGATTCCAGCGACGATTATCTCGCGTACGCAACGCTTTGACTTTAGACGCATTACGTCGCAAGAAATTATCGACCGCTTGGCGTATATCTTGGGCCAAGAAGGAACCCCGTACGAAGCGGATGCCTTAAGCGTAGTGGCAAGATGTGCCAACGGTGGTATGCGTGATGCCTTGAGTTTACTCGACCAGATGATTTCATTTGGCGACGGCAAGGTGACGCTAGACGAAGCGATTCAAGTATCGGGAAGTCTGACAGACGACTTGATGATTGATTTCGTGAAAGACTTACAAGAAACGAAGGCTGAAGAAGCCCTTGAAAAATTACAACAGCTCTTCAAAATCGGGAAAGAAGCCAGCCGCTTAGTAGAAGAATGGTTGGAATTTGCCAGAGACCTCCTTATCGCGAAACAAAGTGGCGAGGCAATCGGTCGTAGCGAGCGATTCCTTCAGTTCAAAGACGAAGTGGAACCGGAATTCTTATACCGCTTTGTAGAGGCGTTAAATCAAACGCAACAAGAAATGCGATTTACGACAAAACCAACGATTTCGCTGGAAGTGTTGACGATTAAAATGGCGCAACCGTACACATTGACGCCAAGAACAAGTTCTGGTGCACCAGCGTTGCCAAGTAGCGAAGAAGTGCAACAGTTGCAACAACAAATCGCGCAAATGCAGCAGCAAATGAACGCGTTGTTGCAAGGCGGCGCTCCTCAAGTTCAACAAGCACCAAAAACGCAGGCGCCAAGACCAACGCGTGCGGCCTTTAAGCCAAACACGATGGCCATCCAAAAAATCTTGACGGAAGCGACTCGCGAAGACTTGTTGAAGGTACGCGACTTGTGGGGCGACTTACTCAGTTGCTTGAACCCGCAAGAACAAGCGCTGTTGAGCCAATCAACGGTGAATGCGGCGGGGCCAAATGGATTCGTCCTCGGATTTGCGTACGACCACTTGTGTGACATTTCAGAAACAAGACCAGGATTCCGTGAGGTCATCCAAGAACATCTGGAACGCCTCGGTGGCTACAGTGGTACGTTCGTGGCAGTGACACAACATCAATGGCCACAAATTCGTGCGGATTTCTTACAAGAACGCAAGAAGAACCAAGAAGAGGAAGCTGTTTCCATCGTGACGGAAGAACCGGCCGTGGAAGATTCCCTCACACCAGAAGAACAAGCATTTGAACAAAAAGTAAACGACACGATTGAACTCTTCGGGGAAGACATCGTGCAAATCGAAGAATAGATACGGAGGAATTAAATATGCGTGGAATGGGAAATATGCAAGGCATGATGAAACAAATGCAAAAATTGCAAAAACAAATGGCGCAAGCTCAAGAAGAGTTAAACCAAACAGAATACACAGGAACTTCTCAAAGTGATTTAGTAAAAGTGACTGTGAACGGGAAACGCCAAGTCTTAAACGTGGAAATCAAACCAGAAGCGGTGGATCCAGATGATGTAGAATTATTACAAGACTTAGTGTTAATGGCGACAAATGATGCGTTAACGCAAGCAGAAAAAGCCAACGACCAAACAATGGGTCAGTTCACGAAAGGATTAAACATCCCAGGATTTTAATCGATTGGAGGTTTGAGCATGCATTATCCAGAACCGATTGCACGATTGATGGATAGCTTTATGAAGCTGCCGGGAATTGGTGCGAAGACGGCTGCACGACTTGCCTTCTTCTGCATGGATATGCGTGAAGAAGACGTCTTAAATTTTGCGAATTCGCTCATCAGCTGCAAGCGTGACCTGCATATGTGTTCCGTTTGTGGAAATGTGACGCAAGAAGATCCGTGCGAAATTTGTGCGGATACTACGCGCGACCGTACGAAGATTCTTGTGGTGGAAGACGCCCGAGATGTGATGAGTATGGAGCGGATGAAGGAATATAAAGGGCTCTATCATGTGCTTCACGGGGTATTGTCTCCGCTGGAAGGGACGGGGCCGGATGATATTAATATTACGTCGTTGATTACGAGGTTGCAGGATCCGGAAGTCCAGGAGGTTATAATCGCCACTAATGCGACAGCGGAAGGTGAAGCGACTGCCATGTACTTGTCACGTCTCATCAAGCCAGCGGGCATTAAAGTAACGCGTCTGGCTCATGGGCTAGCGGTCGGCAGCGACATCGAATACGCAGACGAAATGACTCTCTTCCGTGCCATCGAAGGGCGAAGAGAACTATAATAAAATCTATTGATTCAATGAAAATGATGGTTAAGACGTTGTCTTAAATCGCCCTCTGGGGACATCTTCATAGTGATGATAGTAAAGGCATCGGATTGAGCCTAGGTCTCAATCCTACCAAGCCTCAAAGAGCCACAGGAGAATAAATTCTCTTGTGGCTCTATTTCGCATTGGTTGCTTTCTCTTTACTATTCTCACTATAGAGTCCCCGAGGGCATTTTTAAGCCAACGATACAACTTTGAATCAATAGATTTTATTTATTTGCTTCAACAGCACGGGAGAGAGTGCGTTTCGATGGGGTGCGGAGCTAGGGATGAGCAGGGCGTTACTCTCTGAGGCTTGTGAGTGTGGCGAGTCATGGCGGTGCTTGCCTTCCGGTCTTGGAACTGCGACTACGGGGTGTGTGCTTTGGAAGGGGTGTGTGCTGGGACGGGTTGGTGCTGATTAGGTTGCTGCGGAAGGGGCTGCGAAACGGGGCCTACTTAAAAATGGGTAATTTCGCGAGGGAATAGGCGGAAAGCGCAAGAAATGGTATAATATGGGAATAAAGTAACTATTTAGAGGTAATAAATGAATCAATTGTTTAGAAATTTTATTTCAAAAGAGCGAGTGAATAGTTTTCGCGAATTAACGAAGACGCTCGTGAAAATGGCGGGAACCGATGAAGTGGTGCCTGAAGAGGATGAAAGTGTGCCTTGGGTTCCGTCAATCTTAGGATTAATTTTCATATTATGGCTTTCTTCTGGTGATTGGCTCAAAAGTGTGACGCAACCGCTAATTGATCAATTTCCGCTTCTTTCGCTATGGCCGTTAGCGTTTCTCTTTCTCTTCCTTCCGATTTTAAATGGGCTAGATGAGTTATGGAAACAACCTCAGAGAAAACGGGACTTACAGGAGTTGATGGCGATTGCCAAACGTGCGGTGGCCGTTTTAAAAGAATATGACTATGACAATTTAGACGACGTGATTGACGCAGAAGTGGTCATCAACGAATACACCGAGCGATACGGATTATAGGAGGCCAAGGATGAGACTATGGCATGAGGATTTGATTGGACATCTTCCGCGTCCGCAACTGTTGGGGCAGCACCGCGAATGTTGTGCGCTCAGGGGCAATGGTTGGGGCAAGAAGCATGCGACGGTGGACTATGTGTTTACTTATAGCCCGTATGTGCTATATCAGTACCATACGTTGATTATGGATGAAATGGAACGCCGTGGGTATAATGTGACGCCGCAGTGGAAAGAGGCTTCGTATCGTGGAAAGATTTGTCCACCGTATACCGAAGTGGAAGCGTGTGCGTGGACGAGTCCGTTATACAAAGAGCACGATGATGCGTATTACAAAGAATGTATTGAAAATTTAGCGCAAAAAGGAATTATCCTGGAAGGAGAAAATCATGTTTAGACTTCTATTGAAAGACGTTGCGACGAAAAAAATGTTAGTGAACTTCCGCGAGTTGACAAGCTACTTAATGAAAGAGGCGGGAATGGATGATGAATTGCCGGAACTAGTCGACAAAACGGCAACCTTCAAAATGATTGCGGGGATGTTTTTATTAATCCTAGTGATGCGTACGGGGATTTTATCGAGACCACTTGAGTTTATGGTAAACAAGGTTGCCGGGGAAGGGAATGTGATTTTTCTACTCTTACCATTTGTTTCTTTGTACTTGTTTTTAGGATTCTTTTTTCTTCTGTACCGAATCTGGTCTAAAAAAGTACTGACACGTAAACTTGGCGAACTGATTCCAATTGCGGAACGTGCGATTGCAGCGCTGAAAGCAGCAGGACGCGACGACTTAGAAGAGGATATCGAAGACGCAGAGTTTCTGATTGAGGATTATAAGAAGAGATTCGGGTTTTAGGGAGGAATAGACTTGGGAAAAAGGATTAGTGAAGAAGAAATTACGCAATTACGGACACGAATTGCAAAAAAAATACAGCGGAGAAAGACCCCGGTAGCATTACCACCTGGAAGAAAACTCGCCCGAAGAATTCTTTCCGATGGAGAAATTTTCATGATTGTGGTGTTAATCGTCACACTGTTTCCAATTAGAGTATGGTTCGCCATGAGCTACTATTCTTTTACAGAAAGAAATACGGGTTTGTTAACGATATGGAGAACAGCGATCGTCTTATTTTTTGTCTTTCGTTGGATACGAAAAAGACTGTATAAAAATGAAGTGGAGGGCTTATTGAAAATGAAGAATTCAGATGTTGAGGCAGAGCTAATTTCTGAAGAAAGTTATCCACAAGAAAATCAACCGTACGAGCAGGAATTACCACAGCAATGGAATGCCGAACAAATTGCTTTTGGAGTGGAGGCGCCGGTCAAAAAACAAAATACGCTACTGGAGCTATTAGTCCCGACAAAAGTCTCTCAAGAGGAACTCTTAACACTCCGTCAACTGATTGTGGATGATTCATCTGGAAATCCTGAGGAGAAAGCATCGTTACCGAAAGGCTGCTCAGAGGATTGGAATGAAGATTTTCGATTTTTTGGCGTGTTGATTTTCTGGGTTTTATGTCTTTTCGCGTCGGTATTCATTATCGTGTTGGTATTGATAGGTCAATTGGATCATGCTTTGAACCTCCTATGGCAGAATTTCTGGATAGGGTTTGTCATTCTGTTTATTTGTTGGATGGGATGGACCATCTCTTACTTTGTTCGAGGACGACACTTCAGACAATTGTTAAATGTGGCTTGCGCAGATATTTCCGCCTATAAGGATGTTCCTTGGGACAATATTCCAGAGCCAATCAAAGCACTATACGATTACGTGTTGTTTTTACGAATCAAATATGGAGTGTAGGGAGGAACAGTATTGAGCAAGAGAGTTAGTGAAGAAGAAATTACGCGATTACGGGACCTGCTAGAGAAAGTCTCTATGGAGAATAGTAGTCCTAAATCGTTGCCTACTGCAAATAGAAAGTTAAGAAGACTTTGCTATATTGGAGAGTGGGCAATGATTGTCATACCCTGTTGCACACACTTTCCACTAGCAGTAATAGCTTTTCTAGTGAGTGTGGTGTCAGGAAATATTCCAGGGGCAATGTATCTTGCTGGTATCAGCCTGATGGCATGGCCACTCGTGCTAATATTCTGGGTACTCCCTATCATTTTATTCTTTGTTTTTCGTTCTATTAGAAAAAAGGCATATTCTGATGAAGTGATTCAGATAAAGCAACTGATTTCTAGAGAACTACGTATACGAAAATATATTGCAGACGAAGATTTAACGGAAGAAGCTCGGGAGTTAAAAGAATTATATAAACGCATCTGACATTAGGGGGATTTATGAAAAAGAAAAAAAGGATTGAAGAAATTCAGCTGGCGCGACTAAGAGAATTGCTAATTGCGGCGATTCGAGACCGTTCAGGGGAAGTTGTTGCGATTCCTAGCGCTGCAGTGATGCCAAGTATCTTAAAAAACATTTTAAAGATATTCTTGATAATATTAACTACATTCATCTTCCTGTTTTCTTTACTAAAAGGATTTGATTTTGGGCTTCAGGCATTGGTTGCAAACCCTTTTAAATTCTTAAAGGATCAAATGGAGTTTAATCCGTTCTTTAGAATATATGTATTTATTTTTATCGTTGGAGTTGGACTTTTTCTATGGGAACGTAAGGAATTTAAAGAAGACCAGGCACTAATTGTCCGTAGAGCGAAAGAAGAAGTCTTAGAGTGGCAAAACTTCACCGACGAAGAACTTCCAAACAGCGTGAAAGAATTAAAACAGTATTTATCTGAAAATGATGATGCGTTCAACATCGAAGAGCCGCGTGAAACGGTGATAAAGTCATTATTACGATTAATTCCTAGAAACGTTTCACAAGAAGATATTAATGAACTACGCCAACAGCTTGTGACTATTTTGTCTGAAAAACAGCAAGACACCTCAAAGTTGCCAAAAGGTGCGCCTTTCAATTTTGTTAGTTTCATACGAATTGTATTGCTGTACGTTTGTGGGGGCCCCACTTTGTACATCATATGGTCATTGATTGCATCATACTATTATGATGCAATGATCGCTCTCATTTTCTTTGGACTTCCTATAGGGATGTATTGGATGTTCTATTTTGAAATCTCCTCTAGCGTTCATGAAAAACGAAAAAGAGCTGTTGATAAACTGCTTGAGATTGCTCGTGCAGAGATTGCAACGTATAAGGATGTTGCTGTGGAGGATGTTCCAGAAGAAATCAAGCAGCTTCAAAGATTTATAGAAGTGTTAGAGTCGAAATATCATATACAGGGAGATGCGAAATGAAATTATTTAGAAAAGGGATCAGACAAAGACGATTAACGCGGATGCGGGAATTGCTAAAAGAAGTGATGATTGAAAATGATAGTGAGAATGAGTTGCCACAGGATGGAAAAAGCGCCAGAGTTCTTGTTCTTGTGGTAGAAATCATCATCATAACAGGACTGCTTACCCATCCAAATGTATTGGAGTCTGGAGAAGCTTTCATGCTGATGGGGCTTATTTTCCCGCCGTTTTTACTTTTTGGGATTTTACTAGGAATGGGTACTTTACTCCTCATTATAGGGGTCATTTATTTGTTTCGTTATTTCAGGGTAGAGGCCAGTTATCAAGAGTTTGAGATGTTATATGAACTCGCTTCGGAAGAACTTTCCGTATACAAACAAGAGCCACTGATTCCAATGAGTGAATATGCTGAAAGACTTCAGTACTACATGGAAGATTTGCGATTAGAAACAGAAGTAAAGAATGACAGGTTAAGTAAATAAAATTTGGGGAATAAAAGATGAAAAGAAGATTTGAAGAGGAAAGAATCCATCGACTACAAAACTTGGTCAACGAAGTCATAGCCTTGTCTGGCAAGGAAAGCCAGCAGGTTAGAGTGCGGGGATACAGATATATTCCAAAGATACTCTTTACCATTTTAATGATAGTTGAAATCGATAATATATGGTCATTAAATAGGAAAGTAGAAGGAATTTTTCATTTCTTGCAAGTATGGTACGAAGGGAACCAATACGCGGTGAAGTATGCCCTGGAATATGTTAAAAATGAACCTTATATTATCGTAGTTCTACCAATTGTGATGCTTCTTGTATATTTCTTGCAAGTGCGCCTTCAAAAGCTAGATGTGAAAGCAGTGATTGCAAGAGCGGATGAAGAGCTCGCGAAATGGGAACACACTCCATCAGCAGAAATTCCGCATGCTGTAAAGGCATTAAAATATCATTTAGAGGAGTTACGATTAGACTACGATTTATCATAGAAATCAGTAGAAGGAATGTTGTTAAAAAATGAGAGATTTTAGAACGGAAGAACAGAAAGAGATACCCAAGTCTTACTACAAACTTTCTGAAGATCAGCTTGATCGATTAAGAGACCTATTGAAGAAGGTTTCTATAAAAAATAGACCGCCACAATCATTGCCGCGTTCATTGAGAAAAATGAGAGAGGTTCTCTTTCTTGGTAAGTTGATATCGATTGGGGTACTTTGTGCCAGTACTTTTCCGCTAGTAGCACTAACTTTTGTAGTGGCTTTATTGCTAGGAAGAATAGATGGGGTAAAGTATCTCATATTCATTAATCTAATGGCTTGGCCACTAGTATTGATATTTTGGGTACTTCCTCTTTTAGTACTTCTTTTTAGTAACGCATTTATTCGATTTTCTAAGCAAAGAGAAACAGACAAATTAATGAATGCCGCAAATTATATTATTAATGGATCAAAAAATATACCTCGAGAGGCTCTTTCGCAGGACATGGTATCCTTAAAATATTTTATGAGTGTGATGAAAAGTGGGACGGATTTTAATCTAAATGATAAACAAAGAGAAGATTTCAGAATCCAGCGATTAAAACAGCTGTTACGAAAGATCAACCCAAAAAGAATAGACATACCGGAATTGAAATGGGGAAGGCTACAACTTGTTCAAAAATGGATAGTGAGAGCAGATATTATTTTTGGCTCAGTTCTATGCTATCTTGTGTTGTTTAATGGCTCTATGTTCTTACCAATTGAAGAGTTATTTGCTTTGTTCGCTATACTGACGATAGGAATGATCATTCTTTATAGATGGCTGCTTCAGTTCCAGAAGAAGAAAGCAAAACAAGAGCTTGCGGAATTATTAAAACTTGCGGATGAGGATGCAAAAAGAATCAAGGAGAAACCTCTAGAACTCTCAGCAGAGTTAATCCAAGAGTTGGATGATTGTGTGTATGAATTAACGGAATCATACAAAATGACGGTTTAAAAAACATTAGGCAGAGGCAAAAATTGAGAAATCTCGTAAAGGGATTAAGAAGAGAATATGACATAGAAGAATTTATGTGATAAAAAGGAACAAACCGTGGATTTAGGGGGATTTATGAACAAGAAAAAAAGGATTGAAAAAATTAAGCTCGCGCGATTAAGAGTATTGCTAATGGTAGCGATTCGAGAACGTTCAGGAGAAGTGGTTGCACTTCCTCGTGCTTCAGTAAAGCCAAGTATATTAAAAAAAATTTTGAAAAGATTCTTGACAATATTAACGGCATTAATCTTACTGGCTTCTTTACCAGGTTTTGAATTATTGTTTCAGAGGTTGGTTACACATCCTTTAGAATTTTTAAAGGATCAAATTGAGTTTTTTAATCCGTTCATTAGAATTTATCTATTCATTTTAATCATTGGATTTGGACTTTCTCTATGGGAACATATAGCATTTAAAGGAGAGCAGGCACAAATTGTCCGTTTAGCGAAAGAAGAAGTCTTAAAATGGCAAAACTTCACCGATAAAGAACTTCCAAATATTGTGAAAGAATTAAAACGGTATTTGGCTGGAAATGATGATGAGTTCAACATCGAAGAGTCACGTGAACCGGTTATAAAGTCATTATTACGATTATTTCCAAGAAACGTTTCACAAAAAGATATTTCTGTATTACGTCTACTGTTAGTGAATATTTTATCAGAACAACAACAAGACGCCTCTAAGTTGCCAAAAGGTGTGCCGTACCGGCAGTACCGTCGGATTCGTATCGTTCGAATTGTATTGTTGAGCATTTGTTTGTTTGTCACTATGGCAATCATAGGGGCATTCAGTGAGTCAAACTATGAGGGCGTCATCATACTCACTTTCTTTGGAATTCCCATAGTAATGCTTTGGACTTTGTATTTTCGGATTGTATATAGTGTTCATGAAAAACGCAAAAGTGCGTTTGATAACCTATTTGAGATTGCTCGTGCAGAGGTTGCAACGTATAAGGGTGTTGCTATAAAGAATGTTCCGGAAGAAATCAAGCACCTTCAAAGATTTATAGAAGTGTTAGAGTCGAAATATCATATACCAGGAGAAAAGGTAGAATGGAAGAAAATCGAAAGATAATCAAGTATTACTACAATCTTTCTGAAGACCAGCTTAGTCGATTGAAGTTTCTACTAGATAGAGTAGTAACCAAAGAGAATTTATATATTACTATTCCGAATACAGATGCGAAGAGACGGAAAGTAGCCTCGATGTTGTTGGCGTTTTTTGCAATCATTTTATCGCTGACTGGTTTTGGAACAGTCATTTTAATCTTGGCTGCGATTCTTTTGCCACCTGTACTGTATTTTATCCTTGTGGTTACTGCCAAATTAAATTTATGGCTCATCTGGGGGATTCCCGTTTTAGGAATTCTTTTTTGCAATGGATTTATTCGGTTCTCTAGACAAGAAGAAAGACACGAATTTGTCACTGTTGCTTATACGATTCTTTCTGAATTTGAGAGTGAGCATCGAAGTTCTCTTTCGCAGGAAGCGTTACTGTTAAAACATTTTATGAGTGCTTTGAAGCGAGATGCTGAATCTAGTCAAAAGAAAGAGAGAAGAGAAGATTTCAGAATCAGTCGACTAAAACAACTATTGCAAGAAATAAATCCAAGAAGAAAGGATTTACCGGAGTCAGAATGGGGAACTTCTAAGCTTGCACTCAAATGGGTTGTGCTGGCAAGTACTGTTTTATCCATAGTGCTTGGATTGCGTTTCTTGTATGTCTTTTTTGAAGGCTTTCCAACCATCAGCGGCTTCGCTTGGTTTATCCTACCTTTTCTAGGGGTACAAGTAGGAATTATCATTATTTATAAATGGCTGCTTCAGTTCCAGAAGAAGAAAGCAAAACAAGAGCTTGAGGAATTATTAAAACTTGCGGATGAAGATGCAAAAAGAATTAAGGAACTACATTTAGAACTCTCAGAAGAATTAATTCAAGAGTTGGATGATTGTGTGTATGAATTAAGGGAATCATACGGAATGACGGTTTAAAAAGAATCTTTGGGGATAGAAGATACGACCTTTGAACGTCAGGAGGAATGACAATGAAAAAGAAACAGAAAGTGAAGGAACGCAACGTAAGACAACTGCGCCAGTTGATTGGAGCAGTGGCCGAGCAAAACGGGGAAGAAGGCACACTACCAATGAGCTTGTACCCGTTACGCATCTGCATAACCATCCTTAGTGTTGCTGGAGTGGTGTTCGCAGTGGCAGTGTTAGGACGCGCGCTGTTAGTCGAATCGGACTTCATTCCAGCGCTTGGATTGGTGTTTTCGACGGGGGATTCAGAGGCTCTCTCAGATGTAAGCAAGGTCCTCTTTGGCCTGGCAATTCACTTTGGCATCATGTTTGCGGCCCTAGCCGTTGTTCTCTACTGCTGCCACAGATCCGTTCGTTGGGAATGGAAAAAACTCGTAGCTCGTGGAAATGAAGAAGTGGCGACGTGGAAAGCTGCACCAAGAGAAGCCAGCCGCGAAGCCGTTGAAGCGCTAGAGGCGTATTTACAGGAACATGCAACGCTGGGCAAACCTTCGAAGGTGCAGGAAACCGTACAAGCTGCCGCTACAAGCACCCAAACTGCGATGGATAAATTGAGTAAAGAACACGAAGTACAGAAACGCCTAACCAGCGTCGAATCTTCAAGAGTGCGAGCCTTAAGAAGACTATTGAAGCTCGTCTTGAAGATCAGCGGACGAGAAGAACAGCTTCCAAAAAGCTCGTATGAACTTCGCATCTACGTCCTGATTACGGTCGCAATTGCGGGCATCGTCATCGGACTAGTTTCTGGGTTCTTTACGTATTTGAAACTTTTCATCGCCTGCCTAGTGACGTTGCAATTGAACGTCGCGTTTGGATATCTTGCCTTCATTTGGCCATTTGTCGTTATCTGGTGCATACCGATTGCCGCCTTCGTTGCAGTCTTCAATTGGCACCGCAGAGAAACGTTTAAGGAGTGGAAAGAACTATTGGCACTGGCAGACCGCGAAGCAGAAACATGGAGCCAAGCCACAGCCGTACCAGATGAAGTAGCAGCGTTACAGAAGTTTTTAAAACAAGCACATAAGTACTATTAGGAGGACATTATGAACTATAAAAAAACGATTTGGCAGTCTCAAACGACAAGACTGCGTGAACTCATTCGCATTGTAAACCGTAGGAGCAAACAACCGCGCGTCCTGCCAAGAGATAATCGTCAGGTTCGACTCTTTTGCATGCTCTTCTTTGGAATCATCACGCTTTATACGATTATGGCCACAGGTTTCCTGGCGGCCATCCTTGGCTCAATCTATATGCTCTTTTCAAGAAAATCCTCACCAGTCATGGACCGGATGGCACAGTACTGGTGGATGCCGATTTTGTGGGTGGCATTGATTGCGATTTTCATCCTCATTCTCTGGCTGGCGCGTCGTTCGCTTGTAAAAGAAACACTCTTCTTACTCGAACACGCGAAAGACGAAATCGCGCGCCAATATGAAGAAGGCAATGGCGTTGTTTCACAAGAAGTCATCAATTTAGAAAATTACGTCGACGACTTACAACGAAATTACCGGTTCTAGGAGGAGGTAGATGATTATTTTAGGATATCCAAGTCGACTTGCAGTGAATAAAAAAGAAGTGAAGGAAGTGCGCACTGTTGCCAAGCGACTCGTAACGGAAAGCGGCATTCCAAGAGAATTTCCAGAAGAAACGAAGCGCGGAGTGTTCTTGTCGCTCTTACTCGGGATTGTATCGATTATCGCAGCGCTTCTAGTGGCAGGAATAATCTATCTATTCATTGAAATCGGTGGAGACCTCGTCGGATTCGTGCAAGTCCTTGGGATTTTAGCATTTGGATTTTCCGCACTCTTGATGATTTGGTCGGTGTTACTGATTATCACAGCCATTTTATATCGCCGGGAGCAAAACAAGCGCTGGCAGGAACTGTCTGCGCTGCTGGATATCATCGATGAAGCCATCATCGTGTTACGCGAAGAAGACCGCAGTTATTTAGCATTGGAATTAAAACGCGCCGAACGACTCGTGGACCGCTACAATGACGTCCGCCGCGTCGTGACATTGGTGGAACGTGTTTAAGGAGGAGAACCATGGATTTACAAAGAATTCGATACAGAAAAAATGAAGCACAAGAGTTTCGCGCA
>CAURMP010000009.1:0-20810 GCA_963526005.1 uncultured Streptococcus sp. | reverse complement strand
GAATAATCCAATCGGTATTCTATTCTCTGCATTAGTATTTGCCATCCTTCGTATCGGTGGGATTTCTATGCCACTACTAGCGAAGATTCCTACAGAAGTCGTATCTATTGTGGTGGCATTTATTATCTTCTTTGTGGGTGCGAACTACTTAATGGAAGTTATTGTTGATAAATTCCCTCAATTTGGGAAGAGAAAGGGGTAATGAGAAATGGATTTAGTAACACTTTTACAAGTAGTTGTCGGGAACATGCTCATCTACTCAACACCGCTGATTTTAACAGCTTTAGGGGGTATCTTCTCAGAACGAAGCGGGATTGTAAATATCGGTCTTGAAGGAACAATGGTGATTGGAGCCTTTGCCTCAGCCGTTTTTAACTTAGCGTTCGCATCACAATTTGGTTCATGGACGCCATGGGTTGCTCTAATTGTCGCGGCAGTTGCTGGAATGTTGTATTCAGCGATTCACGCGTTCGCAACAGTTTATCTGCGTGCAGACCATATTATTTCAGGGACAGTGTTAAACTTACTAGCACCTGCCTTAACCGTATTCCTATGTCGCTTGATGTATAACGAAATCGGACAAACGGAAATCATTACAAACTACTTTGGTAAAACAACGATTCCAGTATTAAGTTCGATTCCAGTCATTGGGAAAATCTTCTTTACAGATACATTTGTTCCGGCTTATTTAGCTATTGGTTTAGCATTTGTTTGTGCGACGGTTTTAAATAAGACAAAATTTGGATTACGATTACGTTCTGTAGGGGAACATCCTCAAGCAGCAGATACATTAGGAATTAACGTTTACCATATGCGTTTTGCAGGAGTATTAATCTCAGGGTTCTTGGCAGGTATCGGAGGAGCCATCGTTGCTCAATCGATTACACTGAACTTCTCAGCGACAACGATTGCTGGTCAAGGGTTCATTGCGATGGCTGCGATGATCTTTGGTAAGTGGAATTCAGTGAGCGTGATGCTGTCAGCATTACTCTTCGGACTCGCTCAAAGTTTAGGGGTTATCGGAAACTACATCCCAGTAATTAAAGATATTCCATCAATTGGCTTGACGATTGCTCCATATTTGATTACTATCATTGTATTGGTAGGATTCATTGGAAAATCGGAAGGACCAGCCGCTAACGGTAAGAACTACGTAAAATCTAAATAAGAATGAGAACTGCTTTTAATCTAGGTGCCATACTGTATTAAAAGCAGTTTTTTTAATGAGAAGGGGTCATAAATGAAAAAACTAGTATCTTTAATTGTTGCAATTCTTGCAATGGTTGCCATTTTATTTGGAGTAAAGAACATGCTTCAAGCAAAAGAATCTACAGAGGAAGTAGAAACTTCATCAGAACAACAGCAATTGTTCCTATTTAACTGGGGGAATTATATCGATCCAGAATTGATCAAAGAATTTGAAGCAGAGACAGGCATTCAAGTTGTCTATGAAACATTCGATTCTAATGATGCGATGGAAGCCAAGCTAAAACAAGGCGGAACGCGTTATGATATCGTCTTTCCAAGTGAATCAAGTATTACCAAATTAGTGAATCAAAATTTACTTCAAAAGCTAGACCATTCAAAGATTAAAGGACTAGAAAATATTTCTCCGTTCTTATTAAATAGTCCAGTAGATAAAGGAAACCAATATACAGTACCATACTTCTGGGGAACTGTAGGGATTATGGTGAATACGAAATATATCGACCCAGAAAGCATTCAAACATGGAATGATTTATGGAAAGAAGATTTCAAAAATAAAGTACTCGTCTTAGATGGAAACCGTGAAGCACTAGGGATGGCGCTTCAATCATTAGGCTATTCATTAAATTCAAAAAATGAAGATGAATTAAAAGCTGCCGAGCAAAAACTTAAAGAGTTAAAACCAAATGTTCGTGCGGTTCTTAATGAAGAAATCAAAACAATGATGAAACTCGAAGAAGCTCCAATCGGAATGGGTTATTCTGGAGACGCTGCGGCAGTTGCAGAGGAAAATCCAAACGTTCAATATATCTTACCAAAAGACGGCAGTGCGGTTTGGACAGATAATTTCGCAATCGCACACACAGCTGTAAACATTGAAGGTGCGTATGCCTTTATTAACTTTATGCTTCGTCCTGAAAATGCAGCTAGAAATGCCGAATACGTGGGTTATTCAACACCAAACGAAAAAGCAAAAGAGTTAATGGATCCAGAAGTGACTTCTGATGAAACCTATTATCCTTCAGAAGAAATTATCAATTCATTAGAACATTATGAATATCTAGGAAATGACTGGATTCAAAAATATAACGAAGCCTTCTTAGACTTCAAGATGGAGTTATAATATGCATTACTATTTAAAAGCTAAAAACCTCTTTATTGGAGATGCAACGACAGCAGTTGCTGGGATTTTAGAAATTAAAGACGGTCGCATTGTTGGCCATTTCGATTACAATACGCCTGTTGAAGGAGAAATCCTAGATGCAGGAGACAAACTAGTCGTTCCTGGTTTTATTGATGCCCATGTGCATTTATATTTATCTGCCTTAATTCATTTAGGAAAAATGAAGGCGGTTGGTGGACCAACGATAGAGGAAGTCGTTCAGCAAGCAAGTTCGATTCCTGAATATAATGGTTGGAAAATCGGAATTGGTTGGTATGCCAGCGACTTCGGTCAACAAGTCTTACCAACAAAAGAAGATTTAGATAAGGCATCAACAGACGTACCTATCTGCTTAATCGCAGGGGACGCTCATACGATTTGGCTCAATTCCAAAGCGCTAGAAGTGCTAGAATTAACGCCAGATGCGATTCCGCAAAACATCGGCGGAGAAGCAGTGGCAGAATGCGGCGAACTTACAGGGGTGTTCCTTGAAGCAAAAGCCATCTATTATTTATCAAAAGTCTTGTCTGTATATAAAGAAGATGAAGAACAAGCGTTAAAAGATTATATGTCTTATTTGAATAAAATGGGTGTGACGGCTGTAGGGGATGTTGCCTTAACAGGTGAAAGCCCAGATGATATTGTATATCCAGAACTGTACGGTAAGGTCGAAAAGGATGCGACTGTTCGTGTAAGCTTCTTCCCAGCGATGCGTGAAGAAGTGGAACGTAACCGCGAGCTTTACAAGACATACCGCTCTGATATGCTCCAAATGGGGGGCGTCAAGCAATTTTATGATGGCGTGACGAGTTCGCATACGGCTTATTTAAAAGAGCCGTATCCGATGCCATTTTTTGAAGGAGACGTTGGTGGTCCACTCTTAACAGAAGAGAAAATGGAACACCTAACGCTTCTTGCTAACAAAGAAGGGTGGCCAATGCGGATTCATACTGTTGGAGATAAGGCGATTGAATTAACACTCAAAAACTTCAAAAAAGCGCAGGAAGAGACTCCTTTTGACGTACCAAATAAATTCAATACCATTGAACATTTGGAAGTAATGGATCCAACAGACCTTCCTCTAACGGCCCAGCCTTCATTAATCGTTTCGGTACAACCAAGTCATTTATTGGTAGGGTACGAGACTTTAGATGAAGAAGTTGGGGCAGAGCGTGCGCGCCATATGTTCCCGTTCAAATCTTTCTTAGATGAAGGAGCAGCACTTGGATTTGGAACAGATACACCAGTTGTGCTGGATGTGACGCCATTTGAATCTATGTTTAACGCGGTAGCTCGCCAAACAAAAGAGCAGTTACCAGTGCCATGCCTAATGCCGGAACAACGCATTTCCATTGGAGAAGCATTAAAGGCGCATACAAGTGGAGCAGCCAAAGCCCTCAGCCGTTTAGATATCGGTACATTAGAAGTCGGTTCGTTAGCAGATTTCGTTATTTTAGACAAGAATATACTTGAACATGACGCTGTGGAATTGTTAAAGACGAACATACTTGCAACATACCTTAATGGAAAATGTGTCTATAAAAATTAAATATAAGGCTAGATAGAGTAATCTATCTAGCCTTTATTTGTTTGCCTAGAGTTCTTTCAAAATTGTTCTTTTTATGAAAATTACAAACAATAATTCCTAATTTAAAAGGAATGTAAGCTTTTTAAATTTTGAAAATAGTTTGAAATTCAAAATAAATCTTTAAAAAAGGTTTGACAATCAAACTATCTATCTTATATACTTTGATTATCAAATGATTTGATATTCAAACAAAAAGGAGAACATCTTTTATGGAACCAACTCTAGAGACCATAAACGGGTATTTGGTGGACGTCTTTAATCAAATGCTCGACATTGAAGAATCTTCGCTGGCGCAAAGCCAATTTAATGATTTATCCATTAAAGAGATGCATGCCATTGAAGCGATTGGAATGTATAACGAACATACGACAACAGAAGTCGCTAATAAATTAAATGTAACAGTTGGGACGCTAACGGTTGCGGTTAATGCTTTAGTGAAAAAAGGCTATGTTGTTCGTTTGAAGAGTGAAACCGATCGAAGAATTGTAATTTTAGGTCTGACCAAGAAAGGTCGCTTACTTTATCGTCTTCATCGTAAATTCCACGAGAAGTTAGTTTTAAAAACAATCGAGGGAATGAATGCTGAAGAAATGGCAGTTCTTGTTAAAGGACTTCATAATTTATATGATTTCTTACACGAGGCTGTACTAGCAAATCAAGAAGGGAAGTAGACATTGTGGGGGTTCAAGTGATAGCGACAAGTTCCTATCTCCCAACGTCCGTCATTACAAACGATGACTGGGCGAAACGAGTAGATACTTCTGATGAATGGATCGTTAAGAGAACAGGAATCAAAACCCGTTATTGGGCTAAAGAACAGACAACAAGTGAACTTGCGACAATTTCCGCAAAACGCTTAGTTGAAAAGAGCAATATCTCTCCTGAATCCATTGAATTTATCATTGTAGCAACGATGACACCTGATGCAGCAAGTCCTTCTTGCGCGTCACTTGTACAAGGAGCAATCGGGGCAACGAATGCATTTGCGTTCGATGTCAGTGCGGCTTGTAGCGGATTTGTCTTTGCCTTATCAACAGGATTAAAAATGTTGGAACACGGACAAAGAAAATACGGAATCGTTATTGGTGCTGAAACAATGCTCAGTTCACTCGATTGGGAAGACCGCTCAACGGCTATTCTCTTTGGAGATGGCGCTGGAGCTGTTCTTTTACAAAAAGATGAAGAGCCATTTTTATTGGCGGAAACATTACAAAATGATGGACAGAAATCTGAGGCGTTAGTCGCTGGAAAAAGAATGACAAATCAAACACTTTCAACCATGACAATGGATGGTCGAGGCGTTTATGAATTAGTCAGCAAAACTGTTCCAGTCAATATCCAAGATACTTTACAAAAGGCTGGATATACTGCCGACGATATTGATTTGTACTTGTTACATCAAGCAAATCGTCGTTTAGTCGAACAAGTGGCTAAGAAATTAAAACAACCGATCGAAAAATTCCCAATGAATATCGATCATGTTGGAAACACTTCGGCTGCAAGTATTCCGATTTTACTCAATGAACTAGTAGAAAACGGGACATTGAAAATCGGAGAACATAAAAAATTACTTTTATCAGGTTTTGGCGGTGGCCTAGCCTGGGGAAGTATCACAATCACACTATAATTTTTAAACTATTGGAGGAAAAAACAATGACATTTGAAAAAATTCAAGCAATTATCGTAGATCAATTAGGTAAAGAGGAAGAAGAAGTACAATTAACAACTCGTCTTAAAGACGAATTAGATGCAGACAGCTTAGATTTATTCCAAATCATCAACGATATCGAAGATGAATTCGATGTGAAAATCGATACTGAAGAAGGACTAGAAACAGTTCAAGACTTAGTAAACTACGTTGATGCTCAATTAGCAGACAAATAATTTTAAAAAGGGATGGTAACACATGAAATCAAGAATCTGCGACATGATTGGAATTGAATATCCGATTATCCAAGGAGGGATGGCATGGGTTGCAAATCCTGCGCTTGCAAGTGCAGTGTCCAATGCCGGCGGTTTAGGAATCGTTGCATGTGGACACGCTCCTGGCGATGTCGTTAAAGGATTCATCGAGGAGATGGAGCGTTTAACAGACAAACCATATGGTGTAAATATTATGCTATTAAGTCCATTTGTTGATGAAGTTGTGGATGTCGTTTGTCAGGCTGGCGTGAAAGTGGTTTGTACCGGTGCTGGTAACCCTGGCAAATACATGGCGAAATTTAAAGAAGCAGGAATTACTGTAATTCCAGTAGTAGCTTCAGTTGCTCTAGCGAAAAGAATGGAAAAAGAAGGCGCGGACGCTGTTGTTGTAGAAGGAATGGAAGCGGGCGGACATATCGGTAAGTCTACTACCATGGCTCTTTTACCACAAGTAGTTGATGCGGTAAACATTCCAGTAATCGGTGCTGGAGGAATTGGTGACGGGCGCGGAATGGCAGCGGCTTTAATGCTTGGTGCTGATGCAGTTCAACTTGGAACGCGTTTCCTTGTTGCAACTGAATGTACTGCGCACGATAACTTCAAAGCTTCTGTATTAAAAGCTAAAGATATCGATACAGTTATTACAGGACAAATTACAGGACACCCTGTACGTGTGTTACGTAATAAATTAACAAAAATCTACTTACAAGCTGAGAAAGAGGAAACTAGTAAAGAAAATCCAGACTTTGAACGCTTAGAAGATATTGGACGTGGAGCATTACGTAGAATCGTAGTTGAAGGGGATACTCAAATGGGATCAATGATGGCTGGTCAAATTGCTGGTTTAATTTCAAAAGAACAAAGCTGTTCTGAAATTATCCAAGAATTGATGGCAGAATCTCATGAAGTCATCCAAAAACAACTTGCACGTTTTTAATTAAATGAAAAAAGGAATGGTGAAATATGCTTATTTAGCATACTTCCACCATTTTTTTACAGCGCAATAGGAGGAAACTCATGAAAATCGCATTTTTATTTCCAGGTCAGGGGAGTCAAAAAGCACAAATGGGCTTAGAAATTGCTGACAACTTCGAAGTGGCAAAAGCTGTCTTTGAAGAAGCAAGTAGCGTTCTGCCATACAGTGTGACTGATATTCTTTTGGAAGAACCTGCCGCACGTATCAATCAAACAGAATATACACAACCGTTGTTATTAACGGTTTCTCATGCATTAGCGAGCGTCTTAGAACAAGAAGGTATCACACCTGATGTGACGGCTGGATTGTCTCTAGGTGAATATTCAGCGCTTGTTGAAGCAGGAGTCCTTGACTTCAAGGAAGCTCTAAACTTAGTCGCTAAACGCGGTCAATATATGCAAGAAGCGGTTGTAGAAGGCGAAGGGAAAATGGTAGCCGTTTTAGGACTCGAAGACAATTTTATCGAAGACATTTGTCGTGAAGTTTCAACTCCAGAAGCTCTCGTAGTTCCTTCAAACTACAATACACCAGGGCAATTAGTCATTGGTGGTCATGCAGAAGCAGTAGACGCAGCAAGTGAAAAATGCTTAGAAGCTGGCGCGAAAAGAGCTGTACCACTTGTAGTATCGGGACCTTTCCATACTCCTTTAATGGAAGCAGCGAAAGTTCGTTTTGCTCCTGAGATGGAAGTGGCAGAGTTACACGAAAGTAAATGCCCTGTATTAAGCAATACGCTAGGAACACCACATGAAGGCGTTCCTTCAAAAGACGTTCTCTGTGATCAAATTACAAATGCCGTGAAATGGAAACAAAATGTAGAGTGGATGCTTCAAGATGGCGTAGATGTCTTTATTGAAGTAGGTCCTGGAAAAACATTGACGCAAATGGTGAAACAAATTGCCAAAGCAAAAGGTGCTTCTGTTCAATTATTCCAAACAGATAGCCTTAAAGCAATGAATGAAACCATTGAAAAAGTAAAGGAACTGAAAGGATAACGAAATGAAATTTAAAGATAAAACAGTTGTTGTAACAGGTAGCCGTCGTGGTATCGGTCTTGGAATCGCATTAGAATTCGCTAAACTTGGCGCTAATGTTGTTTTAAACGGTACTCGTGAAATTGATGCAGAAACACTTGCACAATTTGATGCTTATCCTGGTGAAGTAATGACATTTGTTGGTGACGTTTCGAAATTCGACGTAGCCGAAAACTTTATTAACGAAGTAAAAGAGCGTTTTGGACGCATCGATGTGTTAGTCAATAACGCTGGAATTACGCGTGATGGTTTATTAATGCGTATGAGTGAATCTGATTTTGACGATGTAATGAATATTAACTTAAAAGGATACTTCAATATGATTCGTTTTGCGACTCCAGTTTTCGTAAAACAAAAATCAGGAAGCATTATTAACATTACAAGTATTGTTGGAGTTACAGGAAACGCTGGTCAAGCAAACTACGCTGCAAGTAAAGCCGGAATCATTGGTTTAACAAAATCTGTTGCTAAAGAAATCGGTTCTCGTGGAATTACAGTAAATGCTGTTGCTCCTGGATACATCGATACAGATATGACACAAGCATTACCTGAAAAGATTCGTAATGAATGGGAAAAACAAATCCCAGTACGTCGTTTCGGTACAGTAGAAGATATTGCGGAAGCATGTGTGTTCTTAGCGGAAGCAAAATACGTTACAGGACAAGTACTAAACGTTAACGGCGGATTATACATGTAATCTCTTAAAGGAGGAAAACAATGAATCGAGTAGTAATTACAGGAATGGGAGCAATCACTCCTTTAGGAAATGATGTAGGTAGCTTCTGGGAAGGCCTTAAAGAAGGTAAGAACGGAATTGCTCCAATTACAAAATTTGATAAAAAAGACTTAGATGTTCATGTGGCTGCTGAAGTAAAAGACTTCGACGCTACAAAATACATGGATCGTAAAGAAGCAAAACGTATGGACTTATTCTGTCAATACGGACTTGCTGCAGCAATCCAAGCTGTTGAAGACAGCGGTATTACTCCAGAAAATACAGACTACGACCGTTTTGGTGTCATGGTCGGTTCTGGTATCGGTGGGTTAACAGTAATGGAAAGCCAAATCATCAAAATGCATGATAAAGGCCCAACTCGTGTAGCTCCATTATTCGTTCCAATGGCAATCGGAAACATGGTTGCAGGAAACATTTCAATGAAAATCGGAGCACGCGGCGTATGTACATCATTAGTAACTGCCTGTGCAACAGGAACACATGCCATCGGGGAAGCGTTCCGTAACATTAAACATGGGTACTCAGATGTGATTTTAGCCGGTGGTGCAGAAGGTTCTATTTGTGAAATCGGAATTGCTGGATTTGCTGCTTTAACAGCATTATCAAGCAGTGACAATCCAGATGCAGCTTCATTACCATTTGATAAAAAACGTGGCGGATTCGTAATGGGTGAAGGAGCAGGGGTTCTTGTTCTTGAAAGCCTAGAACACGCTCAAAAACGTGGTGCTAAAATTTATGCAGAAGTTGTCGGATACGGTGCTACAGGAGATGCTTATCATATGACAGCTCCAAATCCTGACGGAAGCGGCGCTGGTAAAGCAATCTTACAAGCTATCGAAGAAGCAGGAGTGTCTCCAAGTGAAGTGGACTATGTGAATGCTCACGGTACTGGTACTCCAGCTAACGATTCAGCGGAAACAACTTCAATCCGTTATGCATTAAAAGAAGCTGCTGATAAGGTTCATGTTTCAAGTACAAAATCAATGACTGGACACTTATTAGGTGCTGCTGGTGCCATCGAAGCGATTGCCTGCGTTAAAGCAGTTGAGGAAGACTTCGTTCCACCAACGATTAATTTAACAGAGCAAGACGAAGCGTGTGACTTAAACGTAACTCCAAACGTTGGAGTTTCTACAAAAGTAGACGTAGCAATTAGTAATTCGTTAGGTTTCGGTGGACATAATGCCGTAATCTGCGTGAAGAAATGGAAGGATTAATACATGAATGTAGAAGAAATTAAAGAACTAATGACTTTGTTCAATGATTCAAACATGACTGAGTTTCATTTATCAAACGAAGAGTTCGAAGTGCAATTTAGTAAACGTGAGGAATATCCTCAAGTCGTTTCTAATGCCGTTGCACCAGTCGCAAACGTGGCGACTCCAGTAGAAGCTGCACCAGTGAGTGCCGCTCCTTCTGCTGAAGCTCAAGAAGCCCCACAAGTAGCAACAGATGCAAAATACATTACTAGCCCAATCGTTGGGGTGGTTTACTTACAATCTTCACCAGACGCAGATCCATTTGTACAAGTGGGTAAACAAATCACTTCAAACGACACTGTATGTATTGTCGAAGCAATGAAAATCATGAACGAAATTAAGAGCGACTTCAATGGTGAAGTTGTAGAAGTCCTAGTAGAAAACGGCCAAATGGTTGATTTCGGACAAAAACTATTTGCGATTCGCTAAACCCAATTTTAGGAGGAAATTAAGATGAACATTATGACTGTAACTGACGTAGCTGAGTTAATCCCTAACCGTTACCCAATTTTATTTATTGACCGTGTAGATGAATTAGTACCAGGTGAGCACGTTGTGGCACGTAAAAACGTGACATTTAACGAAAGCTTCTTCCAAGGACATTTCCCTGGTGAACCTGTAATGCCTGGTGTGTTAATCGTTGAAGCGTTAGCACAAGCTGGTTCAATCCCATTATTAAAACTTGATTCTTTCAAAGGAAAAACAGCTTACTTAGGTGGATTAAACAATGTTAAATTCCGTCAAAAAGTAACTCCAGGAGATGTGTTAACACTTCAAGTGGATATCGTTAAATTAAAAGAATACGCAGGAATCGGTAAAGGCGTTGCTTATGTCGATGGTAAGAAAGTCGCAGAAGCTGAATTAACCTTTATTATTGGACGTTAAGCCTATGTTTAATAGAGTACTAATCGCAAACCGTGGAGAGATTGCTTGCCGTATTATTCGTGCTTGTCGCGAGTTAGGAATTGAATCGGTAGCCGTCTATTCCCAAGCGGATAAAGATGCTCTTCATGTACAATTAGCCGACCATGCCGTTTGTATCGGACCTGCTGCCTCAAAAGATTCTTACTTAAAAGTTGAAAATATTTTGAGTGCAGCCGTTATAACAGGCGCACAAGCGATTCACCCAGGATTTGGATTCTTATCTGAGAATGCCAAATTTGCCAAAATGTGTGCGGAATGCAATATCACTTTCATTGGACCTTCAAGCGAAGTGATTTCTCAAATGGGGGATAAAGCAGAAGCACGTAAGCAAATGATTGCGGCAAACGTACCGGTGATTCCTGGTAGTGATGATGTTGTCGCAACCGTTGAAGAAGGAATTGAACTTGCCAAGCGTATCGGCTTTCCGCTCTTAATTAAGGCAGTTGCTGGTGGTGGTGGTAAAGGAATTCGTCGTGTTGAAACAGTTGAAGAATTTGAACATCAATTTGTGACTGCGCGTCAAGAAGCCTTACAAGCCTTTGGGAATGCCGATGTGTACATGGAACGTATTATTTATCCAGCCAAACATATTGAATTTCAAATTTTAGCCGACCAACACGGAAATGTAGTTCACCTAGGAGAGCGTGACTGTTCGCTTCAACGTAAAAATCAAAAGATTATCGAAGAAGCGCCAAGTCCATCTCTTTCTTCTCAACTCAGAAGAGAAATGGGGGAAGCAGCTGTTCGTGCTGCTAAAGCAGTCGGCTATCAAAACGCAGGAACGATTGAGTTTCTTGTGGATGAAGAAAAACATTTCTATTTCATGGAAATGAATACGCGTATTCAAGTAGAACATCCGATTACAGAAATGATTACGAATGTGGATCTTGTGCAACAACAAATTAAAATTGCTGCAGGAGAAGAGTTACCATTTACTCAAGAGGATATTACTTTTGAAGGGCATGCGATTGAATGTCGTTTAAACGCTGAAAATCCATTTGAAGGCTTCCGTCCTTCTCCAGGTAAAGTAACGTTCTTACATCAACCTGTTGGTGGTATGGGTGTACGTATTGAATCAGCACTGTATACAGGATATCAAATTCCACCATTCTACGATTCAATGTTAACGAAACTAATCGCGCACGGTAAAACACGTGAAGAGGCCATTCTTCGCATGAAACGGATGCTCTTTGAACTTGTAGTAGAAGGTGTGGATACGAATCAAGAATTCGTTGAAGATTTATTAGATTCTTCTGCATTCAGACGTGGAGATTATACTACTGCGTATGTTGAAACTGAATTTTTGAAACACTGGAATCAACCAAAAGAGAAATAGAATGATTTAGTAAAGGAGTGATTAGATGGGTCTGTTTAGAAAACGGTCGTATATCACCATCAATCGTACCAAAGTAGACTTATCTGAACAGTCTGAGTTACCTACAGTTCCGGATGGGAAATGGGTAAAATGTCCTTCTTGTGACAAGATTGTCTACAAAGAAGACTTAGGAGCCTTAAAAGTTTGTCCGCACTGTGATGCTCATTTTAGAATTAATGCGGCTGAACGATTAGCCATTACGGTAGATACTTTCCAAGAACTCTTTGAGGATGAAAAACCAAAAGTGGATGTAGCCTTTCCAGGGTACGAAGCGAAATTGGAGAAAGCCTCAAAAGTAGCCAAAGAAAATGAAGCTGTAACAGTCGGTGTGGCGACAATCGGGGAAGAATCCTTTATTTGTTGCGTCATGAACTCATTCTTTATGATGGGTTCAATGGGACAAGTCGTTGGTGAGAAAATCACGAAGGCTTTCCAAGAAGGAATCAAACGCCAATTACCAGTCGTGATTTTTACCGCTTCAGGTGGTGCCAGAATGCAAGAAGGAATTTTCTCTCTCATGCAGATGGCGAAAATTTCAGGAGCTGTGGAAGAACACCATCAAGCTGGATTATTCTATTTAACAGTATTGACGGATCCAACAACAGGAGGCGTCACTGCAAGCTTTGCAATGCAAGGCGACATTATTTTAGCAGAACCAAAAGCTATCGTTGGATTTGCTGGAAAACGTGTTGTGGAACAAACCATGAACCAAAAACTTCCAGATGATTTCCAACAAGCAGAAACCGTTCTGGAACAAGGGTTTATCGATGCGGTGGTTCACCGTAAGGAAATGAAGAAGATGATTCATCGTCTACTTATCCTTCATAGAAAGGAGTCGAATGCATGAAACCAATGAAAATTGTTTCGTTGGCACGTGATGTGAAACGTCCAACGACAAAAGAATGGATTAACGCCGTATTTGACGACTTTATTGAATTACACGGTGACCGTTACTACGCCGATGATAAAGCTCTTGTAGGCGGAATTGCGACATTAAACGGTAAACCTGTTACGGTGATTGGGATGGAGAAGGGGCATACGCTTCAAGAAAACTTGAAGACAAACTTCGGTCAAGTCCATCCAGAAGGATACCGTAAGAGTGCACGTTTAATGAAACAAGCTGAGAAGTTTAACCGTCCAGTTGTAACGTTTATTAATACGGCTGGTGCTTTCTGCGGGGCAACTGCGGAAGAACGTGGAATCGGTGAAGCCATTGCGGATAATCTTCGTATTATGAGCCACTTGAAAGTTCCAATCATCGCCATCCTATGCGGGGAAGGCGGAAGTGGTGGAGCATTAGCGCTTGCCGTTGCCAATGAAGTTTGGATGATGGAATATGCGATGTATTCAATTCTTTCTCCAGAAGGATTTGCATCGATTTTGTGGAAGGACGGTTCAAAAGCCAGTCAAGCTGCCGAATTGATGAAATTCACAAGTAATGATTTGTTGGCGCAAAAGATTGTTGACCGCATTATTCCAGAAAAGAAAAAGACAAACGAAGAGATTGCTTTGGATATGAGAGAACAATTAGAAGTTCAATTAAATGAGTGGTCATTGAAATCGAAAGAAGAAATTGTAAGCCAACGTTTAGAGCGATTTAATCAATATTAGAATTTGATGAAAATTCCAAGGAGCCTGACTTTTTTGTTAGGCTCTTTTTTGTTATACTAGAGTTACCATTTTCATTGGAGGGAACAAAATATGACACGTTTAGAAAAAGTAAGAAATTCCATGAAAGAACAAGAAATTGATGGATTGATTGTTTATAGCCCATACAATTTACGTTATTTAGCAAACTTTACAGGAACAACTGGGTTTGCATTAATTACATTGACAGATGCTTATTTTGTAACAGATGCTCGTTACACTCAACAAGCACAACAACAAGCAAAAGGATTCCATGTGATTGAACATAAGACAGGTTGGGTTCCAGCATTTGAAAAAATCATTCGTGAAAACGACTTGAAATTTGTTGGATTTGAAGCAGACCATGTTTCAGTTTCACAATTAGAAATCTTCGAAGATGCATTTGATACAGCATTAATTCCAACACAAAACATTGTAGAGAAAATTCGTGAAGTCAAAGATGAAGGTGAGATCCAAACAATCCGTGAAGCTTGCCGTATTTCAGATGCTGCATTCCTACACATTTTAGATTTCATTAAACCAGGTGTGAGCGAAATCCAAGTGGCAAATGAATTAGACTTCTATATGCGCGGCCTTGGTGCAACTGGAGTTTCATTTGATACGATTATCGCAAGTGGTGTTCGTTCTTCAATGCCTCACGGTGTTGCGAGTCCAAAAGTGATTGAAACTGGTGATCTAGTAACGCTTGACTTTGGTTGCTACTACAATGGTTATGTATCTGATATGACTAGAACAATCGCTGTTGGTGAACCAATTGACCAATTAAAAGAGATTCACGATGTTGTCTTGCAAGCTCAATTAAAAGTGAGCGAAGCAGCTGGACCTGGTAAAACAGGGGTAGAATTAGATAAGATTGCTCGTGACTACATCGCAAGCCGTGGTTATGGTGAATACTTCACTCACTCAACAGGACATGGTATCGGTCTTGAAATCCATGAAGCACCAAACGTTTCTCGTATTGCGACACAAGCATTTGTACCAGGTAATGTTATTACAAATGAACCAGGAATTTACCTTCCAGGAGTTGGTGGAGTACGTATCGAAGACGACATTATTATCAATGAAACTGGCGGCGAAGTGATTCAAAAAGTTCCTCGTGAACTCATTATTCTCTAAAATAGACGGTAGTTGTGAGAATAGCTGTTTCATGGTAAACTAAATGAGAATTGGAAAATCTTTTTATGAGTAATTTTCTATCAAACAGGGAGGTTACAAAATGGAACAAATCAAAAAATATTCTAAAGATCAAGAACTAGGTGCAATCGAAATTGCTCCTGAAGTTATCGAAAGTATTGCAGGTATTGTAGCTGCACAAGTGGAAGGCTTCTATCCAGTTCCTGGATTCTTAAACACTATTTTTGGTGGAAAACAATTATCTAAAGGGGCTTATTTAACAGAAGAAAACGGATCATTCGTAATTGATATTTACGGAAATGTAGATTACGGTGTTTCAATTCCAAAAACAGCTCTATTATTGCAAAATAAAATTAAAGAACAATTATTATTCAGCTGTGAATTAGTGATTTCACAAGTGAATGTTCACGTTCAAGAAATTTTACCAGTGCACCATGCGGATGCAGAATTATTTGAATTGGGGGATGAATAGTGAGTCGTAAACCATTAAAAAGACGAGCACTACGAGTATTGGCCATTCAAGCTTTATACCAACTAGATGTGTCGCCTGAAATGCACATTGTAGATGCGCTTAGTCTTGCGTTGGAATGCTCAGAAGATTCACCTTATTCTATCGAAGCAATTACGGAAGAAGAGTTACTTAACGAAGTTCCAGAGATTGCATACAGCATAGCATTAGTGCGAGGAGTTCAAAACAATGTCGAGAAAATCGACGCGTTAATCGAAAAGTACTTAAAAGGATGGAAGCTAAACCGTATTGTCCGTTTAGACTTAATCATCATGCGAGTGGCTATTTTCGAAATGACTTCTCCAGAATTAGAAGTTCCACAAACTGTAGCGTTAAACGAAGCAATTGAAATCGCAAAAACTTACAGTGACGAAAAATCAGCGAAATTTATTAATGGTATCTTATCAAACTTAGTAAACGGGTAAGATTCTACTACACGAAGAGTCTGAAGCAACAGTTTCAGACTCTTTTTTAAAGGATGTGAGCAATCGCGCCCAGAAATGGAACGTTGGACCGGAATACCGTAAGCGGCTGGAACAGCCGTGCGGATATTTCGGGAAACGCACGCCATTTCTGCGATTGCGAGCTCAACTGCAAACAGGATGTGAGAAAAGAAAGTCAATAAACCACCGCGCCTAAGTCATGTCACACCCCATTGAATGCACTAAAAAATTATCATATATGATAATTCACACATTTGTTAATTTCACCATACATATTTTATTTTTATCAATTTAACAACATTATTTTAAGAAAAAGGAGACTTCTATGACGCAAATTCTAGATGGGAAAGCATTAGCTGGAAAAATAAGAGAAGGACTAAAACAGGAAGTACAACAACTTTCTAAAAGTGGAGTCACACCTTCACTAACAGTAATTCTTGTTGGAGAAGACCCAGCTAGCCAAGTGTACGTGCGTAACAAAGAACGTGCAGCAACAGAAGTAGGCATTCATTCAAACGTGATTCGACTCAGCGAAGAAACGACACAAGAAGAGTTATTAGAATACGTGAATAAGCTCAATCATGACGCAAGCATTCACGGAATTTTGGTGCAATTGCCTCTGCCAAAACACATCGATACTGATGCTGTCTTAGAAGCGATTGTTCCTGAAAAAGATGTGGACGGGTTCCATCCAGTGAACTTAGGGAAGTTACTGCAAAAGGATGAATCGATTGTTCCATGTACACCACAAGGAATCATGGAGTTCTTTAAAGAATATGATATTGACCTTGTTGGGAAAGAGATGGTCATTATTGGCCAAAGTACGATAGTCGGCCGTCCAATGGCACTTTTAGGATTGAATCATGGTGCAACAGTTACAGTTTGCCATAGTCGTACTAAAGATTTAGCCCAAGTTGCCAAACGCGCTGATATTTTGATTAGTGCAGTCGGGAAAGCTGGACTCATTACAAAAGACTTCGTGAAAGAAGGAGCCGTTGTGATCGATGTCGGGATTAACCGTAATGAAGCAGGAAAACTTTGCGGTGACGTTGATTTCGATGAAGTGGCACCACTCACAAGTGCAATCACACCCGTTCCAGGTGGGGTGGGCCCAATGACGATAGCAATGTTACTAGCGCAAACCGTAAAAAATGCGAAAGGTAAGAAGGAGTAGGACATGGAACAAGAATACTTAACCGTCAGTGCATTGACGAAGTATATTAAAACTAAATTTGACCGTGATCCACACTTAGACCGTGTTTATTTGACGGGAGAAATTTCGAACTTTAATAAAAATAGTGTGCATAAGTATTTCAACTTGAAGGATGAAAATGCGATTATCGCAGCAACAATGTTCCAAGGAGCGTACAAGAAAACTCAATTCCAACCAGAAGAAGGAATGAAGGTTCTTGTGATTGGGCGCATTACGGTATATGAGAAATCTGGGAAATACCAAATGATTATCGAACATATGGAACCGGATGGAGTCGGCGCTCTTTATCAAGCCTATGAGCAGTTGAAGAAAAAATTAACGGAAGAAGGCGTATTTGCTGGACCGAAGAAACCAATTCCTGTATTTCCAAAGAAAATTGCGATTCTAACCAGTGATACAGGTGCTGTTATCCGAGATATTCAAACAACGGTTGCACGTCGTTTCCCAATCGCGCAACTCGTGTTATATCCAACCGTTGTGCAAGGAGTACACGCTGTTCCAAGTATTCTTAAAAACTTAGACTTAGTAGAACAGTCGGATGCCGATGTAGTTATCATTGGTCGTGGTGGAGGTTCCATCGAAGATTTATGGGCCTTTAATGAGGAACCGGTTGTAAGACGTGTCGCTTCATTCTCACTACCTATAATCTCCAGTGTGGGGCATGAAACAGATACGACTTTAACAGACTTTGCGGCTGACCAACGCGCGGCCACACCGACTGCCGCAGCAGAACTTGCAACGCCGGTCTTAAATGACATTCATTTAACACTTGGAAACTTAACAAGTCGCTTACAAACAACGATGCTCAATCAGTTGAATACCCGTAAAGAGTTATTAAGTAAATTAGAGAAGTCTGGTATTTTTGTAAAACCAGAGCGAATGTATGAAGTTTTTGCACAACAAGTCGATCAATTGCGATTAAAACTAATGCAAGGTATACAACAAAGACTTCACCTGGTCAAACAACAGTCGATGCAATTTACACACCGTTTGCAATTAGTGTCGTCAGAACAATTATTAATTCAACAAAAGCAAAAACTCGAATGGTTGCATAAGCAATTAGTCAATAGTAATCAAAACTACTTGCAAGATAAGCAAATTAGATTCCAACAATTAGTGGAAAAATTGGATTTACTCAGTCCATTAAAGATTATGACACGTGGATACGGAATTGTGTTTAAAGACGGCGATATCGTAAAATCTATTGACCAAATTGAAGAAAAACAACCAATTGAAATCAGACTCAGTGATGGTTTAGTGAATGCTACTGTCACAGCAAAAAATAAGGAGAGTTTATAATGGCTAAAAAAGAAATGAAATTCGAAGAAGCAATGGGTGCCTTAGAACAAATCGTGCGCCAATTAGAAAGCGGAAATGTTCCTTTAGACGAAGCACTTGATAAATTTAAAGAAGGAATGGAATTAAGCCAATTTTGTAATGAAACATTGACAAAAGCAGAAGAAACCGTTCGTGCAATGATTACTGTGAATGCAGAAGGAAAAGAGGCATAATCTTATGGTGAAGGATGTTATTCAACAACTTCAACAAGAGGTAACTATTCACTTAACGCAGCTGATTGAAAAAAGAGCTTCAGATGCAAGATTGAAAGAAGCGATGCTGTATGCTATACAGTCAGGTGGAAAACGCATTAGACCGCTTCTAACACTAGCAGTTGGGGCTTCTGGTACGTCTAGAAATGAAGCAACATTAGATTTAGCATGTGCCTTAGAGATGATTCATACGTATTCTCTGATTCATGATGACTTACCAGGAATGGATGATGATGACCTGCGTCGTGGTCGTCCAACACTTCATAAGGCGTTTGACGAGGCGACTGCGATTTTAGCAGGAGATGCATTACTCACATTAGCATTTGAGGTTGCTGTTAATGCCAATTTAGAAGCAGGTCAGTTAGTAGAAGCCGTGAAGATTTTATCAACAGCTTCTGGTATGAGTGGCATGATTTCAGGCCAAATGAAAGATATTGCTAGTGAAGAAGCAACGATTACTTTGGAAGAAATGAAAGAAATCCATCGTGAGAAAACAGGTGAGTTGTTACTAGCTGCTGTTCGTCTTGGAAATCTCTTTATCGATGATGAGAAGATGAAAGAAGCTTTTGTTTCGTATGCAACTCACTTTGGTCTAGCATTCCAAATTCAAAACGACTTACAAGATGTTTGCTGGACAAGTGAGCAAACCGGTAAAGAAACAGGTAAGGATTCTGAACTAAGTAAAAATACGTATCCGAGTCTCTTAGGAGTAGAAGGCGGAAAAGAAGCCTTAGCAAGCGAATTTTCGTCTTGTAAACGTGCATTGGAAGAAGTGGCATTTACGCCAGAAAACCAACAAACAAAGGCGCTACTCGTTGAATTTTTAACGTATTTAGAAATATAGGAGTAACAAATGGAAAAAGAACGTGTGGATATTCTAGTCGTCCAACAAGGATTGACAGATTCCAGAGAAAAAGCAAAACGTCTTGTCATGGCTGGACAGATTGTGGATGCAGTGAATCATAATCGATAAGATAAACCAGGGGAGAAAATTCCTGTGACGAGTTCATTGATGATTAAAGGTGAACCATTGAAATATGTGTCTCGTGGCGGTTTGAAATTAGAAAAAGCCTTAAAAGAATTCGATGTCAGTGTCGATGGAAAGATTTTATTAGATATCGGTGCTTCGACTGGTGGCTTTACAGACGCTGCCTTACAAAATGGTGCTAAACAAAGTTATGCACTCGATGTGGGGTATAACCAATTAGATTATAAACTTCGCCAAGATGAACGTGTCGTTGTCATGGAGCGTATGAATTTCCGTTTCGCCACTCCAGATGATTTCACAAAAGGGCAACCGGATGTCGCTTCGATTGACGTATCGTTTATCTCGTTGAAACTTATTTTACCGCCATTAAAACCGATTCTAAAAGAAGGCGGAGACGTGCTTGTATTGATTAAACCGCAATTCGAAGCAGGTCGTGAACGCATCGGGAAAAAAGGAATTGTCAGCGATCCAAAAGTACATGAAGATGTATTAGTGGATATTTTAAGCTTCAGTGAACAAATCGGATTTACTGTTGAAAAAGTAACGTATTCACCAATCACTGGTGGAAGTGGGAATATTGAATTTTTAGCGCATTTGAAAAATACGGCACCTAGCAAAGTTCATTCGTTTGAAGAACTCGCACGTGAGACCGTTAAAGAAGCGCAACGATTAAAAAAGTAAAGGGTGACGAACTTGATTCAAGAGATTTATATTAAAAATTTTGCCATTATCGAAGAAGTTCAGTGTACGTTTGAAAAAGGGATGACGGTTTTAACCGGGGAAACAGGCGCTGGTAAATCGATTATTATTGATGCGGTGGGCCTATTGATTGGAGAACGTGCGTCCCTCGAAATGATTCGTTATGGTGAAGAAAAGTCCTTGATTCAAGGGGTATTCCGAATTGAGGATCCTTCCGTTGTTGAAAAGCTGCAAGAAGTGGGGGTTGAAGTTATTGAAGACGAATTAATGATTCAACGTGAACTATTGCAAAATGGAAAATCAAACTGTCGTATTAATGGACAGTTAGCGACAGTAGCGCTCCTTAAACAAATCGGACCTTATTTAATCGATATCCATGGCCAACATGAGCACTTCTTAGTATTAAATGAAGAGAAACATTTGGGGCTATTAGATGAGTTCGCAC
>CAURMP010000008.1:0-21486 GCA_963526005.1 uncultured Streptococcus sp. | reverse complement strand
ACAACACCCAGTTTGGTTTCAAAGAATCTACTCCCATATCAGTGCCTGCTTCGTCTCTCTCACTTCCTCCGTACTCCATGGTTAGAAGAAGTAAATAAAAGTAAAGCGTTACGAAAAAAACACCTAGGATTCTTATTGGCATTTTTCTACTTGGTCTGGTTTCAACTGCACCCATGGTTAGTAAAAGTATAAAAATAGAGCGTTGCTCACAACACCTAGTGTGGTTTCGAGAACCTTGCGGATTCTATAGTAATAGTGATGGGAAGTGCATTATAATGCGAATTAGGGGACGTAGGAATAACATTCCGTACGTCCCCTTTGAGGCTTTAAAGGCGAGAGACCTTAGACTCGAGCCGGTGCCTCATCACTATTACTATGAAGATATCCGCAAGGATTTAAAGAAACCACAGCGGTTATCAGGTGTTTCAAGAGCAACGCTCTTTATATTATTTGATTATTTATTATTTTACTTCAACACGATCTAACCATGGAGTTGCAGTTTCATCTAAAACAACATTAAGGTCCTCGATGTTCTTACGTCCTTGATTTGCCAACCACGCACGACCAGCTTCTTCCCCTTCAGTCGCAAACACAGATACAGCATCTTTCCATGTTGCACGACCACATAACACACCATTGAAAGTAGAACCAGCTTCTTTCGCAAAGCGTAGAGTTTCTTGGAATAATTCAGCAGAAACACCAGCACTTAAGAAGATGAATGGTAGGTCAGTGATTTCAGATTGTTCTTTGAATAAACGTAACGCTTCTTCGCGAGTATAAACAGGTTCAACGCCTTCTTTAGTGAAGCCTTCTACGAAGTTCATGTTTACTGGAACTTCTACTTTTAATACGTCAACGTTGTAACGTGGGTCAGAGAAGACTTTCATTGCGTCGTTTACTTTATGAGGTTTCACTTTTGCGTATGCAGCTGATTTCACATCGTCGTCACTTGCTTCGTAAGAAACGATTTCTAAGAAGAAAGGAATATCTTCGGCCACACATTCGCTACCTACACGTTCTACCCATGCATGTTTGATGTCGTTGATGGCTGGATCTTCGTCAATATCATAGTATAAAAGAACTTTTACAGCGTCAGCGCCTAATTCTTTAATACGTTTTGCAGACCAGATTGGAAGTAAGTCTGGTAAGCGGCCGATTTCAGTTGCATCGTAACCAGTTTTTTCGTAAGAGATTAAAAGTCCGCAGTCTTCGTGGCGTAATTTTGCAGCTGGAAGACCGTATTCAGGGTCTAAAAGGATTGAAGAAGAGAATTTTGTTAATTCTTCAGAGATTAATTCTTTGAAGCGGATGATACCTTCGTCACCTTTTACATTTGGGTTTCCTGCAGCAATCATTTTTTTCAATGAACCACGTTGGTCAATCGCTAAAGCACCGATGACATGGTTTTTGTTTGAAAGTTTTACTAAGTGATCATATTTTCCTTTTGTTAATACTAATTTTGACATAATAACACTCCTTTAGTTGTTTTTATTTTATTAAGCTTCGAAATAAGGCTTACCGTCTAAGTAAGTCGCTTTGAGTTGTAAATCATCGTCTAATACGATGAAGTCCGCTGCATACCCTGGGTCGATGCGTCCGCAAACGTCGTCGATACCGACTGATTTTGCAGGAACAAGGCTAGCCATTGTAATAGCTTCGTGTGGAGTCGCAATGCCCCATTTTACAACGTTTTGAACCCCTTGGATGAGTTCTAGGATACTTCCAGCAAGGCTACCGCCGTCTTTCAAGCGAGCCGTACCGTCTTTTACGATAACAGGGAATTCTCCCAACATCGATTCGCATTCGCCCATACCGCCAGCACGCATGCAGTCAGTAATCAGAGCTACATGGTCGTGACCGCAACATTTCATAACGATACTTGCACTCACTGGGTGGACGTGGTGACCGTCGCAGATGAGTTCGTCGAATACGTTTGGCAATGTAAGTGCCGCACCGACAACGCCTGGTTCGCGGTGGTGTAAGCCGCGCATTCCGTTGTATGTGTGAACGAAGATATTCGCACCGGCTTCAACGGCGTTTTTACAATCTTCGTAAGTGGCATCTGTATGTGCAAGAGCGACATAGATGTCTTTTGTTTTCGCGTGTTTGATGAAATCAACAGCACCCTCACGTTCTGGCGCAATCGCAATTTTCTTCACCCAACCGCCAGCGCGTTCTTGCCATTCATCCAAGATTTCAGATTTAGGGTCGCCCATGTATTTAGGGTTTTGCGCTCCTTTGTATTTTTCACAGAAGAATGGACCTTCTAGGAAAATCCCTCTAATTTTAGCGCCGCCAAGCGTTGTGGCGTTATCGCCAATTGTTTGGCAGACATCCGCTAATAATTCGCGAGATGCGGTTAAGGTTGTTGGTAAGTATGAAGTAACCCCGCATGAAGGAAGTCCTTCTGAAATGGTACGAAGTGCTTCTACATCGTTATCCATCACGTCAGCGCCTTTGAATCCGTGGATATGTGTATCCACAAGACCTGGGGCAATTTGATAGTTGCCGTAGTCGATAATCGTAGCGCCGCTTTCTGGTTTTTCTGTTTGAAAGGCTCCGAAAGTTCCATTATCTAAGATTGGTAAGTATCCTGGACCTTTCACTTCGTCTTCAAAATAAAATGCTTTGGCATAAATATAAGTTGTCATAGGATCATCTCTTTTCAATTAAGTTATTTATGCTTCTAATGGGTGAATCGTTACTCCTTTAACGACACGGTTTACAGTGCCTGTTGGTGAAGGAGTGTCTGGTTTATTTCCAACTTTGATAGAAGAAAGTAGAGAAACGGTTTGTCCAAATACTGCATATGGAAGTGCAAGGTAAGCATCTGGAACGAAACGATATTCTTTATCGAAGTTGAATGATAGACCTTCAAAGTCACTTTCTGCGTCCACTCCAACCGCAAGAACGAGGCGTGCGATTTGGTCGCCATGTAATTCGTTTAAGATATCGATGTCGTATTGACGAGTATAGTCGTCGTTCGATACGAATACGAAGGCTAGAGAAGAGCCGTTTACAAATGATTTAGGACCGTGACGGAATCCCATTGAAGAATCGAAGGCTGTTGCGATTTGTCCAGCAGTCAATTCAAGAATCTTCAATTGAACTTCGCGAGCAAGGCCGCTGAGAGAACCAGAACCTAAGTAAATCACGCGGTTGTAGTCTAAGTTCACGTAATGTTGAATCACGTCTTCACGTTCTAGAACGCTCGTACCCATTTGACGGATGGCTTTCACGAAACCTTCTTTTTCTTCGAGTGAGTGAGCTTCGTCGAATACAAGAAGCGCTGTAAGAGTCATACATGTGAAGCTTCCTGTCATCGCAAAACCGGCGTCGTTAGAGCGGTCTGGCATCATTAAGAGTAAGTTGTTTGTGTCGTCTTTAGCAGCGATGGCTAATTTTCCTTCTGGCGCACAAGTGATTGTGATTTGATAGAAGTCGCGCACGATTTGTTGGCCAAGTAGCACACTAGCAAGACTTTCTGGGGAGTTCCCGCTACGTGCAAATGAAACAAGCACTGTAGGAATTTCTGCTTTGAAGTAGTCATGTGGATTACTTACAAGGTTTGTTGTTCCGACAGATTGGAAATCAAAACGGTCTTCATTTCCTGTACGTTTTAAGTAAGGAAGAATCGTATCTCCCACATATTGTGATGTACCCGCACCTGCGAAAATCACGCGAAGGCGACCTTCAGGTAAGTTGTTTAAGAAAGCAGTAATGCGTTCTAAGTTTGCTTTGTAGTAATCAAAAGCTTCTTTCCACAATTCTGGTTGTTGGCGAATTTCACGCGTGGTAATCTCTGCAGATAAAGCTTCTAATTGACTTGTTGAAAATTGAAACATAATACCCTCCAAATATTTTTTTAGTTGTTTGTGCGATAGTGTCTTACTTTGTAGAAGAATTGGTCGCTTCTGGCAACACTGATCGTATATTCGATGATGCGATTTTCAGGATTTAATGTGGTTCGCATAAACCGTAAACAAGCGCTGTGCGGATCCACATCCAAGACTTCCGCTTCTTCCGGCGTGAGAATGCTCGCTGAGAATTCTTCGTCGGCGTAGTGGATTTGCTGATTAAAATCATTCGCAAACACTTCATATAAAGATTGGCCTTCTAACTGGGTCTTCGTTAAGGTTTTGAAGACGTCGTATGGTAAGAAAGTTGTTTCTTTCATGAGTGGAATGCCATCTGCATACCGAATGCGTTTCAGACGAAAGAGCTTGTCACCAGCTTCGATTCCAACAAGTGGAGCGATAAATTCATCGGCTTCGTAACAATCCAGCGAAGTAATTTTCGTGGAAGGGACCTTGCCGAGTTCCTTCATCTGTTCCGTGAAACTGTAGCCTTCCAGCAAGTTTTGGCGTTCTTTCCATTGCGTTGAAATGAACGTGCCTTTTCCCTGACGCTTATAAATATATCCAAGCGTCTCCAATTCCTTCAACGCTGTTCGAACGGTGGTACGACTGACATTGTAGACCTTTGTAATTTCGCGCTCCGAAAGCATTTTTTCGTGTGCTTTTCCCTTGGTCTTAATGAAGTCAATCAACGCTAGACTCAGTGTTGAGTAGAGTGGAGAAGGTTTGGCTACCATATCGGTTCCTCCTTTCGTAAAAAACTCTTCTACAACTGGTCACTACCAGTTAATACCATTGTAAGATTTTTTAGTGCTTTCGTCAATAGCGTTTGGCGAAAAATAGAGGGATTATGCGGAGTTTCAACCGAATTTTGTGGAAATGAAATAAAAATACCAGGAGAGAGCTGTTTTGTGCTTTTTCTCCTGGAGAGTGGGTTAGCCTGCTAAATGACTATTTAATACTTTTTCAAGTTGTTCAGCAGTTGTAGCACCTAATAAAGCTTCTTTTACATCGGCTTTCATAAGCAACCGAGCAACCGATGCTAGTAGCTTAAGGTGAGTTGTTCCTGCTTCGCCATCTGGAATTAATAAGCTGAAGATGAATGAAGTTGGTTTTCCATCCATGCTGTTCCAGTCAATTCCGTCACTAAGACGAACGATGACGATTTTTGGAGTCGTGATGGCACTTGATTTCGCATGTGGAATCGCGAATCCGTCCATCATTCCGGTTGTCCCTTGTTGTTCACGTTCTACAAGTCCGTTGTACACGGCGTTTTCGTCTGCTGAAACGCCTAGTGCTACAGCTTTTTGAGCGATGAAGTGAAACACTCCTTCTTGAGAAGTAAGATTTTCATTTAAGAAAATAGATTCTTTACTAATTAACATTTTCAACCTCCAAAGTTCTTTCTAAACGATTGTTGATTATTCAGAAAGTGGTTTACGAGTTGCTCCAAGAACAATACCGCCGACAACAGAACCAACCGCAATGGCTAATACCCATAAGAATGGATGTGTCACAACTGGTAATACTAAGAAACCACCGTGAGGAGCAGGTACTTGTACGCCGAATAAGTAAGTTAAGATTGCAGCGATTGAAGAACCTAACATCATTGAAGGCATTGCGCGAAGTGGATCTTTGGCAACGAAAGGAATAGCCCCTTCAGTAATGTGAGTTGAACCTAAGATGAAGTTGCCTAACCCAGCATTACGTTCGTCTGTGTCAAAACGGTTTTTGAATAATAATACGGCAACAGTTGTAATAAGTGGAGGAGCGATACATGCTGCAGAAACACCTGCCATGAATGTAGTATTTCCTTCAGCAAGAAGAAGAGTACCTGTAACGTATGCAGCTTTGTTGACTGGACCACCCATATCAAAGGCACTCATACATCCGATAACAAGACCAAGAAGAACAGGGTTTGAATCTTGGAATCCTTTTAGGAAGTCCATTAATGATTGGTTAATACCAGCCATTGGACTAACGATGACACTCATAAATAAACCAGTAATGAATACGCCTAATAATGGATATAAGAAAATAGCTTTAAGACCATCTAATGTTTTTGGTAGTCCTTTGAATAATTTTTCTAAAAGAACTACTAAGTAACCAGCGAAGAAACCACCGACGATACCGCCAAGGAATCCTGCGCCCCCGTTACTTGCCATTAAACCTGCGACAAAACCGCTCACTAAAGCAGGACGGTTCCCAATGCTTTGTGCAATGTAGGCTGCAAGAACCGGAGTCATCAAGCCCATTGCTAATCCACCAATTTCTTTTAATTGAGCAGAAAAGGCATTGTAACTTGGGTCATCTGGTTTAAATGAGTAAATTCCGAATACGGCAAATGAAATCGCGATAAGCACCCCACCACCAACAACGAATGGAAGCATGTGAGATACCCCGTTCATCAAGTGTTTGTAAATTTCACGACCGATAGAACTTTTGCCAACGTTAGAAGATTGTGAAGCTTGTGAAGATTCAACAGCTGAATCGTCAGAGTGGTATTTCACAACGCCTTCTCCGCGAAGAGCTTGTGCGACTAATTCGTCGGCATTTTTAATTCCTTGTCCAACTGAAACGTCGATAATTTTTTTGTTTACGAAACGTTGTGGCTGAACATCCTTGTCAGCAGCGATGATGACTGCTTTTGCGTTTGCAATTTCTTCTGGAGTAAGTTCGTTTTCGATACCGATTTGTCCGTGTGTTTCGACTTTAATCGTTACTCCTGCTTTTTTAGCGGCTTGCTCAAGGGCTTCTTGTGCCATGTAAGTGTGCGCAATCCCTGTCGGACACCCAGTGGCAGCGATAATATCATATTTTGTCATAGTTTTTCCTCCTTTATTGTTTCCGAGTTAGGATACTCGTTTGATTTGTTGCATTAATGTAGGAACATCCGAGAAGTCTGTCAAACCAGGTCTAAAAGCGGTTGAGCTTCCCGCTGCGACGGCTTTGATGAGGGCTTCTTCATCGGATAAACCTTGCAACTTGCTTCCAACGAAGGTCGCAAGTAGTGTATCTCCTGCACAGGCAGTATTGACTACTTCGCCATCCGGTGCAGTGACATGAATCGTTTCGTCGGGTGTAAAGAGAATGGCTCCCTTGTCTCCTAAAGAAACGATGACGTTTTGAGCACCTTGCTCGAGGAGTTTACGACCGCAGTCCTTAATTTCCTCAAGGCTAATGTCCTTCAATCCAAACCATTCGGCTAATTCTTCGTCGTTTGGTTTGATGAGATATGGTTTGTAACTCAATAGTTCCGGTACAAAATGAGCGGAAGTGTCTAGAATAAACTTAAAGCCACGTTGCTGCGACGCTTTTGCGATTTTCTCGTAAGTGGCACGCGTGATGCCTTCAGGATGACTTCCAGAAACAAACAAAATATCGTCGGAGTTCATGTTCTCCACGATGGCGAGAAGAGAAGCTTCTTGATCGGGTGTAACACTTGGGCCTTGGTTGACGAGTTTGAATTCTTCGTTTGTGGCCACGACTTGCGTGAACACATTGATACGAGTAATTCCGTCCACCGTAACGAATAGTGTTTGGATGCCTGCCTTTTGCAGTTCTTCCTCGATAAATTGGCCAGTAAAACCTGCTTTAAAACCAGTGGCGGTGCTATCAATCCCGAGTTCCTTTAAGATGAAGCTGACATTCACGCCTTTTCCATTTGGCATGTAAACAGCCTCGTCGGTTCGGTTCACTTCAGACGGTAGCATTTGCGCGGTTTTAATGAACAAATCGATGGCTAAATTCATCGTACACGTATAAATCATCATTTCACCTCCAAGCTTTTTTTGCTATACTTATTATTACATACGTCAAGTTGTAAATGTTTTCTAAAATGAGGTTAACATTTGTAAATCTTTACAAAATGGAGGAGTTCGCATGTTCAACACGCAAGGTTTAACGAATACGGAAAAATATCTACTCGCTTATATCGAGGAACATCTAGAAGAGGTCCCTTCTATTTCCATCGTGAAGTTGAGTCAGGATGCAAATGTTTCTACTGCGTCTATTGTGCGAACCATGAAGAAACTAGGATATGACGGTTTTACGAGTTTTAAACATGATTTAAAGAAACAATACCGTTTTACAAATGAAGAGTTATCCACCTTCAACAGTTTGGAAGCTGTTGACCAAAAAATTCAAGCGGTTGTCGTGAAAAATGAACAAGAAGTTCGCCGAACTATTGAGCAACTAGATAGTAAGACGATTGAGGATGCTGTTCAAGCGATTTTTGGGGCGCAACGAGTGTATTTATTTTCGCGTGGCCTCAGCGAAATGATTGCCAGTGAAATGGAAATTAAACTCCATCTATTGGAGCGTACCTGCGAACAGTATGTGGATCCAAATATTATAAGAACGATTAGTCACCGTTTAAATGTCCAAGATGTAGCGATTATTATCTCGTTAAATGGCCATACCGAAGAATTGGTGGAGGCAGCGCGTGTTTGCCAACAAAATGAAGTGCCGGTTATTTTACTGACCGCAAATGGAGCGAGTCCTCTAGCAAGACTCAGTGATATCACGTTTGTTGGCTATAAATCTGAGAGTTCGTATTTCCCAGACTATGAAGTACGCTCGCGTTTGCCGCTACAAGTCATCAGCCGAATCTTACTCGATGCATACGCAATACGAGTTGCCGGCCAAAAATAATTTACATTAAAGGCGGATACTGATACGATAGTAAAGCAAAGAAAGGATGGCCGACATGGAAGAAAATAAGGTACAAAATTATAAGAGTTGTTTTGATATTATTGGTCCGATTATGGTGGGCCCTTCTTCTTCACATACTGCTGGAGCGATAGCGATTGGTGCTCTTGCGAGACAATTGTTCGGAGGCACGCCAAAGAATGTGCGATGCGACTATTATGAATCATTCTCCGAAACGCATAAGGGACACGGAACGGATTTTGCGATTATTAGCGGAATCTTAGGTTTTGCGACAGATGATGAGCGCGTGCCGCGTGCCGTTGAGATTGCCGTATCCGAAGGGATGCATATTGAATTTGTTGAACGAAAAGAACCAAGCCCTGTGAATCACGCCAATACTGCGGATTTGACATTGAGCGACGAGAAACGTACGATTCGCCTCATTGGGACCTCTGTTGGTGGCGGAGCAGTGGAAGTGAAGTACATCGAGGTGGATGGCTTTAAGATGGATCTTTCAGGTCCGCTTCCGATTTTACTTGAAGTGGTTTCTCTCGGGGAAATGCCTGTTCTCTACAATTTACTACATGAGCATGGCGTTACCATTTCAAAACAACGAGTAGAAATGACAGAAGATAGCCAAATGATGGGATATGAGCTTATTGATTTATTATCCCCAGAATTAAAAGAACAAATACAAACATTAAGAAAAACGCATAACATCTACATGTTTGCGTGATGATAAGGAAGGAAGTTTGCAATGTTTTCGACCATTAAAGAATTGGTAGCATTAGCAACAGAACAAAAGAAGCCCATTTCGGAAATCATGATTGAACAGGAAATGGAAATGACCCAGCAAAGTCGTGAGTACATCTGGGAGAAAATGGAAAAAAACTTACAAACGATGAAGAACGCCGTTGAACGAAGCGTGGAAGGAGAGGGCGTATTCTCTCCAACAGGCTTAACGGGTGGCGACGCGTTGAAGATGAAGAAATATCGTGAACGTGGAAAAACATTGTCGGGGGATAGTATTCTAGCGGGGGTACAATACGCGCTTGGAACAAACGAAGTCAATGCTGCAATGGGGCTTGTGTGTGCGACTCCAACAGCAGGAGCGAGTGGAACCTTACCTGGCGTTGTGTTCTCGATTGCCGATACGATGAACTTGAACCATGAACAACAAGTTCGTTTCCTCTTTACTTCGGCAGCCTTTGGGATGGTCGTGGCCAATAACGCGATGATTGCCGGGGCGACAGGTGGATGCCAAGCCGAAGTCGGAAGTGCCAGTGCGATGGCCGCAGCCGCAGCCGTAGAAGCAGCCGGTGGAACGCCGCAAGAGAGTTCCGAAGCCTTTGCGACAGCGCTTGGGAATTTATTAGGACTTGTATGTGATCCTGTAGCCGGTCTTGTAGAGGTGCCGTGCGTGAAGCGGAATGCGATTGGCGCGGGGAATGCTTTGATTGCCGCAGACATGGCACTTGCAGGCATTACAAACGTGATTCCAGCCGATGAAACCATCGAAGCGATGCGCAGTATCGGGGTGAGAATGCCACGAGAACTCCGTGAAACGGGACTCGGTGGATTGGCAGGCACAAGAACAGGTGTCGCGATTAAGATGCGCATTTTCGGGGAAGATGTTTCGTTGAACCCGGAACAGGACTAGGAGGAATACACATGGCAAAAGAAATTGCTACATTTGCAGGAGGCTGTTTCTGGTGCATGGTGAAGCCATTTGACAGCCAACCAGGAATCGAGTCTGTGATCTCAGGATACACAGGCGGCCACAAAGAAAATCCGACATACAAGGAAGTATGTAGCGGAACAACAGGACATACAGAGGCCGTGCAAATCACGTTCGACCCAGAGGTATTCCCTTATGAAAAACTCGTGGAAATTTACTGGCAACAAACGGACCCAACGGACGCCATGGGACAATTCGTGGACCGTGGAGATTCATACCGCCCAGTCATCTTCTATCACTCTGAAGAACAAAGAAAGATTGCGGAAGCTTCAAAAGCAGCCTTGCAAGCGAGCGGACGATTCAAAAAAGATATCGTGACAAAAATCGAGCCTGCAAGTACGTTCTATCCTGCTGAAGAATATCATCAAGATTTCTACAAGAAGGATCCAGAACATTATAAACGTTACCGCGGACTTTCAGGTCGCGACACTTTTATCGACAGTATTTGGAAATAAGAAAAAGAGATAAAATTATCATATATGATAATTTTATCTCTTTTATTTGTTATTCAACTTCAGTATATTCACCGTCGATGATGGCTTTATCAGATTCTAAGTACTCTTTAAAATCATCCGACAGATCATTGATAGAGACATCTTCTTCGATAAATTCGCCTTTTAATAACTTTTCAAAGGTATTAGCTAAACGCTCTGCGGAAGGTTTGAACGTGTAGTAAGTCAATCCTCCAGAGAACACACCGCCTATGACCGGAATAACCTTTGTGACTGTCTTTCCGACAGACATCTTCGTAATCTTCCAGCCGAGAAAGGCACCGACCTTCTTCATAATCGGATACCACATTTTCTTTGTAAGAGCCGTAGTAACGACTTTCTTACCGACTTTTTCAGCGATATTTTTTGAAACTTTTGTAATCAAGGCTGCCGCGCCGCCTGCACCGAGCATGATTCCTAAATAACCAATCATTCGAGCCTTTGCTTCTTCTGGTAATTCATCAAACTCACCTGTAAATAACTCATCTTCTCCAAAGAGATAAGCCAATTGCTGTGCTAGATTGAGTGAAAACCCAAAGTATTGAACGACATCTGCTCCACCAGACAGAGTAGCGGTGATTGGGTTTGAAGGTAGTCCAGCCACAAAAGATGTTAAGGCTGTTTTCTTCGTAGTGTCATTAATAATTTTCGTGGCTCTTTTTCGTAAAGCTTCCGGCGTAAAAACGGATTGCGGTCCATTTTTTAGAATGATATCTAAATATTCGCTTCCTTTAAATTCCTTTTTAAGAAATTCCTCACGACTAACCTTCACAAATGGTAGTTTTGTCGTTTTTGATAGTGTTGATAGCACTAATTGATTAAAATCCTCTGATTTATTACCCATTTTTCTCCCAACTTTCTTCTTCTGACGTGTTTTTTGCGCTATTTGCACACATTTTATCAAAAAGAATTAACTATGACAATATGAGATGAGGCAATGAAAAAGAACATGAAATTACCAAATATGGTAATTTCATGTTCTTCCTCTGAATTTTTTTAATAAAAAACGATATAGTATATAAACTATAATGCAAAAAAAGACCATATATGGTCTTTTTCGCCTCTCAATTTTTTAGATATTTGCTAAGTAAGTTGTTAAACGAGCAACAACTTCTTTTAAGTTTTCCATTGAAGCAGCGTAACTGAAACGAACATAGCTTTCGCCACCAGGTCCGAAAGATACCCCTGGAATGAGCGCTACTTTTGCTTTTGGAGCAAGGTCACGAACGAAAGTCCATGAGTCAGTACCGCATTTTGCAGGAATTTTCGCAAATAAGTAGAACGCACCGTCAGGACTTGCTACTTCGAAACCAAGCTTCTTCAACTCAGCCGCAAGATAGTCACGACGCTCGCTATATTCAACCATCATTTTCGCGCAGTCATCTTGGCCGTGTAACATTGCCGCAAGCGCTCCGTATTGCGCAAAGCTTGTTGGAGCTGTCACCATGTATTGGTGTGTTTTTACGACTTCGTTCATGAAGTGTGTTGGCCCTAAGATGAATCCGATACGCCATCCTGTCATCGCGTGTGATTTTGATAAACCAGTGATGACAATCGTTTGTTCCGGTAAAATGTTCGCAAGAGAGTAGTGAGTCTTGTCGTACGTTAATTCTGCGTAGACTTCATCGCAAAGCGCCCATAGTTGGTGCTCTTTAATCACTTCGGCTAAGTCTTCTAATTGTTCTTTCGAATAAGTCACGCCTGTTGGGTTACTTGGATATACAAGAACCACCGCTTTGAAGTTTTTATCTGGGTTTGCTTCGATGGTTTCGCGTAATTTGTCCGCTGTTAAAACGAAACCGTCGTTACTTGTGTCCACCGTAATGAAGTTCCCTTGGTTCACCAATGTGATTGGCAAGTATAGCGGGAAGACTGGTGTTGGCACGATTACTGTGTCGCCAGGGTTTAAGATGGCTTGTAAGCTTGCCGCAATCCCTTCTGTCGCCCCAATTGTTGTAATCACTTGGTCCGCTGTGTAATTGAAATTAAATTTCTTGTTGTAATACTCAGCCGCAGCTTGACGTAATTCAGGAATCCCTGAGTTTGGTGTGTAGTGTGAGTGATTGTCTTTAATTGCTTGGATAGCCGCCTCTTTAATATGCTCAGGCGTGTCAAAGTTTGGTTCTCCAAGAGTTAATTTGATAATGCCAGGAATCGAAGAAACTTCTGCGTCAAATTGACGAATATCAGAAACTCCAATGCCTTCTACGATTTTGTTAAATGGATGTTCTACTGTCATAGGAATCCTCCTTTTTATTCATAGGGAAATTGTATCTTGTTTTGAGAAAGAGTGCAACGAGAAGAATAGAATTTTACAAAGAAAATAAAAAATGCTGGGAATTTATCCAATCTATCTTTCTGCCTATGAATTCTAAGGAAAATAGTGTATAATCTCTTTGAGAATATCGGTTAGCAGTCAAAGTGCGAGCCACCCTAGAACAGGAAGGGGTGGAGTGTGCACTTTTTTTGTGCAATGAAACGGAAGTGAGGGATAGTATGCAGACAGAATTTGATACCATTGCGGCGATTTCAACGGCGCCTGGCGAAGGGGCTATCGGGATTGTTCGTATTAGTGGAGATGATGCGATTCGCATTGCCGACGAAGTGTATCGATTGAAAGACAAACGATTAAAAGAACAGCCAAGTCATACGATTCACTATGGGCATATCGTGGATCCAAAGAACGATGAAGTGATTGATGAAGTGATGGTGACGGTACTTCGCGCGCCAAAGACTTTTACGCGTGAGGATGTTGTGGAAATCAACTGTCACGGTGGGATTGTGGCGATTAACCGCATCTTACAACTCGTTCTTCGCATGGGAGCACGCCTGGCCGAGCCTGGGGAATTTACAAAACGCGCCTTCTTGAATGGACGTATCGACTTGTCGCAAGCAGAAGCCGTGATGGATTTGATTCGTGCTAAAACGGATAAATCGATGCAAATGGCGATGCGCCAACTCGACGGAGAACTCTCGAAGTTAATTCAGAATTTACGACAAGAAATCTTAAACACCTTAGCGCAAGTGGAAGTAAATATCGACTATCCGGAATACGACGACGTGGAAGAAATGACCTTACAACTGTTGCGTGAGAAGACGCAGCAAGTCTCACAAGGCATTCGTGCGTTGCTAAACACGGCAAGCCAAGGAAAAATCTTGCGTGACGGCTTGAAGACAGCTATCGTTGGGCGTCCAAACGTGGGAAAATCGAGTCTGTTGAACGTGTTATTACGCGAAGAAAAAGCCATCGTAACGGATATAGCTGGAACGACTCGTGATACGATTGAAGAGTACGTGAATGTTCGAGGCGTGCCTCTCCAGCTGATTGATACGGCGGGAATTCGTGAAACGGATGACGTCGTTGAACGAATCGGGGTGGAACGAAGCCGCAAAGCGTTAAATGAAGCGGATTTCGTGCTCTTGATTTTAAACCAAAGCGAAGAGTTGATGGACGAAGACCTCCGCTTATTAGAACAAACGAAAGACTTCAAACGCATTATTTTATTAAACAAGACAGACCTGCCAACGAAAATTGACATGGATAAGGTCAAAGAATTCGCGACAGACAGCGAAATCGTCACAACGTCCATGCTCAAAAAAGAGGGCATTGACCAATTGGAAGAAAAGATTGCCGATTACTTCTTCCAAGGGCAAATGAACGAGCGCGACGCAACATACTTATCGAACACGCGTCATATTGCGCTTCTTGAAAAGGCAGAACAAGCATTGCAAGAAGTGGCGAACGGGGTCGACATGGGCATGCCCGTCGATTTAATCCAGATCGATTTTACCCGCGCTTGGGATCTCTTAGGCGAAATTACAGGCGACACTGTTCAAGACGAGCTGTTAACACAATTGTTCAGCCAGTTCTGCTTGGGTAAATAAGAGTTATAACTTCAATTCTTTACGGATATCTTCATAGTAGCGATAATGGCTGTACCGGTGGAAGCCTACAGTCTTCCTACCTATCGAGCCTCAAAGATTCTCTAAAAATAAATTTTAAGAGAATCTAATTCGCATCGATTACACCCGCCATTACGAATCCTTCGCACTGTGAAGGATTCCTATAGAATCCGTAAGAATTTCCGTTTTATCTCTTTCACAAAGATAGAACAACTGAACGAGTGAACGCACCTCGTTCGAGCGTGTGATGTTCCCAAAGAATCGGGCGAATCGATAGAAGTAAATGGTACAAGGAGGAAAACTGATGACGAAGTTAGCGACAATCTGCTATATCGATAATGGCAAAGAATTTTTACTGTTATTACGCAACAAGAAGCCAAACGATGTCCATGAGGGAAAGTACATTGGCGTTGGTGGCAAGCTCGAAGCAGCAGAGACTCCAGAAGAATGTGCCGTGCGTGAGATTTTTGAAGAAACAGGACTACAGGCTACGAAGATGGAGATGAAAGGAATCATCACCTTCCCAGAATTCACCCCTGGACACGATTGGTATACGTATGTCTTTCGTGTGACGGAGTTTTCAGGAGAGCTGATTGATTCGCCAGAAGGAACGCTGGAATGGGTTCCGTACGATGAAATCCTAAGTAAACCTTCTTGGGAAGGGGACCGCATTTTCCTAGAGTGGATTCTAGAACAGAAGCCGTTCTTTTCTGCGAAATTCATCTATGAAGCAGGAGAATATGTCAGTCACAATGTAGAATTTTATGGAGAAAGAAAGTAAAGGAGAGACTATGGTAACAACTTACGAAGCTGGAAATTATGATGTTGTAGTTGTCGGTGCAGGTCATGCCGGAAGTGAAGCGGCGCTAGCAAGTGCACGTATGGGCGCAAAAACATTATTACTCACAATGAATTTAGAAATGGTGGCCTTCATGCCATGTAACCCATCTGTAGGAGGACCTGCAAAAGGGGTTGTCGTACGTGAAATCGACGCTCTTGGGGGCGAAATGGGTCGCAACATCGACAAAACGTATATTCAAATGCGTATGCTAAATACAGGGAAAGGCCCTGCCGTACGTGCATTACGTGCGCAAGCGGATAAGCATTTATACGCGCAAGAAATGAAGAAGACAATCGAGAAGCAAGAAAACTTGGATTTACGTCAAGGAATTGCGGAAGAATTGATTGTTGAAGATGGCGTATGTAAAGGGGTTATCACGAATACAGGTGCCATCTACCGTTCAAAAGCGGTTGTTTTAACGGCCGGAACGTCTTCTCGTGGTCAAATTATTATCGGGGAATTGAAATATTCATCGGGTGCCAATAACTCACAACCATCGATTAAATTATCAGAGAACTTACTCGAATTAGGCTTTGAATTGGCGCGTTTCAAAACAGGAACTCCGCCACGTATCAAGGGCTCATCGATTGATTACAGTAAAACAGAAATTCAACCAGGGGACGATACGCCAAACTTATTTAGTTTTACATCCAAAGACGAAGACTACCGCTACGACCAAATTCCTTGCTGGTTAACGTATACGAACGAAGGGACTCATGAAACGATTCGTGAGAACTTACACCGTGCACCGATGTTTACAGGGATTGTAGAAGGGGTCGGCGCGCGTTACTGTCCATCGATTGAAGATAAAATCGTTCGTTTCAGCGACAAGCCTCGTCACCAAATTTTCCTAGAGCCAGAAGGGGAAAATACGGAAGAAGTGTATATTCAAGGGTTATCGACTTCGCTTCCAGAAGACGTGCAAATCAAGATGATTCGTAGCGTGGAAGGGTTGGAAAATGCGGAGATGATGCGTACGGGTTACGCCATCGAGTACGATGTGGTCGTGCCACACCAATTGAAGAATACATTTGAAACAAAACTTATCCAAAACCTATTCACTGCCGGACAAATGAACGGTACGAGTGGATATGAAGAAGCAGCGGGGCAAGGGCTCTACGCTGGGATTAATGCCGTGCGTAAGATTCGCGGAGAAGAGCCATTTATTCTTGGCCGAAGCGATGCGTATATCGGCGTATTGGTGGATGATTTGGTCACAAAAGGAACGACAGAACCTTACCGTCTATTGACCTCTCGTGCGGAATATCGTCTCTTACTTCGTCATGACAATGCAGATTTACGTTTAACAGAAAAAGGACGCGAACTGGGACTGATTGACGACGAACGTTATGCCGCCTTCCAAGCAAAACAAGAAGCGATTAAAGCCGAAATTAAACGCATGCAATCGATTCGCTTGAAGCCAACTGCTGAATTACAAGCATTCTTGGCAGAAAAAGGATCTGCGGAATTGAAAGACGGCATCCTTCTAAGCGATTTGTTGAAACGTCCAGAATTAAGCTATGATGAATTAGTAGGCTTTGCCGGAGAAACGGTGGAAGTCTCTCGTGAAGTGAAAGAACAAGTAGAAATCTCGATTAAATACGAAGGCTATATTGCCAAAGCGATTGAAAAAGTGGAGAAATTAAAACGCATGGAAGCCAAACGTATTCCAGCCAATATCGACTATGATGCGATTAATGGACTCGCGACCGAAGCGCGTCAACGTTTGAAATTAATTCAACCAGAAACAATTGCGCAAGCGAGCCGTATTAGTGGGGTGAACCCAGCCGACGTATCGATCTTGATGGTCTATATCGAACAAGGAAAGATCGCGAAAGTGCAAGAATAAGGAGGCGCGTATGAAACCAGAAGAATTTTATCAAAGACTCCAAGAAGTGCATGGGATTACATTGTCAGATGTACAAAAGAAGCAGTTCGACCAATATTTCCATCTATTAGTGGAATGGAATGAGAAGATGAACTTGACGGCGATTACGGATGAAGAGGGCGTGTATTTGAAGCATTTCTATGATTCATTGGCGCTTGGATTCCACCATGAATTGACGGACCAAACGCTTTGCGACGTGGGTGCGGGTGCAGGATTTCCAAGTATTCCGCTAAAAATCGTCTTTCCAGACTTGAAGGTGACGATTGTGGATTCGTTGAATAAACGCATTACCTTCTTGAATACATTAGTGGAGACGCTTGGGTTAAAAGACGTGCAGTGTTTCCATGACCGCGCTGAAACCTTTGGGCAAAATAAAGATTTCCGTGCGTCGTTTGATGTGGTGACTGCTCGTGCCGTTGCCAAACTTAGTGTATTGAGCGAATTTTGCATGCCACTCGTGAAAAAACAGGGGTATTTCCTCGCGTTAAAAGCAGCGCATACGGAAGTGGAGTTGGAAGAAGCGAAAAAAGCCATCGCAATTCTTGGCGGGAAAGTAGAAGGAGATGTCTCTTTCGACTTGCCATATGAAGGCGGGAACCGTCACGTTGTCACGATTTTAAAGACGAAGGAAACACCGAATAAGTATCCAAGAAAACCAGGTCTTCCATTGAAGAAGCCGTTATAGCCAAAGGAGGAAGAACGATGAAAAGAGCCAACTTAGGAATGATGACGTTACTAGCACTTGTATTAGGTGCTTGTGGAAATGGACAGACGAAGGACTCAGGAGCCGAGAAGTCACAAGTGACGCAAGGAGCAACCACGGCAGAAGTAACGACGCAGACTACGACAACCGTTGCGCCTAAACCAGATAATAAGGAATTATACGCGAAAGTCTTCGAAGATATCCGTACCGTCAAAGAACTAGGCGCGGATGTGGCAGAAAAACTCAATGTACCGCTACAATATTGGGCAGCAAACAGCTTGAATAAACAAAAAGAGTCACTACAATATTTATTCTATGACATCAATGAAGATGGTGTGGATGAACTGTTTATCGGACATACTTCAAATGGCCAACCATTCACGGTAGTAGCATACTACTTAGATGGAAAGACTCCAAAAATCTTGCATCAAAGTTACGTTGCCGAAGCGGGTGGAGCTAGAAGTGCCTTTAGTTTCTTCAAAGGCGGATTGCTCTACACGGTTGAATTCTTGTCTGGAACAGGAAATGGCGAGGCTAAAGTGTTCAAACTGGAGCCAAAAGGAGCAGGGTTGACGCTAGTAAATGCTTTGAAATTTGAAAAAATGCAATTCAAACTAGAAGACCTAGGCTTGAAAAAAGAAGATACCATCGATTTAACAAAGATGGATTGGAAAGAGTTTAAATAATCAAGGAACTGCTAACACAGGAGGTTAGCAGTTTTTTATTCCATAAAAGTGAAAAAAACATATCAGCATATTGTTTTTTTAAAAGTTTGTGATAAAATTAACTTGAAGGAAATAAATGTTAGCATTGTGGTTTATTAAATTGATAGGGGATGATAATTATGAAAAAAATTATACTAATGCTAAATTGTTTTATTCTTTTATTTTTATTGAGTAGCAAGTCAACAGTTGAAGGCACAGAGTTGAAACAAACGTTTACAGCAGAAAATTTAGAAACTAACCTTGTTCCTTTTAGAGTGTGGCCAGGAAGACCTGGAGGAAACGGAGACGGTTCTGAAGAGTGGTTAGTTGGGAATTATGGTGAAGAAAATGGTCCTTATAGATATATAGGAAGCACTTCAGGTAATGTAAGTGTATTGAATTCTAGTAGAAATAATGTAGTTTCAGTGGTATTTTTTATTTTAGGTAATGCAGGAGGAAGTGTTATTAGTTGGGCAACATTGTTTGCTGGTATGATTGCGCCAGGAAGCTTTGCAGGAACAGTTTATACAGCAGAAAGTTATGTTTCCGGAAGAAGTATGAAGACAATCATTACAACATACTATTTACCGAATTACACTCATTATTGTGCGCAATATACTATTTATAATAAATGGTGAAAAAAAGAAAGAGATGAAAGAATATGTTCCTAAAAAAACTATGGCGATATCTCTGGGAGGATTTACCATCTAGAACAGTTTGGCAACCTTTAATGATACAATTCTGTTTAGAAATGGGACTATTCTTTTCAGGAGTTTTTTCTAAGGATATGCAAGCGCAATATTGGATAGTAACATTTGCTTTAGTTAAACTTGCTAAATTATATTCGAATAAACCAGTTACTAGAATGTATTTTTATACGGAGTATTTCGGAATTTTTTGGTTTTTAAATAGACAATAATGACAAAAAGCTTTCTGCCTCAGATTAGTTGAGGTAGAAAGCTTTTTTATTAGAAATAATAATAGAATGGGCGCACTACGCGTTAAATTTATTTAAGATACTTTCGATATTTTTGATGAGTACCGAAACAGAGCCGTCTGGATTGTTGATGAATTCGACCATCTCCTTGTTTTCGTAGATTTCACTTGGAATGGTAATCTCGATTCCGTTGTCGAGTTTGAATTTTTGCTTGCTATATTTGCGTTCGTATTTTGGCACGTTCGTTACGGCGATTTTTTCTGGAACGCGTTCTTCGGCGATGGCCAACTGTGCGGCTTCGCGTGCGAGTGGTTTTTCCTCGAACACCTTGTCGAAGATCGCTGCGGCATCGATTTCGTCCTGTTCTTCAAGCTGGTGGAAGATGGCTTGTTGCGTCGTTGCCAGCGCTTTGTACGGTTCCTCGTCGTGTTTTTTCGCGATATGAGTGACCGTTTTTTTGATTTCCTTGATTTGTTCTTTCGTTGTGACCGGCACAGTAATTTCTAAGAATTTTTCAGAGAAATAAGCAGTCTTTTGGCCTTCAATCACTACTTTTTTCTCGATTAAGTGGTAGTTTCCGTTTGATAAATCCACGATGAAAGCTTCCGATGGTTTTTGCGCCGCATTTGGTAAAATGGCGTGATTTTGCAAAATGGTATTGCTAACGGCTTCGCCTTCGTAGTCGACAAAGTGTGTGACTTTTGAACTGTAATCGAGGCGAATCATTCCAAATAGTGTGCCACCTGTATCGCTTGTTCCTGTAAAGAATAAGTAGTCTGCAGCTCCGATTTCTTCTGCTGGAGCAATAAGAGCGAAGAGTTTATCGGATAACTGCTGTGTCTTTTCTAAGAAGGAAATCCCTTCGTCTGCCAGATACCCAAGAAGCGGTTCGCTAGAAGCTAATTGGCCGATATGTGGGTCGCCTTTTTTGATTTTATCCACGAGTTTTGTAATGTATTCAATGAGAAATGGGTCGCCCAGTTGGAGCGGGGCCTGTGATAAGAGTAAGTTTCCTGAATTTTTATCTAAAATATGTAAAACGGCTTCGTTAATGAGCATGAAAGTGCTCCTTTCCTATTTCATTCGATAGAAAATATTATATAATAGAAAAATAGATTTGTAATGAAAAACGAGGGGAGTGCGCCATGGCGGTTTTAACGAGAATAGAAACACCATTAGGAACCGTAATTGCGTCCAGCGACGGGCAGTTGTTGACGGGATTATGGTTTGAAGGGCAAAAATACGAGTGCGCCTTTGTGGAGAATCCTGTATGGGACGATTCGTTGCCGTTGTGGAAGAATGTGAAAACGGCACTTGAGGACTATTTCCAAGGAGAAGGCGATGTGGTTAGGGCCGTACCGATTGCATTCGTGGGGGGAACATCCTTCCAGAAAGTCGTGTGGGACGTCTTGACAGAAATCCCCTATCAAACCGTGTGGACGTATAAAGACGTGGCCGAACGTGTCGAGGAAAAGCTAGGGCGAAAGACTTCCTCGCGAGCGGTGGGGACAGCCATCGGAAGAAATCCAATCAGTCTCTTTGTACCATGCCACCGCGTCGTAGCTACAACAGGAGCATTAACAGGCTATGCAGGAGGTGTGGAGCGAAAACGCGCGCTGCTTGCTCTTGAGGGGCATCGCATCACAAAAGACAAAGTGTCGAAAGGAGAAAGGCATGAAGCTTAAAATTGCAAAGGTCATTGTATCGGCGTTTGTGGCGCTACTCGTGGCACAGGCACTGAACTTAACGACGCCATCCGCGGCAGCCATTATTG
>CAURMP010000007.1:0-25120 GCA_963526005.1 uncultured Streptococcus sp. | reverse complement strand
AAGTAATTCTACTGAACGTTTTCTTTTTTCAATAGAACCGACGAGTGGGATAAATAATAACTCGTCAGGATTAGAGACTGCTCTTAGCGCCTCCATTTGTTCAAAAACTTCACGTGGATTCCCCACAATGAGTCGGCTGCGATTGCTTGCAATTTTCTCTCGATCACGCTGCGTTAGTTTATATTCTTCCACATCTTTTTGTGTTGGGAAGGTATGAAATTCTGAAAAGTCCTGTTTTCCAAGCATCCATAAATCTAATGGTTTCGCCATTTCTTCGGCTTCTTCACTCGTATCCGCAATCACCACAAATACCGCTAGTACGAAGTTGCTTGGTTTACTATGTGATCCTGGTTTAAAGATGCTGCGATATTTCTCAGAAAGACTTTTCGCCAACTCCACAGGATCTTGAGGAATATACGGAAATACACCATATACAAAACTCAATCCAAGAGTTGCCGCAGACTCAATCGACTGGCCGCCCATTCCAAGAAGGAACTGTTCTGGAACAGTCGCCACTTCTGGAACGACCACGCCTTTATGACGCGCTTCATTCAAATAGTTCTGCAATTTTTCTAACCACAGCGAGTATTGCTCTTTCGAATAAAGCGACTGCAAATTACGACCTACAAGAGGAGTTCCTGGGGAATTGCCAAGCCCAATATCCACACGCCCTGGGAATAATCCTTCTAGGGTTGACATGATTTCAGCCACTTTATACGGCGAATAATGAAGACCCATGATACCACCAGAACCAATATGGATGTTCTTCGTATGGCTAGCAAGATAAGGAATCACCACTTCTGGAGCACTAATCGATAGTGCCGGCACATTATGATGTTCACTTACCCAGAAACGATGGAATCCCAGTTCATCTGCTAATTGCGCTAACTCCAGCGTTTCACGAACAGCCTCTGCGCTCGTTTTTCCTTCATCTACGAGACCATAGTCTAACAGACTAATTTTCATCCGTCTCTCTCCCCTCGTAGTTGGCTTCGAGTCCTCTGAAGAAATCTCGTGCTTCTTTTTCAAGCGACTCCTCAAAATCCATTAAAGGAACGATATCTTTAAAGGCTGCCTTTGGAATTGCTAAGGCTTCAAGCGCTTCTGGTTTAATCGTTAATTGGATTTCTGATTCATTTCCTTCTTGAATCTTCACGGCAAATTCTGGATCCGTGATAAACGGTGTTGAAAGGCCTACTAAATCTGCATTTTCCAATGCTTCGAGGGCTTTTTCTTTAGAATTAATGCCGCCTGAAGCAATCACTGCCACGCGTCCTTTTAAGCGGTCATAGACCACCTTATTAACGAGTTCACCTTGATGCGGTCCTTTAGCACGGACTTTATTTCTAAAGACATCATGTCCCCAGCTTGCAATGGCTAAGTAGTCAATGTTTACTTTTTTAAGCGCGTCTTCGAAGAACTCTAGGAACTCATCAACAGTGTATCCAATTTGATTTCCACGCGTTTCCTCAGGAGTCGCACGGAATCCTAAAATAAAATCATCAGAGGCATATTCATCAATCACTTCTTGAACCGCCAATAAGACTTCCATCCCGATTCTCGAACGGTCTTCTAATGTCTTACAGCCATATTCATCTGTACGCTCATTTGAGAACGTTGAGAAGAAGGTTTGGATAAGTAATCGCTGTGCCGATGAAATTTCTAGCCCGTCGAATCCAGACTGGATGGCGATTTGTGCAGCACGGCTATAATCTTCGGTAATGCCATGAATTTCTTCTACGGTTAACTCTTTAACTTCATGTGGGAACGGCGATTGCAATGTCATCGCACTTGGACCGTATACATAGCGGTCACGATTTAAAGCATGGCTTGCAAAACGTCCTGCATGCGTTAATTGTAAGATGGCTTTCGCTCCACCTGATTTCATCGATTTGGCTAGTTTGGTTAAGCCTTCGATATCGTCTAGAGAAGTCGCACTAAAACCATACTCAAATAGCTGTCCGTTCTTGTTCACATATGCCGCCCCTGTAATTTGAAGGGCTGCAGCATATGCTCGACGCTCCGCATATTTTAAATCATCTTCTGTAATGTGACCTTCTTTTGTCGAAGAGTTCGTCACCATTGGAGAAAGCACAAATCGATTGTCCAATGTGACTCCTTTTTTTAATTCAAAAGGCTTAAATAAAGCTTCTGTTTCTAACACACTTTCACTTCTTTCTACTGTTTTATTACTTGAAATATTTGTTCTTGCTCGAACCATTCTGCGATTTGTAGGAGAAGGTCTTCTCTTCCCTTTGCAGCAGCGAGTTGTATGCCAATCGGAAGTCCCTCTTTGGTGCGGTGAACTGGCAAGCTAATCGCTGGTTGCCCAGTAATATTAAATCGCTGTGTAAATGGCGTATCGGCTACGCTCTCCTCGAACATTTCCCAGAGTAATTGTTGTTTCTGGTCTTTTGTAAAATCATCAATGCGCATAAGTTTGGATTGTAAATCCGCGGATAATTCATACGGAACAAGACTCGGTGCGGCCTGTGCAACCGTTGGCAATAATAGCACATCATACTGCTTGTGTAACTGTGCCATTTGCTCAGCATAACGATCCCAACTCGAAGCCACTTTTGAGTATTCCATCCCTGAAATATCAAGACCACTGCGATAAATCGCCCATGTCATTAGTTCCATATCGTCACGAGTTACTGGACTCTGTAGTTGACGTTCAATATTTTGGAACATTAACGCTGTCTCAACTGCACTGATGATATAAAATCCTTTTTGCAGCGCGACACCATCGACCGGATCCTTTTGTAGAAGCGTTACAGAATGCCCATGATTTTCAAAAAAATGTGCAATCTTCATCACGGCATCCACCGAATCCTTAGAGACCTCTTCTCCCACTGGTGACTGTAACAACACCGCCACTCTTAATGGTTTTATTTTTTCTGTTTTATAAAACTGTTCGTAACTCAGTTTCGGTAATGGAAATGGACTTTCCATCTGGCACTCTTGCATATGAAATAATAAGTTTCTTGTATCTTGAACGGTTTTTGTCAGCGCAAAATGAACAGTTGCGCCATTCCATCCACGATAAGAACCTGGTCCGACAATCACACGACCTCTAGAAGGTTTCAGGCCAATCAAGCCATTATGACTAGCCGGAATTCGAATCGATCCACCACCATCACTAGCTGCTGCAATTGGTGAAATTCCGCTTGCTACAATAGCTGCAGCACCACCACTAGACCCTCCTGCATTTCTCTCAGAATTCACCGCATTTCGAACGGGACCATGGAGAGTGTTATCACTGACGGTCTTGAATCCAAATTCCGGAGTATTTGTACGTCCCATAATGATAAAGCCGAGTTCTTCTAAACGTTTGACAAAGTTATCAGTCTGCGTGCTTTTTACATCCTTGAATAAGCGTGAGCCATATGTACCGACGCTCCCTTTTTGCTCCTGCCCTAAGTCTTTTAGAAAAATAGGAACTCCCGCAAAGGGTTGATTGGTTAGTTTAAAGTGTTTTGCCTTTTCTAGCGCTTCTTCATATTGCTCGTAAACAATTGCATTAAGAGAAGGATTCAGTGACTGCGCGCGTTGAATCGTTTTTGTCACTAATTCTACAGGACTCACTTTTTTCGAGCGAACGGCATTAGCCATACTTGTCGCATCCATCACTTCATCACTTTCCTTTCTCTAATCAATAGGTCATTATACCCACTAAACACCCTCAATTACAAAAGTACGGCCTGTAAAAACACGAAAAAAAATAATCTCTAAAATCATCACGATTTCAGAGACTATTTTAATGATCATCTATTCATTTTTATGCTTTTTCCATAGAAAAATTAGTAAGAGTAGTGACGAAATAGAAATAAGCATTCCAAGATGTAATCCTGGCGGCGTATAACGCCAAACAATCTCGTGTTCTCCTTCTGTTAGCGAAACGCCCATAAAGAATCCAAGCGCTTTTTTCACTTCTTGTTTCTTGCCATCTACTGTGACGCTCCAACCCGAATGGTAAGGAATCGTAAAAGTCGCAAAGGACTGTTCGCTATTTGTCACTGTGACATGTGCCTTCACCATCGCATTTGTATACGACTCAATTGTAATATCATTTGCTTTCTTATACTGCGTCAATGCATTTGCGAGTGTTGTAATATCAATCGTATAGAACTTGAAGCCACGAAGATCCCATTCTTTGGCTTTCGCGTCCTCAATCGCAAAGGTAATCGTCTGATCTAAGTTTCCATTTCCAATCATCCATAATTGATTTTCATGGAATCGATTCTCGTACGGATAACCGATACCATTTAGCATCACTTTTGATTTAATCACGGAACCTGCTTGGCGTTCTGGAATTTCGACAAAATAAAGTTTGTTTGGTTGTAGATTGAACTTCCATTCAATTTTAGCAGGTTCCGCCTCATTTGTTAGCGTGTATTTCTCCTGACCCTTCGTTAAATTCGTCGTCACAGGTTCGCCAACATTCACTTCAGTCAATGCGTTCGTTCCAGAGAGCCCAATCACTTGCAAGAGCTGGTTGATATTGGCTACTGGTTGATTTTTTTCAAAAGCAATATTGGTTGCGGTATTTTCATTCGTTAAATACCCAAGAGAAAACGCATAGGGGTTCCGATAGATTGCGAAGTGCTTCATTGCCCCTTCTTTGGCATACATTCCACGAACATCTGCAAAGACGCGCTTTTCATCGCCGTCCATCATAAAACGAGATACTCCAAAGAGCGAATCTAAAATCACATTACGATTTGTATAGTTCACCACCGATTGAGACGTTGGAAGACCTAGATGACTCATCTCTTCAATCAGCTCATGCTCAAGACTCGACGTGAAGTGTGAAGCGCCATTATAGCCAAATGCTATCGGGAAGTTCGCATGCGACAAGCCCTTATGCATTTCCATTCGCGTAAAAAGATTCGGATTGCTATATCCTTCCTTGTCAAAAGCCATCGCAAATTCCATTTGTTCCTTTAGTCCTGCATTACCGATAAAATAAGGTGCTCTTCTAAAACCAACAAACGAACTCACCATTAACTCAACAATCACGACGCCAGCCGTTAATTGAAGCCTACGAACTCTCTCAGCTCTTCTAAAGAAGAAGGCTAATAAAATAATCGTCCAAATAATAAACGAGAGTATTTTTTGTGAGGTCTCAACATATTGCAGAATTCTTAGAGTCGACAATACTAGAATTGACCCAAATCCAAAGATGGCCACTAAGAACTCATTCAAGCGAAACTCATCTTTCCACTGCATTAGACTTTCAGATGCTAGCACTAGCATAAAGCTATTGGCTACCCAAGAATTTCTGAAGTAGAAACCGACTGGGCGTTGTCCCATATGCCAAATTTGGTCGAAGCCTTGAATCGAAAACGAGAGCAGTAAGACAAGCAACACGACTGTCGCTGCTAATTTCTTACGAAGTGTAATCTCTTTTTTAGCAAAGAACGTACATAATCCAAAGATTCCTAAGCCACCAATAAAGAGTTGCGGTAACGCCTTAGAATCGCCCCACTCTTTTTCACCAAAGGATCCTAAGATGAATTTTTGCGACATAGCGACTAAATCATTCACGGAATTCCACGACCATGCAAAGGTACTTCCCGCACTTGCTTTACTTTCTAATAAGGCACTAAAGACTGGCAATAGCCAGAACGCTGCAAGGCCTACCCCTATCAGTGCAAATAATGCCACTTTCGCTAGTTTTAGAGTCGCCTCTTTCAACGAAATACCCTTCGAGAAGACGACATAAAATGTATAGAGCGCCACAAAGAGACACATCATATACCCTGTATAAAAATCCGTTATTAAACTAATGGCAAGAAACAACGGTAATTTCACCGAACGCTTCCCACTTGCCACCTCTTCAATTCCCAAGAGAATAAACGGAATATAGACCAGATTATCTAAAAAATTAGGATTGTACTGTTGCGATACGACAAATCCGCTAAGGGCATATGACGAAGCCAATCCTAATGATAACCAGTAATGTTTCGATACGCCTTGGAATTTCTTTTCTAAGAAATATCCAAAGACAACTCCCATCACCCCAGCACGTAAAAGTGGAATCACATAGCTAAGGACTTGAAAACTTGAAATGGGAAAGATCACATATAAAAACGTGAATGGACTTAAACTATTAAAGCCCCAGACACTTGGCATGGCTCCTCCAAGCGATTTCTCGAAGGACCAAAATAGACCACTAAAATCTCCACTCCAAAATAGCTTATGCAATCCGATATAAAGCGGAAAATATTGAGAAAGAAAGTCTCCACTATGAATCGAATTTTGCGAAAAAGGGGTCAATCCTAAACTTAGGAAGACCCCCAACATCACCACAAATGGAACGAAGAATAGCGAACTATATTTGAATTTCATTTTTGAAATTGTCATTATAGTCTACTCCTATTCAATTAAATCCATTTTTTATAAATGGCTAACACATAAATACAAATTGATAAGATTGAAATCACGAAACCTGCCATAAATCCTTCTGGCATATAAGTCATCTCAATCGTATGTTCACCAGGTGTAATTTGGAAAGCAAGAAGACTATCCCAAACTTTAGCCGTTCCAACGACTTGACCATCCACTTTAACTGTCCAGCCTTTTTCATATGGAATACTTGTCATCATCCATGTGCTATCGTCTGTGATATTCACAGTTCCTTGAATATGACTATCATTCCAATGAGTGACTTTCATCCCTTGAAGTTGACGCTCTTCAATCATGCGATTTACTAAGGCACTATTTGAACGTGCTAGGCGTAAACCTGACAAATTGTATTCGTCATCTGTGTCAATTTCAATCGTTAAATCAACGGCTTTTCCAACTGAATCATGGGCCACTTGAATGAGTTGTGTTTGTTGGAATTTATCTTGGAAGTCATACGTATTTCCATTGAGTAAAATTCTCACTTTGTTTTTATTCGTATGAGAAAGTTTTTGTGGAATCGATACCCAGTAATCTTCAGAAGACTGTGGCACTAAATGAAACGTAATTGTTCCTGGTTTCGATGAATCCACACGTTTATACGTCTCTGGTTTAGAAGAATCTGGAACTTCCATATTGTCCAACTTCACTTCGTTAGCTGCTAGAAGCGTTAAGTAATTTTCACTTGTGGCTCCCATTGCTTGAACAATCTTGTTATGGTTTTGAATTGGTTGATGATTTTCCAGTTTCACATTCACTGTTGCATCATTCACACCATAAGCAATTGGTAAGATCAATCCTGTTTCATATGTCTTCGTTCTTACAGCTTCATATACTGGTTCTTTTGACGTAATATCTTTACGCGTTACCATATTTCCGAATACATACATCTTCGAAGTATCAGGATATTCTTTTGTATACACTGGTTTTGGCGCCACTAAATACTTCACTGAGAAGAGTGCGTCTTGCAGCGGTGTTCCTTGATAGTATGTTGTTGCGTTAATCCCGTTATTTCCTAAGCGGTCAAATAAATCACGTGTACTATTTTCCAAGTTCGAACTGAAGACGGATAATCCTGGGTAATCTACCATAAACGGATCGTTTTTACTTAAGTTAAATGTCTTATTGATACGGTAGAAATCTGTATCGTCAGGACGAATTGGATTGATGGCATCTTTCAATTGAAGAACCGCATCGTGGTATTTATACGCATCTGTATATCCAACACGCGACTGAACAATGGCCGCATTAGCTGTCAATTCAACCGCCGTCAATACTGCAATCACTGCCCATGGTTTCTTCGCTTTTGTCCAGAACAGAACAAAAAGCATAATCATGAAAATACCAAGAGTCGCAATACGTTGCCAAATGGTTAAGAATGAATGTTCTTGGAATTGAACAATCCCAAAAATAATCGCCATTCCCAGAAATAAGATACTGGCTTCTTTAGCCGTGAATCTTTCTACTTCGCGTAAGCTTAAGTAAGCTAGGTACACTAAGAAGAAGGCGATAATCCATGAGAAGCGGTAGAAGAATCCAGCTGGGTTTTGTCCCATATGCCATAATTTACTTGTAAATTCATGCGCACAAGAGATTAAGAAAACAACAAGAACGAATCCTGCTGCGACCTTCCCCCATTTTGTAATCTTCTTAGAGATAAAGTAATAAATCGTTCCTAAAATCCCGAAGCTCGCCACATAAATGTTTGGCAAGTTTGGACCTGCTGGCCATGAATCATTATCGAATGATCCAAGGAATAATTTCGATAAAATTTCTAAAGGATTGATTTGCAATGTCCACTCAAATTTCAATGAGTTTTGCAAACCACCCTTAGTAGAAACTAAACTGATGATGATTGGCAATAGAATCGCCGCAACCATCCCTACTGCGATAATCGAAGCGCAGGCTAGTTTTAACATGCGTTCAAAAATCACTTTGATATTTGTAAATTCTTTAGATCGGATAACATAGAATAATGCGTAGATGACTACGAAAATGCATGTCATATAACCCATATAGAAGTGTACAAATAGCGCTAGAGCAAGCATTCCGATATAGCCTCGTGGAGACTCGTTATCGAGAACTTGTTCCACCCCAATCAACACAAGTGGCAACATAATCATGCCATCATAAAAAATTGGGTTCATTTGGTAGCTGACGTTAAATCCGTTTAAGGCATAAATTGTCGCTACGATTGGAAGTAAGTAGGCTTTTTTCTTTAGGCCATCATAACGCTTCACAAGGAAATGCGTCATCGTAAGTCCCATTGTCCCGTAACGCAATGCGATAACGATAGGAACAACCCATTGGAAGTTTTCTTCAGAGAAGAAGAGGAATAGGAAGTTAAATGGACTTAATAAGTTAAATCCCCAAATCCCAAGCATTCCGCCCCCAATTGATTTCGAGAAAGAATAGAAGAAGCTACTCCAATCCCAATTTAAGAAAAGATGTTTGAAATAAGCATAGAGCCCGATGTATTGCGCGTTGAAGTCAACCGCCATCAGAGACTTCGCACCAAACGGGAAGAAGCCATCAATCGCCCAAGCGATAAACATGATGACCATCGGCGCAAGGAAGCTTGCTAAATAGACCTTTTTCTTAGTCGTCATGTTGCTCTCCTTTCACCGTCATATTCGTTTCATCTACTAAGTAATGCGGACGTTTCTTCACTTCGTAGTAAATCTTACCGATATACTCTCCTAATACCCCAATCGAAATCAATTGGATTCCACCAAAGAGCACGACAGAGAAAATCGTTGTGAAATATCCACTAACAAGTGAATCTGGCGCTACAAAGTATTGAACAAATGTCCAAAGAACGTAAGCCAGTGAGATTAATAAACAGAATAAACCAAAGTTAATGCACATACGAAGTGGCTTATCATTGAACGATAAAATCCCTTGAATCGCATAGTTTAATGAGAACTTCAATGAGTATTTCGTTTCACCAACGGTACGAACTTGGTTTTCATATTCGATGACTTTTTCTTTAAATCCAATCCAAGAGAAAATCCCTTTAGAGAATCGGTTGTATTCTTGTAATGAAAGAATGGCACGAACCGCTTTACGGCTAAATAGACGGAATTCAGAGACCCCATCCATCAATTCGATATCCATCATTTTGTTTGCAAGGCGATAGAAATGTTTTGCTAAGAATGTACGGTGTGGTTTTTCACCAGTACGTGTACGACGAGCACTCACAACGTCATATCCTTCTTCATACGCTTCAATCATTTGTGGAAGAAGTGCAGGTGGATGTTGTAAGTCCCCATCCATTAAAATCACAGCTTCCCCTGTTGCGTATTCAAGTCCTGCAATTGTTCCAGCTTCTTTCCCAAAGTTTCTGCTGAAACTAATATATTTTACACGAGAATCGCTATCTGCAATTGCAAGCATTTTTTCAAAAGTACGGTCTTTACTACCATCATTAATAAAAATAATTTCAAATTCTGCTTTAGTAATTTTATTCACTTCAGCTACTAAGGCATCATACATTTTCTGAATCATATTTTCCTCGTTATAAAACGGGATGACAATTGATAATTTCATTATTCCACTCCTCAATCCTTTAAATGTTCATCTCTTATATCATACCATTTTTTTGTGTGAAATTCCTCTCATATGCGATTTTTTTTGGTACAAAAAAACGAGAACTCTTCCTTTTCGAAAGAAGCTTCTCGTTTCTTACTGTTTTAAATTTCTTTTAATCGCTTAATCGCAACGTTTGTCCCTAAAAGCCCCACCAATAAAAAGGTGAATACAACGGCAAAACAGAGCATAAAGAATTCCTCTGGCAATGCTAAAATAATCGGGTCGTTTTTCGGATCGAACATCCACGCATCATTGTTAAAGAACACTTGATGGAACTTCACAAAGAGCGTGTCGAAGAATGCCGCAATCGCAAAGCAAACGACAACTGGAATTAAAACAAGCCAGCGAATGGGTCTACGTAATTGCCACGTTTGTCTTCTTTGTCGTAAATACCTCACCCCAAAGAAACTAATAAGCCCCGAAGCTAGTAGTACTGCAAAATTCACAAAGAAGAGACGTTTCACCTCAAAGAAGTGGAATAATCCCTGTTCTGAACTTGGAAAATCGGTCATCTTCAAGATGTCATTTAACGGGTTCGTTAAGTACCCGATGAGTTCATGATAGTTCATCTTAAGCGTATCGGCACTGTAACCAGTGAGTTTTTCTACTCCAAACCAACCAATTGACCAGTGATACATCGGTTCAAAGAAAATCACAAAGGTAATTCCTAGACTTAAGAAGAATAGGAATAGCGCGATAGAAGTGATCCACTTAGGCACGCGGTAAGTTCTATTTAAATAGTCCATTCACTCAAGTCCTCTACCAAGTGCGTTGGTTGTTCTTCCACTTTTTCTAGGTCTTCGCGAGTTGAAAATCCTGTTAATACCATCAGCGTATCCATGCCGTATTGAATGCCGGCTTGAATATCCGTTTGGTAATTATCTCCAACCATTGCGATGTCTTCTTTTGTAAAATGACGGTCTGGGAATTTGGCATTTAAGTAGTCTAATGCAGACTCCATAATCACACTACTTGGTTTACCAATGATAATTGGTTCTACTTGTGTTGCCACTTTTAAGAAACCAGTGATAGCACCTGATCCTGGGATTGGGCCTTTTTCGCTTGGCAAGTTTGAATCGATATTCGTTACGATATACGTTGCACCATTACGAATCGCAAGCGTTGCCGTTTCTAAGTCTTTATAAGTCACATTGCGGTCAAGGGACTGCAACACGACTTCTGGGTCTTCAGAAACAAGCGTGTATCCAGCTGCTTCGACTTGATTTTTAATCGCTTCTTCCCCTATGACCATGACACGGTTCACGTTGAAATGAGACTTCAAATAATCCACTGCGGCCACACCGCTTGTATACACTTCGTCTGCTGATACTTCAGTACCATAGTTCACACGTAAGTTTTCAGCTACTTGTGCAGGTGTTTTTGTAGCGTTATTAGTTACAAACAGGAATGGAATCTGGGCTTCTTGCAATCTTTTAATAAAGGCTTCTGCCGTTGGAATACGGTCTTTTCCGCGATACATGGTTCCATCTAAATCAATAAAATATGCTTTATACATTTAGTTACCTCTTTGTTGGTTTTCTCGAATATGAAATCCTTTCTTCTGAGTGGATTTCACAGGGCTCTTCTTCACCTTACTGCTTGCTGGTTTCTCCACTTCTTTCATTGAGAAATGTTGAGAAGATTTCTTCTGTTTTGGTTTGAAGTTATTGCTTTCATATTCTTTTTCTTTCATCGTTTCTTTCGGAATAAATTCTTTCAAGTTAAACGATTGATCTTTTTTCGTCTTTTGATTTGTCTCATTATTGCGTTTCTTCTGACGGTTTTGAGACTTCTCTTTAAACTTACGCTTATTATTTGAACGTACTGGACTATCTAAATCCGCCGGACTAAATACATGTTCTCTGCGTTGATTGTTTTGACGTTTACGTTGATTATTGCGTTCACGTCTTGGACGTTGTTGTGTTTTCTCTTCTTCCACAACTGGTTTATGTTGCGCCTCTGGATCTCTTTCTAATACGAAATATTGGCACCCAAAATTGCAATATTCCAATAAATATTCTTGTAAATAATCAATATCGCGGTCTGGAGTCGCCAATTTATGCGAATGTTTAAAGAAACCTTTCAAACGTAATTTCTCATGGCCCCAGTCGCCTACGATATAATCATAGCGCTCAAAAATATCATTATAGCGCTCATTTAATGCTTCAATATTAAATCCGTCGCGGTAGTCTTCGATGATTTCATAATGCACATCGTCAATCATCACGGTTGTATCTCCCACCATTACCGCACGCTTCACTTCTTCTTCAGGTGTTGTCACAATCTCTTCTAAGACTTGACTTAATTCCTGTGAAAGTGTTTCTGCTTTCTGTTCAGTCATGATTCTTCCTTTCTTTGAATACTAATTCTTTTTCAATAATCGTTCTTAATAAATCTGGATAAATAATTTCGTTGTCCCCTTTTTCTTCAATCATCGGGAAAAATGGAACGAATCGCATATGGTCCGGGCAAACAAATGTAATGAACTCATCATCTGCTAATCTTTTGCCGTCTACAACGATTTCGCCCTCAACGAGCTGGAATCCTGTATAAAGGATCTCCCCAAACAGTTTACCACGAAAACCATATCCACGAATAGCTTTTTCTAGTAATTCCGGTTGCTGGGCTTCAAAGATTCGTAATAGTTGTTTAAAATCCGACACGCTAAAGCGACTCTTGTTCAAGTGAATTGGATGTGGCATGCATTCATGTAAGTTAAACTTTGTGAGCGGTCCCTCTTTAAACGGTACTACGAAAAGTCCAGTATAAGTAAATGCCACCGCAACTCCAGTTTGTCTCGTCATCGCTTCTAATGAGAGAAGAGCTAGTTCTTTTACGGAATATGCAGAAATATGTGGAAGTACCACTTCTGCTTTCAAGAGAGCAATTCCTTCTTGGCGAAGTGCTTCTCCTTCGTCAATCGTCGAATCCTCTTTTAAATCCTCTACTGCAATCATTTTGTCAGAAAGAGGAATCAAGCGACTGCCTTCTGTCTTCAGATGAAGTTCACCAATATAAGCGCCATACTTAAATCCACCTGTTAACAGTGTTTGGTTGACCCATTTTCCTTCTTCAAAGAAATGATGTGTATGCGCTCCGAGAATCACTTGGATTCCTGGATAAGTTTCTGCAATCAGATGGTCCATTTCAATTCCTAAATGAGACAGCAAGATAATCTGATGACCACCTGCTGCAAGAGTCGGTACAAGACGCTCCAACGCATCCATCGGCTCTTCAATCAAATAGCCATTTGGTCCATAGCTTTCTGGATAAGAAGCCGTCAACCCGATAAATGCAATACTGCAGTCATCCACTCTTTCGAAGTGAATTTCCTGTGCAAAAGGTGGCACTTCTCCAGTTGATGCCCATTTGACATTCGAAATAATGACTTCGAACTTGCGACCTTCATACGCTGCCTCTAATTCAAGCGGTGTATATGCCGTCCCTTCGTTATTTCCGAGCGTTGCAAAATCAATTTGCTCTTCGTTCAACACTCTTGCAGCAATCTTTCCGTCCTCTGCTTCGACCAGTGGATGGACACGGTCAATCAAGTCTCCTAAATCAATGCCAAACACCTTCTGCCCCTCCTCCTCAAGAGTGGCTCTACGCTCTTTCATAAAGCGCGTTTGTGTCTTTATGGAGTGAAAGTTCGAGTGCATATCATTGATGTGAAGAATCGTTACTTCACTCATGCTTCCACCCCATCTGGATGATTTTCGAATACTGTTGCTTGTGTTAACTGTTGTAAATCTTGTGGTGCAATTTCTAATTGAAGTCCACGTTTCCCCGCAGAGATACGAATCGTTTTTTGCTCCATCGCATGGTGTTCAATAAAGGTTGGGAATTTCTTTTTCATTCCGATTGGTGAACACCCTCCACGCACATATCCTGTTAATGGTTCCAGTTTATCTAGTGATAATAATTCTACGCGTTTATTTCCTGAAACTTTCGCAATCGTCTTTAAATCCAATTCCAGGTGAGCCGCAATACAAGCGACTAAATGTCCAGTCTTATCGCCTGTTAATACAATGGTTTTATAAACTTCATCTACAGAAATCCCCATTCCATCCGCTGCATGTACAGCATCAAGGTGTGCTGTATCCACATCATATTCATGAATCGCATATGGAACTTTTGCTTGTTCGACCATTCGAACTGCATTTGTTTTGATTACTTTTTTCTTTTTCACGTAAAATCACTCCTTTTTCCATTTTACCACAAGGAGCAATCTATTTGAAATCTCCTTTCATCTTCCCTACAACCTTTTGCAAAAAGTAAAAATCCCTAAGAAAACTCTTAGGGATTTTGGTTCTAATCTAATAAACTAAGTCGACGAATGAAATCAGCATTCGATTTCGTTTCTCTTAATTGCTTCACGAGTTGCTCACTTGTTTCAAGTCCGTCTCCTTTAATGGCATGACGCACTTTCCAAATGGCTTCTAGCGTTTCTTGTGAAAGAAGCATGTCCTCTTTACGAGTACCTGAACGTTTCACATCAATCGCAGGAAATACTCGTCTTTCAGCAAGTTCTCTTGAAAGATGAATTTCTGAATTTCCCGTTCCTTTGAACTCTTCATAAATCACATCATCCATGCGGCTTCCTGTTTCCACTAACGCGGTCGCAAGAATCGTTAGGCTACCGCCCTCTTCGATATTTCTGGCAGAACCAAAGAATTTCTTCGGACGGTATAAAGCAGCGGGGTCAATCCCACCACTCAATGTTCTTCCTGAAGGTGGAATCGTTAAGTTATACGCACGGGCAAGACGCGTGAGGCTATCCATCAAGATAATCACGTCACGTCCATCTTCTACAAGACGTAGCGCACGTTCCAATACTAGTTCACTAATCTTAATGTGGTTTTCTGGAAGCTGGTCAAATGTAGAATACACCACTTCCGCGTCTACCGTTCTCTCGATGTCCGTTACCTCTTCAGGTCGTTCATCGATGAGTAAAATAATCAATTCGGCTTCTGGATAATTTGTTGTGATTCCATTAGCGATTTCTTTAAGTAAACTTGTCTTCCCTGCTTTTGGCGGAGCTACAATAAGCCCACGTTGCCCAAAACCAATCGGGCAAATTAAATCCAACATACGAGAAGCGATGCGACCACGTGTGGTTTCTAGCACCATTTGCTTTTCAGGATACAATGGTGTAAGTCCTGGGAAATGGTCACGCTCTTTGGCTTCTTCAGGATCTTTTCCATTCACGAAACCAACTTGCATCAACCCATTAAACTTCTCACCTTGACGTGGAGGACGCGCCGTCCCACTCACAAGGTCCCCATTTCGAAGGTCGAAACGACGAATTTGCGAAGAAGAAATATAAATATCTTCCTGACTGCTTGAATAGTTAATCGGTCTTAGGAATCCAAAGCCTTCTGCGCGGTTAATGTCTAAGACACCTTCCACTTGGAAAAATCCAGTAGCTTCTTCTTGAGCACGAAGAATCGCAAGCGCCAATTCCTTTTTATTCATTTGACCGTAATAAGGAATTTTATAATGTTTGGCAAAGCCGTACATCTCTTTTAAAGTTTTTTCTTGTAAGCTTTGTAGCGTTACAGTTTCCACTTGTTCTGACATAATGCCCCTTCTTACTCTTCAATCATCGAAATATCGGCACCTAATGCTTGTAGTTTTTCAACGATATTTGAATAACCACGTAGGATATGTCCGATATTTGAAATCTTCGTTGTTCCTTCAGCCATTAAACCAGCTACCACAAGTCCAGCCCCCGCACGTAAATCGCTGGCTGCTACTTCGGCACCGACTAATGGTGTTGGTCCTTCAAATGTAATGATATCTTCAATCACTTTTCCACGAGCGCCCATACGATTTAATTCTGGTACGTGACCGACACGTTTTGGATAAATTGTATCGACAACCATTGCCGTTCCTGTCGCTTTACTAAAGAGCGGCGTAATAGTTTGTTGCAAGTCTGTCGCAAAACCTGGATAAGGCATTGTCTTAATATTCACGGCTTTTAATTCGTCTGTTGGGAATACATAAATGTCGTCTTCGCCAACTTCCATCTTCACACCCATTTCGTTCATCTTTGCAATGAGACTTTCTAAGTGTTCGAAAATCACGTTTTTCACACGGACGCCTTCACCAACTGCTGCTGCAATTGATAAATACGTTCCTGCTTCAATACGGTCTGGAATAATGGTATGTGTACATCCATGTAAGCTTTCCACACCTTCCACACGAATGATGCTTGTTCCGGCACCTTTAATATTGGCACCCATTTTATTTAATAAGTTTACAACGTCGATAATTTCAGGTTCACGCGCAGCATTTTCGATAATGGTCTTCCCTTTTGCACGAACAGATGCTAGCAATACGTTAATTGTCGCACCTACAGACACAACGTCCATATAAATTTTCGTACCCACTAAGCCTTCTTCGCCAGTAGATAAGTAGATAGCACCATCATGGTCCCTCACATCCGCACCAAGCGCTTTGAATCCTTTTAAATGTTGGTCAATTGGACGAGGGCCTAAGAAGCAGCCACCCGGAAGTCCAACAACCCCTTCACCGAATTTAGCAAGAGTTGCTCCCATAAAGTAATACGAAGCACGCATGCTTTGGATTTTCCCTTTCGGCATCGGGATCGATTTCATTTCTCTTGGGTCGATGGTTAACGTTCCATCAACGAATTCTGTTTTTACGTTAAAATCATTCAAAATTTCAATTAAGGCATCTACGTCCTGAATCTCAGGAACACCCTCTAATACGACTGGTTCATTCGCGATAATAGCAGCCGGAATTAAAGCTACTGTACTGTTTTTAGCTCCACTAATGGTTACTTCCCCTTTAAGTGGTTTACCGCCGTTAATGACTAATTTTTTCATACTCAAATTCCTTTCACTAAATGTTCTCAATTATTATACCATGTTCACAGTAGAATCCGCTATCTTTTAATCGTTTGCATCTATTGTTAACCTTTAAAAATTCAATAGTTGACAATCGTTTCAAATCTGTTACACTTAAAAACATGAATACTGATGAAAGGAGGATATTATGAGCACTAAACAGGACGTTTTACGTCTTTTATATAGTACCGTGGACAAACCTCTTTCAGGACAAGATATCGCAGAACAACTGAATCTTTCTCGTACTGCTGTGTGGAAAGCCATCCAGCAATTAAAAAAAGATGGCTACGAAATCACTTCAAGTACAAAAGTTGGGTATCAATTATCCAGACAAACCGATTTGTTAACCCTTGAAGGCATTCGCACTCATTTAGGAGAGGCCCTTCAAGATTGGGATATTCAAGTTTTTGAAACAACTACTTCAACCAATGATTTGGCTAAAACTTACGGCGCATCAGGATCGAGAGTCCCAACCTTCTTTATTGCAGAAGAGCAAACAGCAGGTCGTGGACGACTAGGAAGAACATTCCTCTCTCCACCAAAATCTGGACTTTATATGAGTATCTGTATTTTCCCAGAAGGTGATTTGGACAGTATTTCGCTGATCACTTGTGCTACGGCAGTTGCCGCAACGCGAGCGGTGGAATCCTTTATCCATGAAAAAATTGGGATTAAATGGGTGAACGACCTTTATTTTCACGACAAAAAGATTGCCGGTATCTTAACAGAAGCCGTGACAAATATTGAAGCTCAAAAAGTCGATGCACTGATTGTCGGAATGGGAATTAACTTGCATATCGATGACGCTATTATTCCAGAGGATTTAAAACCGATTATCGGTTCCCTCTTTTCTCCGCAAGAAATTCCAGACGGTTTTAGCCGCAATGAATTCGTAGCTCGTTTCTTAAAAGAATGGAATCACTGCTACGAAGACATCAACGCTGGCAAGCGAGATTTCATGGAAGAATACAAAGACCATTCCATCATTGTCGGCAAGAAAATCAATGTCATTAGCGGTATGAAAACATATCCTGCCACTGCAAAAAGCGTGGACAATAACGGTCACCTTATCGTCCAAACAGATGACGGTGCCATCCATTCATTATCTTATGGCGAAGTAAGCATTCGCCCAGAAAACTAAAAGATTAGGAGTTACACTCATGAAAAAATTATCAATTAAAACAATTGTGCTCGCAGCACTTCTAGGAGCACTCTGCTATGTATCTAGCTACTTAAAAATTCCGATTGGTCCAGTACCATTCTCAGCTCAAACAGCCACAGTGATTTTGGCATCATTACTATTGCCACCAGTTGGCGCTTTTGCTGCTCAATTTGTTCACTTCCTATTACTTTTCTTATTAGGAGGAGGAACTGCATTATTTATTTCTCCATCATTTGGATTTGTTATTGGATTTATGGTTGCAGCACCTGTAATTTCATTTATCGGAAACCGCATCAACAATATCTTCGGTTGGGTGATTGCTGCTCTTGTGGGTGAAGTCATCTTCTACCTCATCGGAATTCCATATATGACTTTCGTACTCTTAAGCATTAAGATGCAAGAACTAAGCCTTCAACAAATTCTTGGTTTTGGTTTATATCCATTCATTCTTCCTGACTTAGGAAAATTAGTCGTTGCGGTATTCCTTGCAGATCGTATTAAAGCCATTACTAAAAAAGACTTTTAAAAAGCATAAAAAATAAGCTAGGCATAATGCCTAGCTTATTTTTATTGTTCAAGGATTAACCCCAGAATTTAACTCCTAGTACGTTTCCTAAGAATGCAAAACCGATTCCGACAACTAATAGAAGAACGATACAACGTAATGGCGTCCATTTTTTACGCGCTAATAAGTAGTAAAGTCCTAAAGTAATTCCTAATGGAATTAATTTTGGTAATACACCATCTAAGATTGCTTGGATAACAATTGGTTTTTCACCGTTTGCGATTTGAATTCCTAATTTAGTACCACCGTAAAGGCTAGTTAAAGCCCCAACAACGAATACCCCTAGGATTGAAGCAGCACGAGTGAATTCTTTGGCATTTGCAGTAAAGATACCGATTGCATCTGTTCCTAAGTTATAAGACCAATGCATTAACCAGTAACGAATTGCAAATTGGAAGATATTAAATACCGCTAAGAATAGTAATGGTCCAGCGATGCTTCCTTTTAATGCAAAGTCTGAAGAAATACCGGCTACGATTGGAACTAATGTGAACCAGAATAAAGCGTCACCGATACCACCCAATGGTCCCATTGCAGCAACACGTACCGCACGGATTGTTGGAATATCTGCTTTGTTTTGTTCAAGTGATAATACAATCCCCATTACGAATGTTACTAAGAATGGGTGAGTATTGAAGAACTCTAAGTTATGAGACATTGATGCAGCTAAGTCATCTTTGTCTGTATGGATTTTTTCCAACCCTGGTAAAATACCGTATAACCAGCCACCTGCTTGCATACGTTCATAGTTGAAAGAAGATTGTAAGAAAATTGAACGCCATGCCATTTTGTTTAAAGTTGCTTTATCTAAGCGTGGAGCAGGCGTTTGGTTTTTATAAGAATCTGGAATATTATATGCCATCTTCTTCACCTCCATCGTTCACAATGCTAGCACCCGCTGTTTTGAATTTTGTTTGGATTTGGAAATCCCAGTATGCAATTGCAAAACCAATGAACGCTAATAATACTAATGCAGATCCAGCTAAGCTTTCACTTGCAGAAACAATGTTTGCTAAAGCAAAACCTAAGAAGTAGAAGCCCCATAGTTCTTTAGAAACCATTACTTTTAGTAAGATTGCGAACCCTACGAAGCGCATCATACCACCGGCAGCACCTAAACCTGACATGAACCATTCAGGAATAGATTTTGTTAAAGTATCCCCGATAGCTTGTCCACCGACGAAGAATAATACAACTACAAGACCAAAGATAGCTCCTAATGCAGCCATTGCTAAGTAGTTCAAGCGAGCAATTCCTTTTGGATTTGCATCGTGTGCATACTTATCAGCCACAGCCATCATTGGTGACATTAAAGCAAAGATTAAAGTAACACCATATTGACCTAAAAGCGCAAATGGAACAGCAGCACCTACTGCAGCAGCTGGTTCTAATTTAAGGCTGATAGCTAATACTGTCGCCATAATTCCGCCGATTACGGCATTAGGTGGTTGTGCCCCACCGACTGGCATGTTACCGATTGTCATTAATTGGTAAGTACCCCCAACAACTAACCCTGTTTGTACGTCGCCCAAAATAGCTCCGATCACTGGACCCATTACGATAGGTTGGTATAGTGATTCTAAAAAGCTGAAATGGACAATCGCAGCAACAAAAGATACAAGGAATACTAATAAGATTTGAATAAAACTTGCTTGCATATTCATTGACCCCTTTTATAAATAAAAATTATTGGAATAATTTCGAAACGTCTTCTTTTCCTTCAGTTGGAACTTTCTGAATTTCAAGTTCGACACCTAACTCCTGCAGTCTTCTAAATGCAGCAACATCTGCATCATCAACCGCAACAACACCTGCAACTTGGCGTTTACCTTCCGCCATATGCATGTTCCCAATATTAACCTTCTTGATTGGCACTCCTCCCTCTACTAATTTCACTACGTCTTGAGGATTTTCACAGATGATGAAAATCAACTGACGGTCTGCTGCTTTACCGATGACATTAATCGTTTTTTCAATAGTGAAATAACGAGTTTGTGCACCAGCTGGAGCAGCCATATCCATTAACCCTTGACGCATCGGATCCGCAGCTACTTTATCGTTTGCAACAAGCAGTAGGTTGGCCCCTAAGTAAGATGACCATTGAGTTGCAACTTGACCGTGAATCATACGATTGTCAATTCGTGTTAATAAAATATTTGGCATTACTAGCTCTCCTTTCATAAAAAGCTAAATTCATTATACATAATCCTTCGAATTTTTGGAAGCGTTTTAGTAAAACTTTTTTAATAAATTCTTCACTTTTGAGTTTTTATTACATTTTTGTATTGTTAATTTGTAAAACATTATATATAAATGCTTTTTCCACCACTTTGATGTCAGACAACTCTCACTAATCTCTACAAATATATTTGAAATTCTTCACAATTAACAAAGTCCCCCTTCAATTTTTTCCCATAAAAAAAGAAGCTTAGAATCTAAGCTTCCATTTCACTTTATTTTGATTTTCCGATAATAGAACTAGTTCCACTGATAGTCACGATGACACCAAACGCAATGATAATCATTCGATTGACCATCTCTCCTGAGACAAAGAAACTTCCAGCGATAATCAGAACTCCTGCTAAACTAACAAATAATGTTTTAGCCAGTGATCCTTGTTGTTCATTTTGCTTCGCTCGGTTCAAGTCTCCTTCTCGAACTCCCTTTTGCACCACATACTTTGGCAAAATACTTTTCAGATAAGCAACTGTCGCAAGCGCGTAGAATAAAGCTCCTACAAATACGCATAGCAACACATCACCCGGAAAGAAACTATAGAAAATAGCTCCTAGTGCAAATGCAATAACAAAGCGATGTCTAAAGGCATTAAAAGTCACTAAGTCATCTGTCGGAATATGATAAACCGTCTTTAAGAATGGCAGATAGAAATAATCCTTACCGTCAGCTCCTGTATAAAACTCTCCAAAAATCGATTGCATACAGTCACCGCTTATAAGACTTCAGAAATTGCAAAACGAGATACCGTAATCACGACGCCTTTTGCAATCTCAACATCCACTTTTTCTTCGTCAACTTTCTTTACAGTACCATATAATCCATTCGCACAGACAACACGTTTTCCAATTTGTAACGCTTCATGTAATTTCTCAAAATACTGTTGTTGACGTTTCATATTTTTTCTTGAGAAGAAATAATAAATCCCTAAAATTACAACGACGAATACGATAAACGTAAGGGAACTTACTAAAATAATATTGGCAGTCATTAAATCCCATCCTCGTCATCAAATTCATCAATGTCATTATTTTGAATCGTTGGTAAGCTTACTTGTTGGATGGCTTCTTTACCAGCTAATAAGCTTTGTGTTACCACGTCTTGCGCACTTGCAGCAAATTCACGTAACATTGCAATTTCAATCAGCATTGGTAAGTTTGTTCCAACAACAACTTCCACATTTTCAAAATCAACAGAAGCTAACATGGCAGCCTTAAATGGACTTCCTCCTAAAAGGTCCGCAAATACAACGATTCCTTCTGTTTCTTCTTGCAATTCAGCCATTGCATTTCTTAAATTATTTTCAAGAGCATCCATTGGATCACTTTCTAAAAATGGTACTACGCGATATGCCGCTTGTTTTCCGGCGATCATCTCTAACGCTTGTCCCACTCCAACAGCAAATTGTCCATGCCCAGTAAGAATTAACCCTATCATTCCATTTCCTCCTAAATACTTAATATCTTAATACTAGACCAGGTTTCATTAAATAGCAAGCAGAAATTAATGCGTTTTCATAAATTTCCGTGAAAATAAAACGTGGAGCATTGACGTTTCACTGGGGGGTGACAATACTCCACGTTTAAAAGCTATACGAATATTTTTGTTTTACCGATTAGAACAATTCTTTGTAGAAAGCAATTGTTTCTTCTAATGTTGGTATGAATGGGTTACCTGGTGCACAAGCATCGATTAACGCATTCTTAGATAGATATTCGAAGTCGAAGTCTTTTTCTTCAATTCCTAATTCAGTTAATTTCTTAGGAATACCTACTGTTTCAGAAAGAGTTTCGATTTCTTTGATTGCGTATGCTGCACATTCTTCATCAGATTTACCTTCAGTTTGTAAACCTAAAGCTTTTGCAACATCACGGAATGCAGCTGGAACACGTTTTGCATTTTCGCGTTCGATTACTGGTAATAACATAGCACAGCATACACCGTGTGGAAGTTTGTAAACAGCACCTAATTGGTGAGCCATTGAGTGAACATATCCTAGTCCAGCGTTGTTGAATGACATACCGCCTAAGAAGATTGCGTTCACCATACCTTCACGAGCTTCGATGTCATGACCATCTTTAACCGCACGTGGTAAGTATTCTTTAATTAATTCAATTGCACCAATTGATAATTTCTTAGTAACGCCGTAAGCACCTGGAGTTACTAAAGCTTCAACCGCGTGAGTTAGAGCATCCATACCTGTTGCTGCAGTTAATGCTGCTGGTTTAGATACCATTAATTCAGGGTCGTTTACAGAGATTAAAGCTAGGCTGTTTTTATCAACCATTACCATTTTAACTTTTCTTTCTTCGTCTGTAATTACATAGTTGATTGTAATTTCAGCTGAAGTACCTGCAGTTGTGTTGATAGCAACAACTGGTAAACCTTTTTTATCAGATTTGTGTAATCCTTCGTAGTCTTGTGGTTTTCCACCGTTTGTTGCAATTACTGAAATACAGCTTGCACAGTCTTGAGGTGATCCACCACCTAAGCTGATAATGAAGTCACAGTTGTTTTCTTTTACTGCAGCAACCCCATCGTTAACGTTTTTACAAGTTGGGTTTGGTTCTACATCAGAGTAAACAACGAAGTCCACACCTGCTTCTTTTAAAGGTCCTGTTACTTTAGGAAGAATATCACTTGATTCGATAAATTTATCCGTTACTAAAAGAGCTTTATGATATCCTAATTCTTTTACGTAAGGTCCAATTTCTTTAACGACTCCTCTTCCAATTAAGTTAATTGCTGGTACATAAAATGTTGACATAATTTTTCTCTCCTAACTAGTAAGTAAGTTTATAAAACACCTTTTTTCAAGATGATGTTTCCGTACAAGGCACTTTCTCCTGTTTGAATCACTAGATAAGCGTCTTTAGCTTGTTCGTAAAACTCAAATCGTTCGAACTCTTTAATCGCTGCTCCTGGGTGACTTTCTTCTAAGAGACGTTTATATTCATCCCAAATCACCGGAACTGTTGGATCTCCCGGAACGACTTGCATTAATCCTGCTTGATATGAACTGTAAGTATCTAATGGCAATACTTGTAGAATTGCTTCTAAAGCCACTGGAACACCATGTCCGTCCATACGAATCACTCGTTGGCCGATACGATGAGCTGGGAAGTTTGCGTCCGCAAGTACCAATTCATCTCCATGTCCCATCTCCATTAAATATTTCACAAGTTCTGGGCTTAAAATTTTAGGAATTTGTTTTAACATTACTGAATTCCTCTCTTCACTTTATTGAATTTCAAGCGAATTTCTTCTAAATTCTCAATCGCACGACTTTCATAACGCGTTACAGGTTCTGAAGCCTTGATAATGTCTTGTGCTTCTTTGCGACTTGAAATCACTCCAAGAGTTAGCATTTGTGACAAGATATTTCCAAGTGCACTCGCTTCTACCGGTCCTGTAATAACTGTACGTCCTGTAAAGTCTGCTGTTAACTGGCAAAGCAATTTGTTTTGAATGCCTCCGCCGACCATTTGAACAGTTGTCATTTCGTGTTTTGTCAATTGTTCTAATTGAGTAATTGTTTCTAGATAAGTTAAAGCTAAACTTTCTAGAACGACACGAACGATTTGACCTTTCGTTTGCGGCACTTTTTGTCCACTCACTTTACACCATTCTTTAATTTTTGTTTCCATTTCTCCAGGAGAAGCGAAAACTGGGTCATTTGGATGAATCCAAGTTTGGTTATCCGTTACTTCTTCGGCTAATGTGACCATTTCGCCAAAGCCAACTTCTTCCCCTTGCAAGCGCCAGTCGCGTTGTAATTCTTGAATAATCCACATTCCTGTTGTGTTTTGTAAGAGACGATATTTACCATCAAAACATCCTTCATTAGTTAGTCCTGAGGCAAATGCTTCATCCGTTACAACAGGCTCGTCAGATTCTGTTCCGACAAGCGACCAAGTACCACATGAAATAAAGACAGTGCCTTTTTCATGTTCATATGGAATCGCAAGTACTGCAGCAGCTGTATCATGTCCAGCACCTGCAATCACGTCAAATGGATCTACTTTCAACTCTTGAGTGATGCGTGGTGATAATTGTCTTAAGACCTCACCATTCTTCGTTGGTGTTGTGAACCATTTACGCGGAATGTCTAAGCGTTCAAACACTTCTTCTGAGAAGTCTTGTGTAAAGATATCCAGTAACCCACTTGTACTTGCAATCGTGTATTCATTTGATAGCACTCCTGAAAGTAAGTAGTTGATTAAATCTGGGATAAACAACACGCGTTGAACGATATTTCTTAATTGTGGTTTTTCTTGCAAATCTGAA
>CAURMP010000006.1:0-27775 GCA_963526005.1 uncultured Streptococcus sp. | reverse complement strand
TAGTTGTAGGAGCTTCTGTAGTTGTAGGAGCTTCTGTAGTCGTAGGAGCTTCTGTTGTTGTTATCTTTGGAAGAGATTGGTCTCCGTCAACACCACCGTTTGCATTGATGTTAGCAACAGATGCGTTTACTTCTTTCGCCACAACTGCGGTTTCACCTTTCACTTGGTACCAAACTTTTGTGTTGTTCTTGAATTCTTTTTGGTTTTCATTTTCTACTTTTGTACGATAGAAAATAAGAACGCCAGTCTTGTTGATCAAGTCTTTAGGAATCGTCACTACGAATTTTCCTGAAGCATCCACTGTAAATGTTGATCCAGGGAATGCTGCTTTGAAATCTTCAATCGCTGTAGCGCCTGAATAGTAGCCAGGTTTTGCTCCTGTTGTTGTAATTTTAAAGCTGTTTGGGTCTAATTTGTGTCCGCCTTGCACTTCGTCTTCGAGACGAACGTCGCCGTCTACTTCTAAGTTCATCGCGTTAATCGTTACTGCCCAAAGAATGTTGTCAGGGTCGTCAGCGTGCATATCCCCGGCTTTTAAGAAGAATGGAGCGTTGTTTACGCCAGTCGCCATTTTCTTCACGTTCAGGTCGACAGTTTTGTCTCCACTCACGATGGTGAATTTACCAACGTGTTCTTTGTCTGTTGCTGTGTCGTTGTGACCTTCGATTTCGAATTCACCCCAACCGCGAACGTTCTCAAGGCCAGTGATGCCGTCGTTGAACGTTACTTTTGCAGAACCGTCTTTGATGACCATGTCCCCAACGTATTTGCCGTCGATGGTCAATTGGATGGTTTTCTTAAATCCAGTCCCGTGAAGAGTGCCTGAACTTGGCCAAGTCACTTCAAGAGTGTCTCCAGCTTTGATTTTTTGGGCGTGTTCGTCAAACGTAAATTTAACGGTCGTTTGTCCGCCGTCTGTAATTTCGCTTGAAGAGACCGTCAATGAACTGATGTTATTACTAACGTCTGCTGCGTTCACCACTGATTGAGGGGCCAGCATGAATAATAACATCGGGATGAACAATACGAAGAGTAACTTCGAGAGTCTTCCTTTGATGAAATCTTTCATTATTTTTCCTCCTAAAGGTATTAATTTGTGAGAACTTTAACTAAAATCTCCAAAAAAATAGAGCAACCCTTGCAAAAAGCCGTATAGTTACTGTTCTCGGTGAAGTTTATATGTATTATTATATCACAAATATCAATTTTTACTACCATTTTTTATATATTTCTCAATAGTTTCTTCATATTTTCTTCAATTTCCAAAATCGCGTTGAAAAAGTCAGGAATAAACGGTAACAGAGGTCGTTTTTCCGAAATTTGTTTCCGAAAAATTCTAGCGTTTTATCCCGTGCTCGATGCTTATATGACTGCGTGAGCCTTTACCGACTTTCCGTTTCACTGTACAATAAGGAAGACATGAAGGGACGTGAAACTATGTGGAAAGACGCCATCGAGATGAGAGAGGCCGTCGCTAGTGGCGAGGTATCTCCAAAGGAATTAGTCCAAGAGACATTAGAGAAAATTGAACAACGAAATCCAAGCTTAAACGCGGTTGTGCACTTGCAGGCAGAGCGTGCGCTAGAAGAAGCGGAGGCGCGATCGTTTGAAGGCTTACCGTTTGGCGGGGTGCCGCTTCTCTTGAAGGACCTCGGGCAAAATCAAGCAGGGGAACCGTCAAGTGCGGGAAGTAAGCTCTTGAAGGGAATTCCTGTGAGCCGCACGGATAACTTCGTGAAGCGTCTGGAAGCAGCGGGTTTTATCATCGTGGGACGTACGAATACGCCAGAATTTGGCTTTAAGAATATGACGGAGCCGCAACTCTGGGGCCCTGCGAATAATCCGTATGACCTAAATCGCAATGCCGGTGGATCCAGCGGTGGTGCGGCAGCTGCGGTGGCTGGTGGCATTGTTCCGATTGCGGGGGCGAGTGACGGCGGTGGTTCGATTCGAATTCCAGCGAGCTTTACGGGCTTAATCGGGTTGAAGCCGAGTCGTGGTCGCATTCCTGTTGGCCCTGGTAGCTATCGTGGCTGGCAAGGCGCTTCGGTGAATTTTGCGATGACGAAGACGGTCCGTGATACCCGCGAGTTGTTGAAATGGATGCAAGTCGAGCAAAAGGATAGTCCGTTTTTAACACCGCTTATTAAAGACTGGGACGCTATGCCAAACCGTCCGCTTCGAGTAGGCGTGATTGAGAAATCTCCTATTGAAAGTGTGGTCGCTCCGGAAGCCAAGGAGGCGCTTCGGAAAGCCGTGAATTTCCTAGAGGGACTGGGCTGTGTGGTCGAACCGATTGGCTGGCCAGTTGACGGCGTCGAAGTGATGAAGAATTACTACGTGATGAATAGTGTGGAGACGGCGGCGATGTTCCAAGGCATGGAGGCAAGCTTTGGCCGTAAGTTCACGAAAGACGATATGGAACTCATGACCTGGGGGATTTACCAGTCCGGGGAACGTATTTTAGCAAAAGATTATAGCGCGGCTTTGTCGAAATGGGACACGTATGCGCATGCGATGGAAAAGGTGCATGAGCAGTACGATTTGATTGTAACGCCGAGTGTGAGCGATGTGGCTCCGCTGCATACGCAATTCCCGATGGAAGAATCGGTGCGCCACGCATTGAATCATATGGACGAACTGAGTGTGCCGGAACAACAAAGCGTGATTTGGCGCATGTTTGACCGAACATTGGCGCTCACACCATTTACGCAATTGTCCAATATTACAGGTGCACCAGCGATTAGTTTACCGGTGCATTTAACCGAAAAAGGCCTTCCAATCGGCGTACAGTTAATGGCAGCACGTGGACAAGAGGCACTATTATTAACAGTGGCAGAGTGGTTTGAACGCGAAGGGCAATTTGAAACAAGAGACTTCAGCTAGGAGTGAAGAAGATGACGAAGAAAGTAGCAATCGTAGGGGCTGGCATCGTCGGAGCGACTGCGGCGTATCAGCTCAGCAAAAAAGGAATCGATGTAACGGTGTTTGACGCGGGCGTGGGCCAAGCGACGAAGGCGGCTGCCGGGATTATTTGCCCATGGTTATCGCAACGTCGTAATAAAGACTGGTACCAGCTCGTCTCACATGGGGCGGCGTACTATCCGCAGTTGATGGATCAGCTACGCGAGGATGGTGTTAGCGAGTTGCCGTATGAACAAGTCGGAGCGTATATTTTCAAGCATACCGAGAAACAATTGGCGAAGGTCGAAGAGATGGCCGTGGAGCGACGCGTGGATGCGCCGATGATTGGCGAGGTGCGTGCCTTAACTCCAGAAGACGTGGCGCGTGTGATTCCGGGCTGGTCGAATCCAGACGGTGCGCTCTATTGTAGCGGCGGTGGTCGCGTGGACGGCGAGTTGCTCGTTGCGCTTCTATTAGAACAAGCAGAGAAGAACGGGGCTCGTGTGGTCCGTGAAAAAGTAACTCTTGAAGCTGTTGGCGAAGAGGTCCGTGTGCTTCTTGGCGAAGAGGTGCAAGCCTTTGATGCGGTGGTCCTTTCTAGTGGTGCGTGGGTCAAAGAACTCATCGAACAGCTTGGCTACTACGTGGATGTCCGTCCGCAAAAGGGCCAGTTGATTGAACTTACCTTGGAGACAACCGAAGATACATCGAAATGGCCAGTGTGCATGTTGCATGGTGAGATTGATATTCTTCCATTCCCAGATGGCAAGATTTTAGTCGGAGCGACCCACGAAAATACGCAAGGTTTCGATTTGGTTCCAGATGAAGAACTCTTAAACGGCATGTACGAAGAAGCGTGTGCGAGTCTTCCAAGTTTAAAAAATGCCAAACGCACTGGGGTGCGCGTCGGAACGCGTGCGTATACTTCCGATTTTTTACCGTTCTTTGGCGAAGTGCCAAACACGACAAATGCCTTTGTGGCGAGTGGTTTGGGCTCTTCAGGGCTTACAAGCGGTGTTTGGATTGGCGAATGTTTGGCCCGCATGGCTGCAGGGGAAGAAGTCGGATTTTCGGTAGAAAAATACACTCCGCAAAATTATGTACGAAAAGTGTAAATTTTTGAATGTTTTTAGTTGTATTTTAGTTTTAATTTTAGTATTCTGTTTAAGGTAATTATTTATCCTAAAAAACAAAGGAGGAAAACATTTATGTTAAAAGAGTTTAAAGAGTTTTTAATGCGCGGGAATATCGTTGAATTAGCAGTAGCGGTTATCATCGGTGGAGCTTTCAAAGCAATCATTGATTCATTAGTAAATGATATTATTTCACCAATCATCGCTATGGTAGCTAACACAGGAGATATCGCAGCAGTTTCATTCCGTTTAGGTTCTGCTCAAATCGGTATCGGTGCTTTCATCGCTGCAATCATCAACTTCGTAATCGTTGGCGCTGTATTGTTCTTAATCATTAAAGGTATGAACAAAGCTTCTGAATTAGCTAAGAAAAATCAAGTTGAAGAAGCTGCTCCAGCTGCACCAACTGCAGAAGATTACTTAAAAGAAATCCGCGACTTATTAGCAAACAAATAATCGCCTTGAAAAGCCGAGAATCCTCTCGGCTTTTTGTGTGCAAAAAAATAAAAAAGATAACCGAACTTGATAAAAGGATAAAATTCGTTGAACCATTGTGTTATGAGTGTGTGCTTGAAAGAACAGGCGAAGCTTCGCTTCGTTTCTTTGGATTTTAGGGGAATGAGTGCATTGTCGGATAACCGAGTTCAGAATCAGTTTTATTATTGAAAGAGTTATAGTGGGGCACCGGTGCAAGCCTTGGTCTTGCACCTTTAAAGCCTCAAAGGGGACGTACGGAATAAATTCCTACGTCCCCTAATTCGTTTTAATGCTTAGTCCCACTATTCTTTCAATAAACTGATTCTTTTCGTTTATCCTCCTTAGGCATTTGGATGGAATCCAAAGAAACTCGCAAGCTTCTATTTTTCGAAACACAATGGTTCACCGAATTTTTCTTTATTTTTTGAGCGAAAAACGAGAGGGTCTGGCTTTTGAACGATTAAAATTTGCTTCGTCGACCACCGGACCATCCGAAAAACAGGATACGAGGACGAACGCTCAGGCCAGAATCATTGGACTGATATGCCGCAAAGGACTCGGAACGAGTCGTGCGGACGTTTGAGGAAACGCACGCCATTTCTGCGATGGCGAGCTCAACTAGATGGGATGCTGAAACTTTGGAAACTGCTTAAGGAGTGCTAAAAAGGAAAAGACTCTCGGACGAGTCTTTGTTGGTTTAGATTTAGTTGATTACAGCGATGAGTCCGAGGACGAAGCATATGGTGAGGATGATAAAGGTAACAAGGTCTACTTTGTTCATTTTTTTGTTAATCAAATAAATGCCGATATAGCATGGGATACCGCCGAGAAGCCAGAGAAGGCCAGCGCTTTGTTGAAGCCAGGGGATGGTTTCGGCGCTATAAAAGCCGTAATAAGCAACTGCTTCAAGGATTGAACCGCCAATAATGAGGCATAAGCCAGCTTTAAGGTTTTTAAGGAAAAAAATGGCTCTAAGTCCACTCATTATATGGTAGATAGGAAAGAAGTAAACATTAAAACCTAAAGATAATATCATAGAGAATGTAGTAACCATAATGATTTCTCCAAATCCGAAAAATGATGCGAAGGGAAGAGTGTTTGCCTTCGTCTTTATTATAGTGGAAATGAACGAAGAAGACACGTTTGAATGAAGGGGTGCTTGGAACGAGGAGGAAGTAGGGGTATACTAGAGGAAGAATTGATGAAAGAGGAGTTCTGGGTTATGTGGATTGTATTTGCGTTATTGTCAGCAGTGTTTGCGGCGTTGACGTCGATTTTGGCGAAGATTGGGATTGATGGGGTAAACTCGAATTTGGCGACGGCGGTACGCACGGTTGTGGTCGTTGTGATGTCGTGGCTGATGGTTTTTGTGACGAATAATCAGTCTGGGCTGTCTGAAATTAGCAGGAAGAGTTGGATCTTTTTGATTTTATCTGGGATTGCGACGGGGGCTTCGTGGCTTTGTTACTACAAGGCGCTTCAGATGGGGAGTGCAACAGAGGTAGCGGCAGTCGATAAATTGAGTATCGTCTTCACGTTGATACTGGCCTTTTTCTTCTTGCATGATACGTTCACTATGAAGTCACTCATTGGGTGTGCACTGATTGCGACCGGGACAATTATTATGGTGTGGTAGATAGAGAAATAGCGTACGGAATTTTCCGTACGCTATTTTTGATGTTGATTAAACAAGCGCCAATCCAAGTGTGAGAAGAACTGCGATAGTGATGCGGATAGCGTGATGTGATTTGTTGATGTTTCCTTTTTCTTTTCCGTTCTTGTATGCTCCCACGCAGCAAAGCGTTGCCCCAAGGATCCATGTAAGGAATGGGATTCCAGGTAACACTGCGAGTAATGGGATTGTAGGAAGTGCGATGAGACCTCCTGCAAAAACGAGGATGTTTCCTGTTGTTTTGTCTCCTTTTAGAAGAGCGGCGCCACCTGCGAGTAGATGCAAGAACGCGAATGTGACGATAAAGAAGCTAAGAATAAAAAAGATGATGAATACATAGCCCATATGAGGCCCTCCTTGTTAAGCGATAATCATTAAAAATGTGATAACAAGTGCAACGATGGCACGTGCTTTGTTTGGGTCTTTAATTTTATCCGGAAATGGATTTCTATTGACGAAGCAGACAACAAACTCAAGCATTTGGTTTTCTGTTTTATAGGATTTTTCGTGCTGGTTATTCCAATAAGACGCGTATAACATGACTGCCCAAGCGATTATCCAGAAGATATATCCAGTGACTGATTTTTCGTAAATCAAACGGGCGGAATGAAGTGCCGTGATCCCTCCAATGAATAGTAGGAAGTTGGCGAGTGAATGTTTTTGCGTTCCAATCGTATAGACTCCAACGCTGATGAATGGTAATAAGTAAAATAAGGCGATGGAATTGATGATAACGTGCATAGAATTCTCCTTTAAGGTTGATAGTAATCAGTATAAATTGCTCCTTGTGTTTTGTCAAAATACGGCGGGTAGGGTACACTAAGGGAGACAATGAAAAGGAGTGCCGAAATGAAATTAATACTATCGCCTGCAAAGGAAATGAATTGTGACGCATTAGAGGAACGCGACTGGGAAGTGAGCCCGGCAGCCGCAAAAGTGGTTGAAGCCGTGAGTGCCGTGCCCGAAGAGGAGCTTTCGCGAGTGCTTGGGGTCAAAGGGAAGTTGCTTGACGAAAACAAAGCGTTCATCGAAGGGTGGAAGGTGGCCGAAGCAGCGCCTGCCATTGAACTCTACAACGGACTTGCGTTTCGCTGGTTGAAGCAAGTAGAGGGATGGAACAAGGGTTTAGGCTATGGAAGCAAGCATGTACGCATCTTATCTGCCTTGTATGGGGCCGTGGCGCCGGATGCTTTTGTGAAGCCGTATCGCTTGGATATGTTGAGACCATTGCGCGTGGACGGAAAGAGCTTGAAGGCTTATTGGAAAGCGGAGTGGGCAGAGTTGTTCGAAGAAGGTGAAACGGTGGTGAATTGTGCCAGTGATGAGTTCAGCACATTACTAGACCGCTCGCGTTACAACTGGATAGACGTGGAATTTTACGAGCGTAAAGATGGAACGTTGAAACAACACTCTACGACATCGAAAAAAGGGCGCGGGTTGCTAGTAGGGTTTGCCATGAGCGAACAAGTAACAGACGTGAAGCAGTTGGAGGCTTTCGCAGAAGACGGATTTACGTTTGATGCGGAACTATCCACACCAGAAAAATTGGTATTTGTGAGATAAAAATAGAGGAGTAGGACAAGTGTCTTACTCCTCTTTTGCTTATTTTCTCTCCTGTGCCACATAGGCTTGGATTGCGTCGCAAGCATATTGCCCAACGCCTTTGCCGTATTTGTCCAAGTTCGTTCTGAATTCTTCGTTTTTCGCATAGCCGAATCCAATGCTTGAGAAGACATCGATAGAGCAGTCGAAGGCGTAGGTGCACATGTGTTGGTGCAGTTGTTTGGCTAAGTCCACGTTTTCGGCAGCTGTTGCGCTTAGGCCTTTTTCGATATTATCTGCGAATGCGAAGAAGATTTTGTTGAAGCCGTCCGCTACGATTTCTTCCTTGCCTTTTTGTCTGTCTTCGGCCTCGTTCATCACTGTTTCGCCGTATTTTTCAGTCGCGGCCTGTTTATATTTCTCGTTATCCTTGAAGGTGAACCCTTTGAATTTTTCTTCGGTTGTCATCGTCATTTTCCTTTCCGTAGACGCAATCGTCTTTTCTAATGTGTCGATTAATGTTAGAAGACGGTCTTTTTCTTTCTGCATTAAATTCAACTGACGCTTTAAGTGGGGCAACAGATTATCCTCGTTTTGTGTCATCAGGGACTTAATCTCTTTCAGCGAAAATCCCAAATATTTATAGTAGAGAATCATCTGTAATTGGGAAAGCTCCTCGCCTGTGTAGTAGCGATATCCATTTTCCTGTTTCTTCGGGGAAAGCAATCCTATTTCGTCATAGTGATGTAAAGTGCGCACCGATACACCACTGATTTCACTTACTTGTTTGATTAAATACATAACCTCAACTCCTAACACTAGATAGTGTAACCTATTACGTTACGTCAGAGTCAACCCTTTTCTCTTTTTTTCTTTTTCTTACTATACGAAACGAAGAAGATGACTACACCGCCCGTGCTAAAAAGCAGTTCCCCGCCTTCCCAGCACAAGTCCTCATCCTCATCCATTTAGAAGCACAGTAAAATACGATTACGGAAATCTTGCGGATTCATCGTAGCAGTAATGGGGGATAGCAACCAATGTGAATTACTGACTCTAGGGTGAAACCCGTAGAGTCAGTTTGAAGCTTGGTAGAGCTTGAGACATAAGGCTCAAGCCGTTGCCCCATTACAGCTATGATGAAACAATCCGCAAGGATTGGAGTAATCGTATTTATATAAGAATTCCATCTAAATGGTCCATCTCATGTTGGATGACTTGCGCCGTGAAGTCGGTGAACGTTCCCGTATGCTTCTTGCCGCTCGGGTCTATGTAGGCTACTTCAATCGTTTGATAGCGCGTCGTCTTCTTCGTGCCCGTATGGCTCAGGCATCCTTCTTCCGTTTCAAATGGGCCTTGCTTTTTCGTAATACGCGGGTTCAGCATCACCAAATCCATCGGTCCAATCGCTACAATAATAATGTTCTTCTTCACGCCAATCATATTTGCCGCCATCCCTACACAGCGGTCGCGGTTTGCACGAAGCGTATCTTGCAAGTCGCGGACCACTTGCGCATCAGCTTTCGGGTCGGCAACACTTGATTTTTGGCTTAAGAAGAGTGGGTCTTTCATAATCGTCTTTTGCATAAGTTTTCTCCTTTATACGGTCATTCTTAAAAAGATTTTTGCGATTTCTTCAGGGGTTTCCACGCCGCCTTTTTGAATCCAATGGAAGAAAATCGCGCCATTGCTATAGATAAACACTTCTTGCGCGTAATCGTCTGGCAGCGGATAGACCATCTCGATATTTTTCTTAATCGGTCCAATTTGGCGCGTTAATTCCAGCAGAAAGTCGTGGACGAGTTTAGCCGTATAGTTGAAACGATTCAAGGTCATCGCGTGAACAAAATCGAAGTCTTCCTTTAAATACTCGAAGATTTTCACGATACCAGGAAAGGCCTCTTGCTTATTTTTTGGCTGGCCTTCTTTTAATAGGGTCAAGATGTTTTGCAAAATCTCGTCGATGAGTTTGTCCATCATATCAAATTTATCGACGTAATGGAGATAGAAGGTTCCGCGGTTCACGCCGGCTTCTTTAGTGATGTCGCTGACGCTAATGGCTTCGAAGTCTTTTTCTCTAAGTAATCGAGTTAGCGCTTCTTTTAAATCGCTTTTCGTTGTAGTTTTGCGTTTTTGGGTCGTCATTGGGTACACTCTTTTCTTAAATCAACATATTGTTGAGTATTGTGTATTGTTTTTTCACTAGGCCTATTATAAAGTAGATACGAGAAAGAATCAACACGGTGTTCATTTAACGGAGCCAATAGAAATGAGGGATAGACATGGCTTATATCGAGATGAAAAACAGCTATAAACGTTATCAAGTCGGCGATACAGAGATTATCGCGAATAATGATGTGAATTTTGAAATTGAAAAAGGGGAGTTAGTCATTATTTTAGGGGCCAGCGGTGCAGGAAAATCGACGGTCCTTAATATTTTAGGAGGCATGGACACTAACGACGACGGACATGTGTTTGTCGACGGAGTGGACATTTCCGCTTTTGATGAAAAACAACTCACTTATTATAGAAGAGATGATGTCGGCTTCGTCTTCCAATTTTATAATTTAGTGCCGAACTTAACGGCAAAGGAAAATGTGGAACTTGCTGCTGAAATTGTAAAAGACGCCCAAGATGCAGAGGAAGCCTTGAAGGCAGTCGGACTTGGACACCGCATCAATAATTTTCCAGCGCAATTATCGGGTGGGGAACAACAGCGGGTATCCATTGCACGTGCAGTTGCGAAGAATCCAAAACTCTTGCTTTGCGATGAGCCAACAGGAGCGCTCGACTACCATACCGGAAAACAAGTGCTTCAAATTTTACAAGATATGTCGCGTAACCAAGGGGCAACGGTGATTATCGTAACGCATAATTCTGCGCTGGCGCCGATTGCCGACCGCGTGATTTATATGCATGACGCGAGAGTTAAGAAAATCGAATGTAACCCAAATCCACAAGATATTCAGACGCTTGAATATTAGAAGGGGTGGGGACAGTGAAAAAGAAGACATTAAACAAGGATATCTGGAACTCGCTTCGCCAGTCGAAAGGACGCTTCCTCTCCATTATGCTCCTCATGATGCTGGGGGCGTTCAGTTTGGTCGGATTGAAAGTGTCGGGCCCAGATATTGAAGATACCTTGAACAGTTATATGGAAACTGCCAACGCTGCGGATTTATTTGTAGTAGCGGGCTACGGTTTAAGTGACGAGGACCAAGCCGAGATTCAAGAAGAGAACGCCGATGTGGAGTTTGGCTATTTTGTCGATACGGTGATTGGTGATACGCCGAGTGCGATTCGTGTGTTCTCACAGACGAAGGATATTTCGACGTTTGAGTTGGTGAGTGGCGCGTTGCCTACGAAATCAAACGAAGTGGCGCTTGCCCAAACGATGGCCGATCAGTACAAAATTGGTGATACGATTCGATTGACTGAATCTGGAAGCTCCCCCTTGCTGAAAGAACATGAATTGACCGTTACGGGGTTTGTGAATTCCAGCGAGCTTCTTTCAAAGACGATTAAAGGAGTGTCGAGTGCGGGGAGCGGCGACCTTAGCGGGTTTGCCGTAGTGCCAAAAGAGGCGTTCGATTCTGAAGTTTATACAATCGCGCGGCTTCGTTATCCGGATTTACGCAAATGGAAAACAACGAGCCGTGAGTACTCGGACAAGGTGACGGAGTTGCAACAGGCGCTAGAAGAAAAGTTGGCTGACAATGGAACGACGCGTTTAGACACGTTGAAGACGACGGCCGATGATAAGATTTCAGAAGGAAAAGAAAAAATCGCCGATGCCAAATCGCAACTCTCGGACGCCGAGAAGAAACTAGCAGATGGCAAGAATGAAATCGAAAAAAACGAAAAGACGCTCGCAGATGGGCAAAAAGAAGTCCGAAACAACGAAGCAACGATTGCTTCAGGAGATGCAAAGCTAGACGCGGCGTGGAATCAGTTGGAAGCAAGCCGTGGCCAACTCGAGAGTGCGCGAGTGCAAATCGAACAAGCGGTGGCGACTTTAGCCGAAAAGAAAGAGCAGTTAGAGGATGCCAGTGCCAAATTAACCCAAGCAGAGGAGCAACTTGCTGCAAAGAAAGAGGAACTTGCCAGTGGCCAGAAGCAACTTGAAGCCGGTCAAACGCAATTAGCGCAGGCGAAAGCGCAACTAGAAACGGGGAAGGCAGAGCTTGAAACGAAGAAGACAGCCTTGGCGCAAGGGAAGGCGCTTCTAGCGAGCGACCCTGATGCGGCTGCGGCACAAGGCATTACCGAAGCAAGCCTTCAAGCGATGGAGACAGCTTTAACACAGGCGGAAGCCCAGTTTACTCAAACAGAACAGGCACTGAATGCCAAAGAACAAGTGCTCGCTCAAAAAGAACAAGAACTTGCAGCGGGGCAAACGGCGATTTCAAATGCTGAAGCGGAACTCGCATCGAAGAAGCAACAATTAGTCGCAGGGCAAGAAGCGTACCAACAAGGTTTAGCGAAGTATTACGCTAGCTACAGCCAATACGTGGACGGCCTCGACCAATACCGCGAAGGAGTGGCGGCTTTTGAAGCCAACGCCGGAACGTTAGAAGAAGGTAAGGCCAAACTAGCCGAAGCCAAGAAAACGTTGGCGGATGGTGAAGCCAAACTCGCGAATGCCAAAACGCAGCTAAAAGAAAGCGAAGAAACCTACAACGAGAAGAAAGAGACAGCCGACAAGGATATCCAGAAGGCTGAATCCGAACTCGAAAAGGCGGAAGTGGACGTTTCAAAACTCACGAAACCGAAATACTCGGTCTACACACGCACAACAATGCTTGGAAGCGAAGGGTTCTTCAATATGAAGACGACGGCTGAGGGGATTTCAGCAGTTGCGAACCTCTTCCCAATTGTGCTTTATGCCGTGGCGGCACTCGTAACGGTAACGACGATGACGCGTTTTGTAAACGAAGAACGAATCAACGCTGGGGTGTTGAAGGCGCTCGGTTATGAAACCAAAGACGTGATGAAGAAATTCGCCGTGTATGGTTTTACAGCTGGGGTCTCAGGGACAATTCTAGGGATTTTACTAGGAACGTATGCTTTACCAAGTGCGCTAGGTGCGACCTTGATGAAGGATACGGTATTGCCAAGTATCCAGTTGAATTTCCATCCACTCATTGCCGTGATTGCGATTGTTTGCTCGCTCATTTGTAGCGTGGTGCCTCCATTATGGATTGCCCGCCGCGAACTTCATGAGCAAGCGGCCGCCCTTCTCTTACCGAAAGCACCCGTAGCTGGGTCGAAGATTCTCCTTGAGCGTATTCCGTTCATTTGGAATCGTCTCAGCTTCACGCATAAGGTGACGGCGCGGAATATTTTCCGTTACAAACAACGCATGCTCATGACGATTTTCGGGGTGGCTGGGAGCGTGGCCCTTCTCTTTGCAGGGCGTGGAATTCTCGGGTCTCTCGATGGGATTGCCGATCGTCAGTTCAAGGAAATTATTACGTATGATGCGATTGTTTCAAAAGACACGGTGTTAACGGCCTCAGAAGAACAGACGTTACACAACTATTTAAGCTCTTCAAGTGTCACTTCTTATAGCGACGTCTATAGTGAATCGGTAACGCGTGAAGTACCAGGTGTGGACGATGAACAGTCCATGACGGTGCTTGTTGGCAAAGAAGCTAGCCTTTCTCCGTATCTTCATTTGAATGATTCAAAATCGAAGAAAGCCGTGACGCTTCCAGCAGAGGGCGTGTTGATTTCCGAGAAATTAGCCAAACTCTTAAACGTGAAAGCAGGCGACACCTTTACGCTTCCGAATAAGGATGGTGTGGATGTGACGTTAACGGTCGGTGGTATCGTGGAAATGTACGCTGGGCACTTCGTCGTAATGACACCAGCAGTGTACGCCAAGGCTTATGGAGAGATGCCGCAAGACAACGCGATTTTCGTACAGTTTAAAGACAAAGACGCTGCTAGCGTACAAAAGGCAGCTGCGGACTTAATGGCCCTAGGCGGTGTGAAAGCCGTCGCGCAAAACACGTCCATGGTGAGTCGTATCGATACGATTGTCTCTTCATTGAGTCGTGTGATGATGATTTTAACGGCCGTATCGATTTTACTAGCGGTTGTTATCCTCTATAACTTAACCAACATTAACGTTGCTGAACGAATCCGCGAGCTCTCGACGATTAAGGTGCTCGGGTTCTTGAACAAAGAAGTGACGATGTATATTTACCGCGAAACGATTTTATTATCGGTGATCGGGATGGGTGTTGGGATTTTGTTTGGGCGAGTGTTGCATAGGGTGATTATTGAGACGGTGGCACCGGGGTTTGTCATGTTCAATCCCGCTGTCGGATGGTTTGTATATGTGTTGCCATGTGTGATTGTGATTGTCATCTTGGTTGCGCTAGGGTATATGGTGAACCATCTCCTCCAACGCATCGATATGCTAGAAGCCCTCAAGTCTGTGGACTAGGGAAAGCAATAGTAATATAAGCAAAGAAAAATCCTTACGGATTCATCAATAATGATTGTAAGTCGGGTACCGGCTGTAGCCTATTGTCTACAGCCTACCGAGCTTCAAACTGACTCTAGGAAATAAATTTCCAGAGTCAGTAATTCACATCGGTTACTAAACCGTACTACAATCATTATTGGATCCGTAGGATTTTTTTCTTTGCTTCTTTTTTGTGCCCCAGACTTGGGGTTCTGCATTTGGAGCAGGGTTCACATATACCGCAAGGCAACCATGTACAAACCCTCCTTTTTTAGAGAGGGGCGGATGGAAAACAAAAAACGGAGCTGGAGGCTCCGTTTTTTGTTTAGTCAAATTCAAGTTGTTTTGGTTTTAGGATAGCGGCGGCGATAGTGAAGAGAAGTGCGCCTATGAAGGTTGGGACAATCCACTCGAGGCCGTATGTGGCTAGTGGGAAGGTGCCAATCCATGTAGCTGCATCTCCTAGTAGGTTTCCGCCTAAAAGTTGTGAAAGGGTATTGATTCCTTGTACGAGGCCGACGATTCCGGCTCCAACTACTGCTCCAAGATACGTCCAATCGTATGGGATGTATTGGTCAAAGGCAGAGAAGAGAATCAAGGCAATCATAATCGGGAAGATAAATGTCAAGACTGGAACGGCTAAGTTGATGAGTGAATCCACCCCGACGAGTGAGATGATGAATTCTACTGCTACAGTGACAAGAATCGTTTTCTTGTAGGAGATTTTTCCTTTAGACACTTCTTCGAAATACTGACCGCAAGTGGTTGTCAGTCCAATCGCCGTTGTGAGGCAGGCGAAGCAGACGGCCAGTCCCATCGCGAGTTGTCCCCATGATCCGAGTAAGTTCTTCACGATGGTTGTCAGCATTGCGGCACGTTGCGCAGTTGAATCGATGACCGTGCTCATGCTGGCTCCGCTGTATGCTAGTGTCGAGTACACTAATGCGAGTAAGATGAACGCCACGATTCCAACGCCGAACATCATTCTGAATTGGTCTTTTTTGTTTAAATACCCACGGCGCGTAATATCTTTCATGACCACTCCGGCTAAGAGGGGCGCTCCGAGTACGTCCATGGTTTGATAGCCTTCTTTAAATCCTTGTGCGAAGAGTCCAGTTCTATCTGTTGCAGCAAAGCTTGCATTTGGTTGAAGAACGGCTCCGACAAAAATCATGAAGAGGATGAGTAGGAGAATCGGTGTTAAGTATTTTCCGATAGCATCCATTACGGAGTTTTCCTTATACGTGATCCAAAGGACAATCCCGAAGAATACGAGCGAAGTGATCCATTGTGGTGCGCTTGGGAAATACGATTGTACGAAGATTTCGTGCGTGGACGCTCCGGTACGTGGAACTGCAAAAATCGGTCCGATTAAAAGAACGCAGATTGCAGCAAGGGCGCTAGCAAAAAGTGGATGAACTCTACGTCCGACATTTAGCGCACTTCCGCCAAGAGCCGCCACAACCATCACGGCAATAATCGATAATAGTGGGTCGCTAATGAGGAAAGCGAGGGTCGCAATTCCCCAGTTTTCTCCAGCTGTTACGCCGAGGTAAGGTGGGAAGATTAAGTTTCCGGCACCGAAGAAGATGGCGAACAGGGCAAATCCTATAATAATCGTATCTAATAATTTCTTTTTCATTGAGTCACAGCCTAACATTAAAAAATGATTAGAAACAGTGTACCATAAACTTCTCTCGAATGCACTAAAAAATAAAACCAAACATTATATTAAATAGTTTATTTATCGTTCGTTTTTAGGTATAATAAACAGTGCAAGAAAACCATTTTAAAGGAGCGTAACTCATAAATGCGTAAAGTTTATTTAAACCACGATGGTGGCGTGGATGATTTAGTATCATTATATTTACTATTAAAAATGGAAGACGTGGAATTAGTAGGAGTCGGCGTTATCGAAGCGGACTGCTATTTATTACCAGCGGTGGAAGCCAGCAAGAAGATTATTCATAAGTTCGGATCTGAAAAGGACAAACAATTGAAAGTCGCTTCTTCAGACTCACGCCCTGTGAACCCATTCCCGAAAGAGTGGAGAATGCATGCCTTCACAGTGGACGCACTTCCAATCTTAAACGAACATAAACCAATTACGGTGCAAGATTCACCATTAAAAGCGCACGAAGATTTAATCCGTGCCTTAAAAGAATCGGATGAGAAAGTGGACCTCGTTTTCGTAGGGCCATTAACAGACTTAGCACGTGCATTAGACCAAGACCCAACCATCGAAGAAAACATCGGTAAACTTTACTGGATGGGTGGAACTTTCCTTGATATGGGGAATGTGGAAGACCCTGAACACGACGGGACTGCAGAGTGGAACGTGTACTGGGATCCATTCGCGGCAAAACGCGTTTGGGAATCAGGTATCCAAATCGAACTTGTGGCGCTTGAAAGTACAAACATGGTGCCATTATCTCTTGATGTCCGCGACCGCTGGGCAAAAGAACGTGCCATCGAAGGCGTTGACTTCTTAGGTCAATGTTACGCCATCGTTCCGCCGCTCACTCACTACGTAACGAATTCAACGTATTTCTTATGGGACGTATTAACGACCGCTTCATTCGGTAAAGAAGACCTTGTCAAACGTTCTGTGGTGAACAGTGACGTAATTGTGGCCGGTGCTAGCCGTGGCCGTACCGTCAAAGCCGAAAATGGCCGTCCAGTCGACCTTGTCTACCACGTTGACCGCGATGCCTTCTTCGACTACATCACAGATTTAGCGAAAAAATAATGATGAAAGTGCAGGGAAAATTTCCTGTACTTTTTCATGTATTTCTATTGACAACGTTCCAAAACGGGAGTATACTATATTCATAGTTTAGAATAATTCTAAATTAGAAACAGGAGGTAATAAATATGTCAAAAGAACAAACAAAACAAGTATTAAATCAATTAGTGGCTGATTTAAGCCAACAATCAGTAATCGTACACCAAGCTCACTGGTACATGCGCGGTGCAACTTTCATGACAATGCACCCATTAATGGATGAACACATGGGAATGTTAGACGCTCAATTAGATGAAGTTTCAGAACGTCTTATCACATTAGGTGGCGCTCCTTATTCAACATTACGTGAATTTGCCGACAACACTAAGATTGCCGATGCTAAAGGAAACTACAGCGACAGCATGGAAGACCGCATCCGTCATTTATTAGTAGGGTACCGTTACTTAATCGACCTTTACCAAAAAGGTATCGAAGTAACAGGTAAAGAAGGCGACGATGTAACACAAGATATCTTCATCGGTGCAAAAGGCGCATTAGAAAAATTAGTTTGGATGCTTTCAGCAACAATCAACAAAGCACCAGGATTATAATTCTAAAAACTTCATGGCTGGACAATTTGTCCGGCCTTTTTCTTTTGTCCAAATTCTGAAAATTATCATATATGATAATTACCATATATGATAAATTCACCAACGTAATGTTCCGAAGTGTAACCCCACCTAATCAATAGCGTTAGAGAGCACTCTTTTCCTTGGAATTCTTTCCATCATAACGAAACTTTTATAAGCTTGGCTTTAATACATCCTAGCACAGTGATATTTTCAGAAGCAGCAAGATAAAAGACCGTAGGCGTTCTGCAAATATAAATTCACTAAACAGAGATTACGAAGAATCTTACGGATCCTATAATCGCAGTGGTGGGGAATCGTATCAAATGCGAACTAAAGGGAGTTAGGAATTTATTCCTTACTCCCTTTTTGAGGCTTTGAAGGTGAGAGACCTAAGGCTCGAACCGGTACCCCACTACAGCGATTATGGAAACATCCGTAATGATTCGTAGTAATCGAAATCTTCTTTTATAAATACTAACTTTATTTTTGCAGAAAAAATATAACGACCTACGGTCTTATATATGATTTTACAAGAAAATATCACAATACTAGCTACTGGGTATGCTATAATAAAGCCAATCTTATGAAAGGTGGAAGTATTATGGAACAAAAGAAATACAGCGGGAAAGAGTTCACGATGAACGTCCTTAACGCACTTGCATTAGGCGTGGTCGTTACACTTATCCCTGGAGCATTACTTGGTGAATTAGTGAAGGCGTTATTACCAGTATTCCCACAAGGCCAATTAATCATCCAAGCAACCCAAGTGGCCAATACATTAATGGGGGCAATCATCGGATTGATGGTCGGCCAATTCTTCAAATTCACCCCAATTCAAACAGGAGCACTGGCACTAGCCGTTTTATTTGCCGGCGGTGTAGCAACGTTCAATCCTGATGTGAAAGGAATTATCTTTAGCGGTACAGGGGACATCATTACGATGGGGCTTACTGCAGCGTTAGGAGCAGCAGTTATTTTATGGATTGGTAATAAAGCAAAAGCATACTCGATTATCGTGATTCCAACAGTATTATTAGTCGTGGTTGGTGGGATTGGAAATCTTGCTTTACCATATATCAAAACTTTAACAACATTATTAGGACAAGGAATCGGAACGCTATTATCATTACAACCAGTCATCATGTGTTTATTATTAGCCGTTATTTTCTGTATGTTAATCGTTTCTCCATTTACAACAGTAGGGATTGCCGTGGCGATTAGTCTTAGCGGTGTAGGTTCAGGGGCAGCAAACCTTGGAATCTGTGCGGCTGGATTTGGTCTTGCGATTGCGGGATGGAAAGTGAATCCAAAAGGAACGGCGATTGCGCATTTCATCGGCTCACCAAAAATGTCCATGGCGAATGTTTTAGCAAAACCAAAAATCTTATTACCAATGATGTGTACATCTGCCGTTCTGGGCGTATTAGCAGCTTTATTTAACATCCAAGGAACACCTCAAAGTGCAGGGTTTGGTTTCAGCGGATTAGTAGGGCCTATCAATGCGTTGAACTTAGCAGAGGGTGGCTGGAGTGCGATGAATATCATTATTGTGGTGCTTATTTTCGTCGTTGCGCCAATCGTTTTAAACATCGTATTCGTTCATTTATTTGAAAAAGTGTTAAAATGGATTCAACCAGAAGATTATAAATTAACAGTCTAATGAAAAGGAGAGTCAATATGAAGATCGCAATTGCAGGAGCAGGAGCAATGGGGTGCCGTTTCGGGTACATGTTAACAAAAACAGGGCAAGAGGTGACGCTGATTGACGAATGGCCAGCCCACATCGAAGCGATTCAAAAGAATGGCTTGAAAGTCGTTGATGGCGACCAAACAGATACCGTCGATATCAAGATTATTCGTCCAGAAGAAGCTACTGAAGAAGTAGATGTGGTGATTGCATTTACGAAGTCTATGAAATTAGGCGAAATGCTCGAAAAGATTAAACCAATTATCCACGAAGATACGAAAGTACTTTGCCTTTTAAACGGCTTAGGACATGAAGATACAATGGCGAAATATGTTCCTCGTAAAAACATTATTATGGGGGTAACGATTTGGACGGCTGGCATTATCGAACCAGGGGTAGCGCGTGTTGGCGGAACTGGTACGGTAGAAATGCAAGCAGCGGACCCAAGTGGAGTAGCGATTGCTAAAGAATTAGTAGAAGTCATGGACAAAGCGGGCTTGAACGCAAGTTACAGCGAAGACGTTCATTTCTCAACATGGCGTAAGGCGTGCGTGAACGGTACGATGAACGCAACATGTGCGATTTTAGACGCAAATATCGGAGAAGTATTCGATACATCAACGGCAGAAGCGATTATTACGCAAGTGATTAGTGAATTTGTAGCCATTGCGGAAAAAGAAGGCGTGCATCTAGATCCAGTTGCAATGAAAGAGTATGTGTACAATGCTTCTAACAAAGTTCGTGGACACTATCCTTCAATGCACCAAGATTTAATCCAAAACCACCGCTTTACTGAAGTGGATTTCTTGAATGGATTTATTGCAAGAAAAGGGGAAGAGTACGGTATTCCAACTCCTTACTGTAAGTTGATTACAGAATTGATTCATGCAAAAGAAGATATTTTGAAGGTTAAATAATACAGTAAGAAAAAACACAAAAGGAGCGAGGACAAGCCTGCGCTCCTTTTTTGTGTTTAGCGTTTGCGTAAATCTAGGAAGATTTATAGGAAATATTCAATGATAATATGCACTGCTTCGAATGCGTTTTGAGATGCTTTTTCGAGTGTTTCCTCGAAAGTATCAGGGGCATCCCCGCCCACATGGTCGCTCACGCCACGCACGTTTAGTACGGGGATGTCATAGAAGCTAGCCACCTGTGCAATCGGAGCAGCTTCCATATCGCTTGCGACGATGTCTGGTAATTTTTCGCGAATGGTAGTAACGGCATCTACCGAACTCATAAACGAGTCACTTGTTGCGATAAATCCGCTTTGGATGTTAAATCCGCTCACCTTTTCGCGGAGTAGTCCGAGCACTTTTTCATGTAAGTCTTTATCTACAGGATAGTCGGCTGGCATCTGAGGGACTTGTCCCCAGGCGTAGTCGAAACCAGTCGCATCCACGTCGCTATAGGCGAATTTCGTAGAGACGATGACGTCCGCCAATGCGAAGTCTGGATTAAAGCTTCCTGTGGTTCCGGTATTAATAATGATGTCAGGATGAATTTTGTCGCATAACCATGCAGCAGCGGCAGCGGCATTGGCTTTACCGATACCTGACTGTACAAGATATAAGTTCTCGTGTGCTTCTAGGAGTCGGATAGAGCCTTTTTCAAAGACTACTTTTCCGGGTGCGAAATGGGATTCGAATGGATGCAGCTCTTCTTTCATCGCTGCAACGATAGCAATCTTCATGAATTATTTACCCCACACTTCAGAAACAGTTTTTTTCACTTCCACTTTTGTTCCTGCGAACTTGTCAGAAATGTATTTTTGGATTTCTGGGTCGTGGTAGAGGTCCACTAATTTTTTGTATTCTTCTTTATCGGCATTTTCTGCTTTCACGGCAATCACGTTGATGCTTGTGATCGTAGATGCGTCAGCTTTTTCATAGAAGAGTGAGTCTTTTAATACGTTTAAACCACCTTCAAGGGCGATGGTGTTTCCGATAGCGATTAAATCAGTGTCGTCTAATACACGTACGCTTGTAGTGTCATCGATCAGTAAGAATTCAAGGTTTTTCTTGTTTTCTACGATGTCGCTAGGAGTGCCAGTGCCATCTTTGAAGTCACTTGGTAATTTAATTAAACCAGCGCTTTCTAATAAGCGTAGCGCACGAGTAGTGTTATATGGGTTATCAGGTAAAGCGACTTTTGCACCGTTTGGTAGGTCGTTTAGTGATTTTACCTTTTTAGAGTAAAGCCCCATTGGTTCAATATACGTAGTACCAACTGGAACGAGTTTGTTTGAGTTGGCTTCGTTAAATCCTTGTAAGTATCCGATTGATTGGAAGGCGTTGGCATCCACAGTTCCGTCAGCCACGCTTTCGTTTAATGGCACACCGCCGTTAATTTCTTGTACTTCGATTTTTAGGCCTGCTTTTTTCGCTTGTTCAGACTCAGCGATGTGTCTCCAGATGTCTGCATCAGAGCCTACAGAAGCGATTTTGACCGTTTTCAGTTCTGACTCAGATGCTTTCGAACTTTGTGAGCTAGCAGAACTTGAAGCGTTGTTTCCGCAAGCGCCTAAGACGAATGCAGCAGAAAGGGCGATAAGAGATTTAGCGATAGTTTTTAATTTCATATTGGGGGTTCCTCCAGTCTAGGTGTCTAATGTTTCTTACTGAATGACAATTGATTAAATAACTTTGCGAACGAATGGGTCAATGCTGATGCCTTGTTCTAAGACTTGTTTAGCATATTCTTTCGCACCGAATAATGAGTGGTCGCGGTAGTTTCCGCATTGTACGGCAGAGACGCCTTGAATATCTTCGAATTGAATCTTTTCGACGATTTCTTCAAGTGTTGATTTCAATGCGCGTGCGATATCTTCAGGAGAACGTTCTTCCCAAAGGATTAAATGGAAACCAGTACGGCATCCAAATGGAGAGATATCGATGATGCCTTCTAAGCGGTCGCGTAATAAATCTGCTAATAAGTGTTCGAATGTATGAACGACACCTGTTGGCATTTCTTGTTTGTTTGGTTGTAAGAAACGGATGTCAAAGTTTGAAATGACGTCGCCTTTCTTACCATGTTCGTTTGCAATTAAGCGAACGTAAGGTGCAATCACCTTGTTATGGTCTAGTGTAAAGCTTTCTACTTCAGCCATGTTGATTTCCTCCTAAGTTGTTTTCATGAAACGAAAATAAAAAAGCCCGTACTTCTAGCGCTTGCTAAAAGGACGAGTTGCAGTCGTGGTACCACCTTTGTTCGTCTTCGGGGGAGAAGACCTTTTCCGCATAGACGGATGATCGATAACGGGAGTACCCGGATTGTCTTAAGGGTTCGGACAAGCTGCTCAAAGATCATGTTCAAAAATAACGACTTGCTTACTCGCACCAACCGTAAGCTCTCTATGAAGTTTTATTTTTTACTCTTCTTTTCATTGCGTTTCGATATGTTATAAAAACAGGATACTGGTATTGGGGTGAAAAGTCAATGTGAAAAACATACTTTTTGGTATATTTATTATTTATAGTTCGCTATTCTTAATTTTTATAACGAAAAATGAGATTTAAAAATTGCTTTGTTCGTGTTTTGGACGAACCGGGTCGGTGTACTGTCAATTTTACTAATTTTTACGCAAAAACGTTCTCTAGATTGGAAAGATTATAGAATAGAGTGAAAAGTTTCACGCTATACAGTATAATGGAACTATCTATAAAACAATGAAGGGTGACAACAATGACATTATTAGATGTACAACACGTACAAAAAGTTTATCAAACACGTTTTGGAGCCGCTGAAGTGACTGCGTTAAAAGATATTAACTTCTCAGTAGAAGAAGGCGAATATGTGGCAGTCATGGGGGAATCTGGTTCTGGTAAAACAACGCTATTAAATATTTTAGCGACACTAGACCGTCCAACAGATGGTACCGTGCTTCTAAACGGGGAAGACATCCAAAAGATTTCTGATAAAGTATTAACGGAATTCCGTCGTGACCACTTAGGATTCGTATTCCAAGACTTCAACTTATTAGAAACATTATCCGTGTATGACAATATGGTATTGCCACTTGTGTTAGCACGTCGTCCAATCGACGAAATGGAAAAGAAAGTTCAACCAATCGCTGAAATGTTAGGCATTGAGGACTTATTGAAGAAATATCCATATGAATTATCTGGAGGTCAACAACAACGTGTGGCAATCGGCCGTGCGATGATTACAGACCCAAGCTTACTGTTAGCCGATGAACCAACAGGGGCGTTAGACTCAAAATCAGCAAGCAATACCTTAGATTTATTCGATAAAATCAATCAAAACGGACAAACGATTTTAATGGTAACACACAGTACCGTTGCCGCAAGTCGTGCCAAACGCGTTCTTTTCATTAAAGACGGTTTAATTTACAACCAATTGTACCGTGAAGGAAGAACGGACCAACAAATGTTTGAATTAATCTCAGAAACATTAACTGCGATGGCAAACAGAGGTGAGGAACATGTTTAATCTACTGCGTTCCATGGCGATTACGAACTTACGTAAGAACCGTGCTCTCTATGTACCATTTGCACTCGCAACCGTAATGGTAACGGTGGTGCTATATGTAACGAACGCCCTTGCTGCAACGCCAGAGTTCGCTCATCTAGAAGGTGGGTCAGCGATGGCCAAAACACTTAGCTTTGGGTTCGTGATTGTTCAAATCGTCTCCCTTGTGGTCGTACTTTATGCGAATGCCTTCGTGATGAAAAACCGTGCGAAAGAATTCGGTTTATACGGCATTCTCGGTCTTGACCGTAAGAATATTCAATTGCTCAGTTTGATTGAGTTAGTTGTCTTTGCCGCTTTAAGCATCGGTCTAGGGTTAATTCTTGGTGTGATTTTCCACGCGGCATCGTTTGCGATTCTATTGAAACTCATTCAATACGATATCGGTATTAAATATTCCTTCCAATTCGGAAGTATTATTGCCGTTCTGTTAACGATGGTGGCCATCTTCGTTCTTGTGTTCTTTTTAAATGCAGCGAAGATTTACATGAGCCGTCCGCTTGAGTTATTAAAAGAGAAGAAAAAAGGGGAGAAGAAAGGCCGCGCTGTTGCCGTTCGTGCCATCATCGGTCTTGGGATTCTTGGTAGTGCCTACTATATGTCACAATCCATCGAGTCGCCTGTTAAAGCTCTCTTATACTTCTTCTTAGCAGTATTATTAGTAGTCATTGCGACTTACATTTTATTCGATGCTGGTTCGATTGCGCTTCTATCCATCTTACAAAAGAATAAGAAGTTGTTCTATCAACCAACAAACTTTATTTCGATTTCAAACTTGCAATTCCGTATGCGTAAAAATGCTGCCGGACTTGCCAGCGTATGTATCCTTTCCACAATGGTACTTGTTACAATGGCGACAACTGTAGCACTTCAACGTGGGACAACAGCCAGACTCGATAGCAACTATCCAACAGATTACTCTGCAGTTGCTTACTTTGTTTTAGAAAAGGATATGGATCAATATCCTCCAATCGTTCAAAAGATTAAGGAACAAACGAAAGGTCAATTGAAAGACGAGAAGACATTTTTAAACGTGCTTCGTTTTGGACAACGTACGGAGAATGGATTCGACTTTGCGAATGTGAACTCAGGAGATAGTCCTGCAGCGATGTTCACCCTTGTTTCTGTGGACCAATATAATAAGATGTTTGGGACGAACTACACGGTTGGCGAAAAGGAAATGATTGTCGGCCATATTAAAGGAGACGTTAAACAAATTTCAGAAGTAAAGACGTATTCGGTTGTGTATAACGCGACGATTACCGTTAAAGAGATGATTGATGGGACTCCATACGCGAAAGTGATGCCGCAATTACCTTATGTGGCTGATAATCAGTATGTGGGGATTGTAAAAGATCCAATGCAGTACTTAAACCCAGTGGCTGGTCAAGCGATGTATTACTTTACTTGGAATACCAATACACCATTTGAGCTGCGTGACGCTGAATGGGCTGCGTATAAGAACGTGAAGAGTCAATACAAGGCAGATGCCATGTCGTTAAGCAGTAAGAATGAAGAGGCTAAAACGCTCTATGCCTTCATGGGTAGCTTGCTCTTAGTGGGTGCACTTCTTTCAATCGCATTCTTCATCGGTGCAGTGCTTGTCATTTACTACAAACAAATTTCTGAAGGGTACGAAGACCGTGATCGTTTCGTTATCCTACAAAAACTCGGTATCGATCAAAAGACGATCAAGAAGTCTATCAACCGTCAAGTAATGATTGTATTCTTCTTACCGCTTGTTACAGCGTTTATCCATACAGCGTTTGCCTTCAAGATGTATCGTAAGATTATCGAACTCTTCGGGGTTGACGGCAGCGTCACATTAAACGCGACAATTGTGATTGGTGCGATTTTCGTAGTCGTATATCTCATCGTGTACCAAATCACTTCACGTAGTTACTACAGAATTATTAAACGTTAATCAATTCCAACTCCAAAAGAGGTTTCCGTGCGAAGCCTCTTTTTTGTGTTTTTTCCAAAGTGACAAAAATGTAAGAAACGGGGATAAAATGATAGGATAGTGTCATGATTTCCCTTTACGAGTGGACTATACTAAGGTCAACAAATGAAAGTAAAGGGTGAAAACAATGACATTATTAGATGTACAACATTTACAAAAGAACTATCAAACGCGCTTTGGAGCTGCTGAAGTAACGGCGCTAAAAGACATCAGTTTCTCTGTTGAAGAAGGGGAATACGTAGCCGTGATGGGGGAATCTGGTTCTGGGAAAACAACGCTATTAAATATCTTAGCGACTCTCGACCGTCCAACTGCTGGTTCTGTCTTTTTAAACGGAGAAAATATTCAAAATATCTCTTCTAAAGTATTAACGGAATTCCGACGTGACCACTTAGGGTTTGTCTTCCAAGATTTCAACTTATTAGAAACCTTATCGGTCTATGATAATATGGTGTTGCCGCTGGTACTCGCTCGCCGTCCGATTTCAGAAATGAAGCAAAAGGTTGAACCGATTGCGCAAATGCTAGGAATCAAAGACTTACTAAAGAAATATCCTTATGAACTATCAGGTGGGCAACAACAACGTGTGGCAATCGGCCGTGCGATGATTACAGACCCAAGCTTGCTGTTAGCCGATGAACCAACAGGAGCGCTTGACTCAAAATCAGCTAGCAATACTCTCGATTTATTTGATAAAATTAATCAAAACGGACAAACGATTTTAATGGTAACGCACAGCACGGTTGCTGCCAGTCGTGCCAAACGGGTTCTTTTCATTAAAGACGGCTTGATTTATAATCAATTGTACCGTGAAGGAAGAAGTGATCAACAAATGTTCGAGTTGATCTCAGAAACATTAACTGCGATGGCAAATAGAGGTGAAATCCATGTTTAAACTCATTTTTTCGATGGCGACATCGAATCTAAAAAAGAATCATTCATTATATTTGCCGTATGCACTGACGACCATAATGGTAACGATGATTCTCTATATCACGCACGCCTTATCTGCGATGCCGGAGCTTTCCACTCTTCGCGGAGGGGGAGCGATTGCACAAACATTGGGCTTTGGGGTGATTGTGGTTCAGCTCGTAGCACTCTTAACGATTCTTTACGCGAATGCCTTCGTGACGAAAAATCGATTAAAAGAATACGGCCTATATAGCATTCTTGGGCTCGACCGAAAAAATATTCAATTGTTGAGTTTCATTGAATTGCTTCTCTTCTCAGTGGTCAGCGTGGGGCTAGGGGTTGTGCTTGGAATCGTGTTCCACCGCTTCTCGTTTGCCGTATTATTGAAGCTCATTCGAATTCCAATCGGCATTGAGTATTCAATGCAATTAGGGAGTGTCGGTTTTGTACTCATTTCAATGGCGTTTATTTTCGGAGTTGTCTTCTTCTTAAATGCGACAAAGATGTACATGAGCCGTCCGTTAGAAATGCTTTCTGAGAAGAAAAAAGGAGAGACGAAGGGGCGCTTTATTCTTCTTCGTGCACTCATTGGTGCAGGGCTTCTCGGAGGCGCGTATTATATGTCGCAAACGATTGAAGCACCCGTTGCAGCGCTATATTCCTTCTTTGTTGCGGTCCTATTAGTGATTTTAGCGACATATATTTTATTTGACGCGGGTTCCATTGTGCTTCTTTCTCTTTTGCAAAAGAACAAACGTCTCTTTTATCAACCAACGAATTTTATTTCGATTTCTAATTTGAAATTCCGTATGCGTAAAAATGCTGCGGGACTTGCAAGTATTTGTATTTTATCAACGATGGTGCTTGTCACATTAGCTACAACCGTCGCGCTGCAAACAGGAACAGCCGATTTATTAAAGAAAAGCTATCCTACAGATTATTCGGCAACGGCATTCGTCGAAGATACTTCTACGATTCGCCAACTTTCAGAACAAATCAGCAAGATGAAGGCGCAATCGAAAGGCACCGTTTCTAATGAAATGAATTACCTTAGCGTACTTCGTGCTGCAAAAAGTATGGAGGGCGGTGTGGACATCGAGGGGGTATATCCAGGAGATTGCCCTGCTGCATTTATTACTTTCCTTTCTGCGGATGATTTCAA
>CAURMP010000005.1:0-28341 GCA_963526005.1 uncultured Streptococcus sp. | reverse complement strand
GGATTTGTGCCAAAACTTGAAAATAACATGTCGGTACCTCTAACTGCCTCACGTGCTGCGAAAAAGGCATAAGGACGGGGTTTGTGCAGGGAGTTTGAGGTGCTTACGAAAGCTGCCCAAAATTCACTTATAAGTGAATTTTGGGCAGTTGTGCTAGTTGTTAAATTCAATAAAGAAAACTTTGAGATAATCGCTGAGTGGTGTGGCTACTGGAACTGCAAAATCGCTTGGCAATCCTTTTTTCAAGACAATGCGGAACTTGCGATTGCCTTCTGCTTCGCGGATTCCTTTCTCAATCATTTGTTGGAATTGAGATTCGCTCACATTTGCTGCGTTTGTCGATAACACGAGCGTCCCTTTCGGTGCGACTAATGGCGTGATTTGCGCTACCAATTTGCCGTAGTCTTTTGCCACAGAGAAGGTTCTCTTCTTCGTACGAGCAAAGCTTGGTGGATCCACCACGACCGTATCAAATTTCAACTGTTTCTTCACGGCGTATTTGAAATAATCGAATACGTCCATGACATAGATTTGTTGCGCTTCTGGGTCGATACCATTCACTGCAAATTGCTCTTTCGTCTTCTCAAGACTGCGGTTGGCAACGTCCACGCTGGTTGTTTTTGTTGCGCCACCCATTGCTGCAGCAACCGAAAAGGCACCGGTATAACTGAAAGTGTTCAATACGGTACGTCCTGCACTGTAACGCTGACGAATCGTTTCCCGCACTTCGCGTTGGTCTAGGAAGATTCCAGTCATCAACCCTTCATTCATATACGTCGCGTATTTGACACCATTTTCTAATACGATTAATGGTTCTGGCGCTTCTACTCCGCCGACAAACTGACTTTCTGGCAAGTCTGCTTCATTCTTGAAACGGATCTTTTCGTAGACTCCTTTGACTCCTTCAAACATTGCTAGTGCCTGCGTCAAAATCAGGTCGCGGTAATGATAAACTCCCTCGCTATACCAAGAGACAACGATAAAACCGTCGTACCAGTCAATCGTCACTCCGCCAAATCCGTCGCCTTCCCCATTGAAGAGACGAAAAGTCGTCGTATCCTCCGAATGAATGAGCGCACGGCGATTCTCGAATGCCGTCTTGAATATACCGCTAAAGAACGCATCATCCAACGCTTCGTCTTCCTCGCGACTATATACCCACGCAACTCCCTTATTTTGGAATCCGACATAGGCCATTCCTAAGAAATGACGTTGTTGGTCAACCACTTTTACCACTTCGCCTTCATCTGCGCGAAGTTCTTGCGCTAGGTCCATCTGACTAATCAGTGGACTTCCTTTTTTAATCAATCCCGCTGCTTTTTGTTTCACGATGATTGTTCCCATAGATTATTTTCCCCTCCATTTCATAATGCCTCGATACAGTAGGAAGCCTATCCAGCTTCCGAACACATTACAGATGATATCATCGATATGGCTGACGCCGGTGTAGAAGATAAATTGGAAAAACTCGATAGTAAAAGACGTCCAAAAACCATACCAAAGCGAACGATATTGTCCATCCTTTTTGCCATAGAGTAGTCCGCAGAAAAATCCAAGCGGCATAAACCAGACGATATTTCCTACTACATTATAATACGCTGCAAAGACTGAACCTTGCATAAATAACTTGATGCTATCGACAAACGGCACCCACATAATATCCGAGAGCGGGTGCGTGACGACTTTTACAGTAAAGGTTTCATCGGTATTTCTAAAAATCGTCAGTTGCGCCAGTAATATAATATAGAAGATAAATAAATTCCGGTAGAGTTCCCACTTCCAGGAAATCTCTCCTTTTCTACGTGAAGATAAATAAATAGACCAAACAATCAACCATCCGATAAACAGGACGATTGCGTGGTCTACACTGAAAATAAACAAACGAACAAGTGGAAGGTGATTCACTCGCCCATCAAATAATTGGACTAGCCATTGATAGAATGGGCCAAGTAAATACATCTTCTTCCTCCTTGTTCGTTCTCCTTAAATTACAATTCACTTTCGCCAGGGAATACCACTCTAAAGGTCGTTCCCTTGCCAACTTCACTTTTCACTGAGATTTTACCGCGGTGACTATCTACTAGCGACTTCACAATCGCAAGGCCAAGGCCGCTTTCTCCGTACTTCGTGCTCTTTCTTGAAACGTCTGCTTTATAGAAACGTTCCCAGATTTCTTTGATTTCTCTCTCGTCAATTCCGATACCTGTATCAGAAATCTCGACAATCGCTTTTTTACCTTCGTTCCACGCCTTCACTAGAATTTCCCCGTTGTCCGTAAATTGGTTCGCATTCTTTGTAATGTTCACCAAGATTTGGACAAAACGGTCATAGTCGGCATAAACGCTAAAGTCTGTATCGCATTCATAGCGCAAAATATTATTTTTTACTTTCGCTAGTTCGCGAATTTGTTCTACAACGGTCTGGATGGCTCCAATTGCTGCAAAACGGTGTTGCACTAATACAATTTGGTTCGAACGAATCTTCTCGTAGTCGAGGTTTTCGTTAACGAGCCTGATCAATCGTTGTGTTTCACTAGAAATGAGTTCCAGTGAACGTCCACGACGAGATTCTGGCACCATATTGTATTTTAAGCCATCGAGCAATCCATTCATGGTTGTCAATGGTGTACGCATTTCGTGCGCCACGTCCATCATAAATTGGCGGCGGACATTTTCTTGTCGCTCAACCTCTCTTTCAGACTCGCGGAGCGAATGCGCCATGTTGTTAAAGTCTTTCATTAAGTCGTCAAACTCATCTCGGCTTTCAACAGGAAGTTTAACATCGAAGTCCCCTTCCGAAATCTTATGAGTCGCCTTACGCAACTTGTTGATACGACGTGTTTGATAGTTTGCAAATACAAAACTCATCATAATTCCAATGATAATCGCAGCACCAAACGCAATAAACATCGAATTACGAAGTTCGCGTACTTCGGTTTGAATACGACTCATCGGACTGGCTAAAGCCACATATCCTTTATACTGTCCATTTTTAATAATGGGATAGTAGACCGTGATTAAGTTATCTACGGCTTCTCCGGTAAAGTTCATTTGAACTTCCTTCAAGTTAATCGCAGCACCATTTTTTAAGTGATTTAATTCATCCTCTGTTAGTGCAGAATTTGTATCTAAACTACTAGACGGATAGGTCATCGCGTTGTTTTCATCAAACATCGCTATACTGACATTTTCCTCTCGTAAAATGGTACCCAACTTATAAATATCCGCATCACTCATATCAGTCGCAATTAATCCTTTGGCATACGACTGTAATTGCTGAGACCGCTGTGTATACACATTATTACTCATTACGTTGTAGAAAAGAATTCCACAGGCAGCAATCGTTAACAGCACCACGGAAACGAACCCGAAGAGTTGCTGATAAAAGTATTTCATGGATTACAACTCGCTATCGTCAAATTTATATCCTACGCCCCAAACCGTATGAATTACATGAGGACCAACAGCCTCGATTTTTTGGCGAAGTTTCTTGATGTGAGCGTCAACCGTACGTTCATCACCATAGAATGGATCTTCCCAAATTTTCGTTAATAAGTGTTCACGAGTGAATACAAATTCTTTCGGTGTTAAGTTTTCGATTTGTTTGCCATCGATAAATGCTTCGTGTGTTTTCGTATTGATTTTCACGTGATCTGTTTCAACATCGAATTCTGAAGCAAATGTGTTGTCTGCAACAGTAGCGCGTTGTGTACGACGTAATAATGCTTTGATACGAGCCATAATCGTTACCGCACTGAATGGTTTTGCAACGTAGTCATCTGCACCAATTTCAAGACCGATGACTTGGTCGCTTTCTGAATCACGCGCTGTAAGCATTACGATTGGAACAGTTTGATTCACTTGGCGGATTTGGCGGCAAATTTGCATTCCATCCATGCTTGGTAAGTTTACATCTAAGATGACAACGCCCCATTTATTTTGGTTTTCTAAGAACGCATCAAGACCTTCTTTACCATCGTGATAGAAGCTTGCCTTCCAACCTTCGTTTTCAAAAAACATTTCCATCATTTCGCAAACTGCTTCTGTATCTTCAATCATTAAGATATGCATGACATACACTCCTTTTTTATAGCTAAATTATAATTATTATAAGTTTTCTTCACAGATTGTACATCATTAATATGAAATCACACACCACAATTTATGAAGAAAATGTGAATTTGCGTATTTAAAATGCACTAATTCACTATTTTTTCTTTTTTGCACTGCCTCCCAAGCTGAAGCGCAAATGATTTAATAGTGCCATTTGTGCGTCACTCCAGGGATTTCGGCGCGTACTTCCTTTATGATGGAAAGTTCGTGCCATCTCCGTTTGTTTATCCCTACTACTTTCTAATTCCTTATAAAAATCTCTAGCTGATTTACGCAGGGCACCTTTTTGGAAAATAAGCCACTGCTCGGCTAAGTCACTGGTCGCTACGGATACTTGAACAAGACGCATATTCATTTCTGATACGGTACGCTCAATATAACTATCTGCCGTCTCCCCTTCAGACGTAAAAATCACCTTGACTTCGGCTTCGTCAAATGACTGGGTAACGCCGGGTACGAACTGCGCATCAAAGACAATCCAAACTTCGATATTTTCAAATTTCTGAAAATTCGAGCAACGTTGGATAAGTAAATCCCTCGCGCTCTCTAAGTCATCTTGCTTCTTCAATGCCACAAGCTCTGGCCAAGCGCCAATCATATTATAGCCGTCCACAATATACAGTTGCTTTTTCAATGTGCATCCCCCGTTTCCTATAACGAACGGTTACGGAATACTTCGTACATCATTAAGGCACTCGCCACGCTCGCGTTCAGACTTTGGACATGTCCCACCATCGGAATCGTCACCATTTCGTCCACGCTTTCCTTCACGATACGAGAGACGCCTTTTCCTTCATTCCCCATCACAATCGCAAGAGGTCCGCTTGTATTCCATTTGCGGTAGTCCGTTCCATTCATGTCGGTTCCAAACACCCAAATGCCACGCGCCTTCAATTGTTCAATCGTCTGCGTTAAATTCGTCACGCGAACAACCGGCACATGCTCGATAGCACCAGTTGAGGCTTTCGCAACGGTCGCTGTCAGTGAAGCGGAACGGCGTTTTGGAATAATAATCCCATGAACGCCTGTTGCGTCAGCTGTTCGTAAAATACTTCCTAAGTTATGTGGATCTTCCACTCCGTCTAAAATGACGATAAATGGATCTTCGCCCTTTTCTTCGGCCTTCTTAAAGACATCTTCTAAGTCGGCATATTCATACGCCGCAATCGAAGCAACAAGTCCTTGGTGAACGGCATTCCCGACAAGGTCTTCAATTTTCGTCTTTGGAACGGTTTGAACTTGAATGCCCTTTTCACGTGCGAGTTCAATGACTTTTGCAGCATCTCGTCCAGAAGTTCCTTCTTGAATAAAGACGCGGTTCACACGGTCCGGCGTTTGCAAGGCCTCTACCACTGCATGGCGTCCAAACACGAAGTCCACCACTTCTTGTACTCCCTCACGTTCTACGTGTTCACGAGCAGGGCGTTGTCTCTTTTCACCGCGTTCAGAGCGCCCACGGTCTGAATGATTTCCGTTTCTTGATTTTTTCTTTGGTGCATATTCATTTCGTGCCATGTTACTGTTCACCTTCCACTTGTTGTAAGCACCAGTTGATGAGTTCTTCTAGTCTTGCTTGTTGGCCAGATAAGTATAAATAACCCATTAATGCTTCAAAACCAGTCGCAATGCGGTACGTTCCTACGTCTGCATTTTTTGCCACCGTATGACTCTTACTATTGCGTCCTCGTTTGTATATTTCTAATTCTTCTTCCGTTAAGAAGTTTTCTTGTTCCAGCATTTGTTGCATCAAGCGTGCTTGCGCCTTTGCCGAAACAAACTTCGTTGCGGTCGCATGTAATTGATTTGGCTTTGTAAGTCCTTTTTGCATCACGTGATTTCTGACATACACTTCATAAATCCCGTCACCCATATAGGCTAAGGCCAACCCATTTAACAGCTTCCAGTTTTTTTCTGTCATGCTTCTCTTCTCCATCTTGTTCCTTGTGGAGTGTCTTCTAATACAATCCCTTGTTCTTTTAGTAAATCACGAATCTCATCACTGCGGGCAAAGTTTTTCGCTTTACGCGCTTCAAGACGTTCATCGATTAACGCTTGAATAGCATCATCGAGCAGTGCTTCTTGTTTTTCAACGATACCGAAGATTCCAAATAGAACCGTTGCTTTTTCAAGGAGCGCTTCGAGTACTGCTTTTGAAACCACTTCTTGTTCTAAGTACACATTCCATTCTTTCAACCATTGATATAACACAGTCATACCGTTTGCCGCGTTGAAGTCATCATCCATTTCTTTTTGGAATTCTGCTTCAATCGCTGCAAATTTTGCTAAGCGTTCTGCATCTTCTGGCAATGAATCTACGGCTGTTTCTAAGCGATAGCGTGCATTCTTGAAGGTCGTTTGTACTTTTTCAAGGTTCACGGCAGCTTCTTGAAGAGCCGCTTCACTAAATTTCAACGGACGACGGTAATGCGCACTTGCTAAGAAGAAACGAAGTACTTGTGGGTCAAGTTGTTGGATTAAGTCGTGAACGAGCACGAAGTTTCCAAGTGACTTACTCATCTTCTCTTCGCCCATCGTTACAAACGCATTATGCATCCAGTAGTTCGCAAATCTCTTACCAGTTTTTGATTCACTTTGCGCAATTTCATTTTCGTGGTGAGGGAACGCTAAGTCTTGTCCACCACCGTGAATATCGATTGTATCTCCTAAGTGTTTTGTCGCCATTACCGAGCATTCAATATGCCATCCTGGGCGACCCTTGCCCCAAGGAGAGTTCCAACTAATTTCATTTGGTTTTGCGCTCTTCCATAATGCAAAGTCTAGCGGGTTGCGTTTCTTCGCATCATCTTCTGAGGCTGTACGATTACTTGCCCCGATTTGTAAGTCTTCAATGCGTTGATCGCTGAGTTCCCCATAGTCTTTGAATTTCTCAGTAATGAAATACACATCACCTTCTGATTCATACGCCATGCCTTTATCGATTAAATCTGCTACAAAGGCAATAATGTCATCCATCGTGTTCATTACCGTTGGATTTAGTGTCGCCTTCTTCACGTTTAGGGCATTTGTATCTTCAAAGAATGCTTCGATATATTTCTTAGAGACTTCTTCAGCCGTCATGCCTGTTTCGTTGGCCACGCGAATGATTTTATCGTCCACATCTGTAAAGTTCGAAACGAAATTCACGTCATAACCGCGGTATTCAAAGTAACGACGAATCGTATCAAAGGAAACCGTACTACGTGCATTTCCGATATGAATATAGTTATAAACCGTTGGACCGCACACATACATGCTCACTTTTCCTTCTTCAATCGGTTTAAATGCTTCTTTTTGTCTTGTTAAGGTATTGTAGATTTGAATCATAAGTTTCCTCCGATAGTCGTATCTCTTTCAATTTCTTCTGGCGTATGGACGCGGACCACTCGTGCCGGCAGTCCAACCGCTGTGGTGTGTGCAGGAATGTCCTCTAACACAACTGCCGCCGCCCCAATCTTGGCATATTCTCCAACCGTTACGGGGCCAATGACTTGCGAATGCGCTGATAAAAGCACCCCATTTTCGATAGTTGGATGGCGCTTGCCTGTATCTTTTCCGGTTCCGCCTAAGGTCACCGCATGGAACATTCTCACGTCATCTCCAATAATGGTGGTCTCACCGATAACGATTCCCATTCCATGGTCGATAAAGAATCGTCTTCCAATCGTTGCGCCTGGATGAATCTCGATGCCCGTTAGGAACCTGCTAAAGCCAGCGACCATCCGTGCAAGGAGTCTCATTTTCGCCTTTGTATGCAACCAATGCGCGGCGCGGTGCAAGACCGTTGCGTGATATCCTGGGTACGTCAAGACAATTTCCAAACTGCTTCTTGCCGCTGGATCATTTTTCTTATAAGTATCCATATCTTCTCTAAAACGTCCCATTCCTTCACTTCCTTTACATTTGTCTATTCTATTCATTATAACACAGTTTAAAGCACACAAAAAGCTGAAAAGCCGGGCTGCGGAGCCTAGCTTTTCAGCTTTCTAGCAAAACTATTTTAAGTCTAAAGTAACTTCTACTGTTTGTAATGGTACATCGTAGAATGGATCTTCACGACGTCCTAAGAAGTCTTTTGCTTGTTGTGGGAAGAGCGCGTACATTAACACATCTTCGTCAGATTTAGCGTATTCTTTAATCTCTTCGCGAATTTCTGGTAATTGATCTTCGATTAAGTCAGCTGGACGAACTGTCACAACTTCTGCATCTCCGATAATTTTTGCTTTCACTTCAGGATTAATTTCTGCTGGAGCTTGTCCATATAATCCTAAAACGTAGTCTTTGATTTCTTTTGGAACAAGTTTGAAACGTTCACCTGAAATCACGTTCATTACCGCTTGTGTACCAACCATTTGTGATAATGGTGTTACAAGTGGTGGGTACCCTAAGTCCGCACGTACTTTTGGCACTTCTGCTAATACTTCTTCGTATTTGTCAGCTAAGCCTTGTTCTGTTAATTGACTTAATAGGTTTGATAACATTCCACCAGGTACTTGGTAAATTAATGTTTTTGGTTCTGTATCTTTTACTTTAGGGTTTAAGATGCCTTCTGCACGGAATTTATCACGAATGCCGTTGAAGTAAGCTGTTGCTTCTTCCACTTTCTTCATGTCAACGCCTGTTTCGAAGCCTAAATCTTTCAATGCTAAAGCCATAGATTCAGTTGCAGGTTGACTTGTACCACCAGAGAATGATGATAAACAAGTGTCGATGATGTCTGCGCCTGCTTCAGCTACTTTTAAGTAAGTCATTTCAGAAATACCACTTGTAGCGTGAGTGTGAACTTCTAAAGAAAGATCAGTTTTTTCTTTAATACGGCTTACTAATTCGTAACCTGTTTGAGGCGTTAATACCCCAGCCATGTCTTTAATACAGATTGAGTCTGCACCGAATTCTGCCATGCGTCCTACTAAATCAACATAGTAGTCTACAGTATGAACTGGACTTGTTGTGTAAGAGATTGCTGTTTGGCAGTGTCCGCCTGCTAATTTTGTTGCTTCGATTGATGTCTTCATGTTACGAACATCGTTTAAAGCATCGAATACACGAATAATGTCGATTCCGTTTTGTACAGATTTTTCTACGAATAAACGTACCACATCATCAGCATAGTTACGGTATCCTAATAGGTTTTGTCCACGTAATAACATTTGCAATTTTGTATCTTTAACTGCTGCGCGAATTTGACGTAGACGTTCCCATGGGTCTTCATTCAAGAAACGAATACAAGAGTCAAAAGTTGCTCCTCCCCATACTTCTAACGCATGGAAGCCAGCTTGGTCTAATGTTTCCAAGATTGGTAACATATCTTCAGTTGACATACGAGTCGCGATTTGACTTTGTTGTCCGTCACGCAAAACCGTTTCAGTTAAACGGATAATTTTGCTCATAATATCTTCCTTTCTTAAGGTCTTTCGATAGATGTGTATGCTGCAACGATGCGAGCAATATGCTCTTGCATCTCAGGAACTGTGTGCTTTCTAGAACGGGCGCACACTTTTGCGTCCTCATTGCAAATAAAACAACGTCTTGGAGTCATTCCAAGGGCTGTTCTGGAAATTGGAGTTGGTGTATCTCCAGCCATTTCAACAACATCGATATCGAGTAATCGTCCGAGTGGGTGTCCTTCTTCAAACTCCGTACAAGCACGCTTGACATGAAGTGCGTCTGCGCGAAGGACTCGGTAAAATTCCATCCCTGTCTGAGGCGAGAAGTCTTCTTGGTGAAGCTTCTCAAAAGACTGTAAAGCCTCATCTAATTCAGAAATGACAGAGGCGAAGACGGTTGTAATCGCCTCTGAATTTTTTACAGGACCTGGAATATTGAGTGTAATAGACACCAATACACACGGGTTAAATTGTTCTAGTAATTGTTGTTGGGTATGAGCACGTCTTTCTCTGGCATCAAGCATTTGCATGATATCCACAGGTGCTCCGTCAAACAAGGAATTAAACATTGCGAACAACGTCGATGATGCTTCCATCACGGTATTCGATTACCGCAACCACTTTATCACCATATTGGATTGGTTCTGGGTTTCCAACGATGCTGTATGCTTTTTCTTGTAATTCTTTGATTGTGTATTGAGGTACATCTAACCCTTTGAAGTGTTCAATTAAGTCTTGACGGTTAGGGTTGATTGCAATACCGATTTCAGTAACAACCACGTCCACACTTGTACCAGGAGTAATCACAGTATTTACTGATTCTACGAATGTAGGGATGCGTCCACGTACTAATGGGCTGATAACCATTGACATTTTTGAAGCAAAGGCTGTATCACAGTGACCACCTGAAGCTCCACGAATAACTCCGTCAGACCCTGTCATTACGTTTACGTTGAAGTCTGTATCTACTTCTAAAGCAGAAAGAATTGCAACGTCCAAACGGTTAATTACTGAACCTTTAGATAATGGGTTTGCGTACATGCTTGCGTCGATTTCATAGTGGTTTGCATTGTTTGCAAGTGAAATTGCTGATGGGTGGTCGAAGTCTTGAACGTCGATGACTTTCTCAACTAGCCCTTCTTCTAACAATTCGCACATTGAGTTTGTAATACCACCAAGTACAAAGCTTGCTTTGATGCCGTCTTTAATCATTGCTTCACGGATGAAACGAGTTGCAGCAAGAGAAGCTCCACCTGTACCAGTTTGGAATGAGAATCCTTCTTTGTAATATGGAGAACCAGTGATTACTTTAGAAGCGTATTCTGCGATTAATAATTCTTTAGGGTTCTTCGTGAAACGAGTTGCCCCTTTGGCAATCCCTTTAGGATCCCCGATTTCATCTACAACAACCACGTAGTCCACGTCTGTTTGTGGAATGCTGATTGGTGTGTTTGGATAAGGTACAAGGCTATCTGTAATCGCAACTACTTGGTCAGCGTATTTAGCGTCGATCATTGCGTATCCTAAAGAGCCGCAAGTTGCTTTTCCTTTTGTACCATTGATGTTACCGTACTCGTCAGAACTTGGAGCTCCAAGGAAGGCAACGTCGATGTGGATGTCTCCTGCAGTAATCGCACGAGCACGTCCACCATGTGAACGAATCACAACTGGGTTTTCCATGATACCGCTAGAGATGGCTGCCCCTAATTTATCACGTAAACCAGATGAAGTGATGTTTGTAATGACACCATTTTTGATGTGTTCGATTAATGGTTCGTGTACGTTCGCGATTGAAGAAGGCGCGATTGATAGGTTTTTAATCCCCATTTTTGCAATTTCATCCATAACCATGTTGATTACATAGTCTCCTTCACGGAAGTGGTGGTGGAATGAGATTGTCATGCCATCTTTTAAGCCAGTTTTTTCGATAGCTTCACGAATGCTACCTAATAATTTTTCTTGACGAGGTTCAACAGGTTTGATTTTACGGCTAGCTGCTTCATAAGGTTTAATGCGAGCTAACTCACCTTCGTATACCCCATATTGATCTGCATATTCTTGTGGAATTTCACGTCCAGCTTTATTTAATACCATCTTAAATTTCCTCCTCGCTAATCAATCCAGCCGCTTTTGCCAATGCGATTACGCGCTCAGCACGTTCCACGATTGGTTTATCGACCATTTTACCGTTAACTGAGATAACACCTGATCCTTTAGCTTCAGCTTCACGAATTCCCCAAATAACTTCTTTAGCGTTTTGAATTTCTTTTTCTGTTGGTGCATAAACTTTATTAACCACAGGAATTTGACGAGGATTAATAACAGATTTTCCATCGAAACCTAATTGTTTGATGCGTTCTACTTCTTCACGGAATCCATCCATGTTGTCTACGTTAGAGTAAACAGTATCGATTGCAGCGATTCCTGCAGCACGAGCCGCGTGTAAAATCATGCTACGAGCGAAGAATAACTCTTGTCCATCAGGGTAACGACGAGTTTTCATGTTTGTTACGTAGTCTTCAGCACCTAAAGCGATACCGATTAAACGGTCACTTGCTTTAGCGATTTCGCGAGCGTTTAACACACCTTCAGCAGATTCAATCGCAGCCATCATTTTAGTGCGACCTACTGGGATGTTGTTTTCACGTTCAACGCGAGTGATGATTTCATCCACGTCTACGATATCTTGAGCTGTTTCAGTTTTTGGTAAACGAACAACGTTAACACCAGCTAATACAACGGCTTCAATATCTAAAGCACCTGTTGTATCTAAACCGTTAATACGTACAACTGTTTCTACATTGCTGTAGTCAAAAGTTTTTAAAGCGAAATGTACTAATACACGAGCTGAGTCTTTTTCTTTTAAAGAAACAGCATCTTCTAAGTCAAACATAATTGAGTCTGCGCCGTAAAGTGGAGCGTCACGCAACATTGCTGCGTTTGAACCAGGTACGAACATCATTGTTCTTCTTAAGCGTTCCATGAGTCGATCTCCTTCCAGTCGTAGTTTTCAACTTCTGCTGCACGGTGAACCACTGTCACTGTACGAGCTTGAATTGTGCAATCTAAAGCACCTTTATCAACTGCGATGACTTCTACTGAAGTAACCCCTAATTCTTTTAAAGTTTCTTCGATCACACGACGGATTTGATTTCCGAATTGTTTTTCGACACTACTTTCTAATTGAATGTCGATTCGACCAGCGGTACTTGGATTTAAAGTGATCATGATGTCACTTGATTCCAAAGTGCCGACTACTGCACTTTTTTTAATTTCCATTATTGTTTCCACCTTTTCTTTTGGATTTTAACCAATGAAATGTTTTTCTTCTAAATAATGATACGTAGTTGCTGGAACGAGCTGTTTCAACTCGTCTACGTTTTTGTCTTGAATGGCAGCGCGCACCCGCGTCGCACTCACCACTTCGTCCCCGGCAGAAAGTCTGTCTATAATCACTAGCTCTAAGTCGCTCCCAAAAGCAGCTCTTAGCGCGTCATTATAAACGGAGGTTACTGGAGAGAGTGGTTCTTGACCAACATAACGTTTGGTCAATTGTAACGTTGGAACAATGTTTTCTAAGAAGAGTGTTGCATCCAATGTTGCTTGCACTTTTGCCACTTCCAAATCCGCCTTCTCTTTCAAGAAGTACGATGGGAAAGTAGCGCTAGAGACCATATAGTCTCTAGTCGGAAGCACCGTTACGTTCGGCAGATGACTCACGCCTCGTTTCACCATTTCCATTCGGTCATTCGTATGAAAGAACGAACGATCCTCGGAAACAACGAATACGTAGAGGTGGCTCGACTGACGAGCAGCCGTTTCTACCAAGTATTGGTGTCCCAGTGTAAAAGGATTCGCATTCATGACAATCGCACTATTGCTAGTTCCTTCTACGAAATGTTCTTTTAGCAATTTCAAGTAATCACTAAAGGACGGAATGCCTTGTTCTAAAAAGGCAAGATTTTCTGTCTCGGCAACTACGCGATACCCCAAAGATTTAAAGAAGACAATATTCTTTGGCTTCGTGTAGACAAAACTATTTGTATAAGAACGTTCTCTTAATTCATCTAAGAGCGCCATCACGAGATGCGTTAACAGATTTTCTGATTGATACTTTTTACAAACCACTAAACATTTTAAAATGTTGCGGTCTAAAGAACCGGTTGCTGCAGGTTCACCAGAAGTATGGTAAATCGCAATTGTATAATCAACCTGCTCTGTTTTACCAAGGTTAGCCTGATCCATTAACCATTCCCAATCTTGGCGTGCTTTTTTATCGCGATCGAGCCATAACCGTTTGAGAATGAAATTTTCCATGGAACGGCCTCCTTATTTTGGCGGGAATGCTTTTAATAAAAGAGCAGAAACGGCATATAGAATTCCTAATACTAGGAAAACTCCACCCATCCCTAAAGCCATTAATTCGAAAGCTTGTGTTAAATGTTCTGCGTTGAAATTCATCGTTTTCCTCCTTTTCCTTCTATATTATTACATGAAGAATGATAATAATAATCCACCAGCAATAACAGAAGCGATTTGTCCAGAAACGTTAGCTCCAACAGCGTACATTAAGATGAAGTTTTGAGGATCTTCGTCTGTCGCCATTTTTTGGATAACACGACTTGACATTGGGAATGCAGAAATACCTGCAGCTCCGATCATTGGGTTAATCTTTTCTCTACGGAATAAGTTCAAGATTTTAGCAAACACAACACCACCGATTGAGTCCATGATGAAGGCTACTAAACCGAACAAGATGATCATTAATGTTTGAACATTTAAGAATAAATCAGCTTGCATTTTAACTGAGATTGTAATCCCTAATAGAATAGAAACAATGTTTACTAATTCGTTTTGAGCCGCTTGAGATAAGTTATCTAAAACGCCACATTCACGTAATAAGTTACCAAACATTAAGAAACCAACAAGTGGTAACGAAATTGGAGCAATGAAACCTGCCACAATTGTGATAATGATTGGGAACAAGATTTTAGTTAATTTAGATACGCCTGAAGCGTGGTATGTCATACGAATACGACGTTCTGCTTTTGTTGTAACCATCTTGATAGCGATTGGTTGGATAATCGGAACAAGAGCCATGTATGAGTAGGCCGCAACCGTAATCGCTCCAAGTAATTGAGGGGCTAATTGGTTCGCAACGAAGATTGATGTAGGACCGTCAGCTGCACCGATGATACCGATTGAAGCTGCTTCACGAATGTCAAATCCGAATAATACAGCTACAACGACTACGAAGAAAATACCGAATTGAGCTGCCGCACCGAATAATAACATGAATGGGTTTTGTAATAATGGACCGAAGTCGATCATCGCACCGATACCGATGAAGATTAATAATGGGAATAATTCAGTTTCGATACCGATTTCGAATAAGATTTGTAGGACCCCGTGTTGTTGTTGTCCACCTACGATTTGGTCTAGAACCCCAGTCCCAGGGAAGTTTACTAGGATTGTACCTAATCCCATTGGTACTAATAATGTTGGTTCGTACTCTTTTTTAATCCCTAAGTACATTAATAGGGCACCGACAAGCATCATGAAGATTTGGCCGCCAGTAATAGACATTATATTTTGAACTAATGTTTCCACTGTTTCACTCCTTGAAAGTTATTAAAATTAGTTAATTGTAATTAAAGCGTCGCCTGGGTTAACCACTTGACCTTCTTTAACGTGAATTCCTGCTACAACCCCTGCTTTAGCTGCAACGATTTCGTTTTCCATTTTCATTGCTTCTAAAATCATTAATGGTTGGTTTTCGCTAACAGTGTCTCCTACGTTTACTAAAATACGTAAGATGTTCCCTGGCATTGGAGATGGCATTGCGTCTGCGCCGGCTGGTGTTGATGCTACAGGAGCTGCTGGAGCTGGAGCAGCTTCTACTGCTGGTGCTGCAGGTGCCGCTGGAGCTGCAACTGGTGCTACAGGAGCTGCTGGGGCAACTGCTCCGATTTCTTCCATTTCTACTTGGTACTCTTGACCGTCTACTTTAATTTTGAATTTACGTAACATATCGTAACATTCCTCCTAAAATATATTATGATTTGCGTTTTTGGTAGATTTCTTTAACAGCCCATTGACTGTCGTTTGATTCACCTGCAGCAATCGCTGAGGCAATAACCGAGATAATCTTGGTTTCTGGGTTGCGTTTAAGGACGCGTTTGACCACAAATTGGCTTTCAGGATAATCTGATGCCGCAATCGCCGCTGCAATGATGGAGACGTGCTTAGCTTCTTCTGCTTCTACCGGTACAAAAGCTTCTAATTTTTCCCATTCAGATTCTGTCTGTGCAGACTGCGTCGATGCGTGTTCCGTTGCTTCAGAATTCTTCTTGCCAAATAATCGTTGGAGAATTCCCATTCCTTCACTCCCTTCCCAACATAATCTACATGCAATTATTATACAGAAAACATTATCATTCCTAAACTAGAAACTGGGGTTTTCCCTGTTCTTTTGGTGTTTTATTATATATAGGATATAAAAGTTATGCTCAATTTGTCACATCAAACTGTTCTTTTAATGTTTTTCGTTATGAAAACACTATCTTTTTTATTAAATATTGTTTAAGATATCGCTATAAGTAAACGAATTCATTCTACCCAATGAGTTCGTGGAGCTCCCATTCAGGTTTTAGCGACTGAACGGTTCTCCAACTAAAAAAACAAATTTTTTTAATAAAGAAAGGAAGATATGATGGTTATCACAATTTCAGCTTACGTAATGATGGCAATTTTCATGTACGTTATCATGAAGAAAAAAATGTCACCATTTACAGCTTTAGTATTAATTCCATTAGTTTTTGCAATTATTTTAGTTGCTACAGGTCAAGTCCAAGACGTTAACATCGGTACATTAATTCGCCAAGGGTTATTCGGAAATAACTCAAAAGATAAATTAACAGCGATGAAAGGGACTGCTGAAACAGGAATTATGCTTCTATTCGCAATCCTTTACTTCTCTACAATGTTAGACGCTGGATTATTCGATCCAATCACTAACAAAATGATCCGCTTCGCTAAAGGCGATCCAATGAAAGTTTTAATCGCTACTGCTATCGTAGCTGCTGCCGTATCATTAAACGGTGACGGAACAACAACTACATTAATCTGCTGCTCAGCATTCGTGCCAATTTACAAAAAATTAGACATGAAATTAATGAACTTAGGGGTTCTTGTTATCTTACAAAACACTATCATGAACTTATTACCATGGGGCGGACCTACTGCTCGTGCGATGTCAGTTCTTGGTGTAGAAGCAGATATCCTAGCTTACTTAGCACCAGGTATGATTCTTTCAGTTCTTTACGTAATCTTCTTTGTTGCTCGCTCAATGGGTAAAAAAGAACGCGCTCGTTTAGGTATCCAAGAATTAACTGAAGAAGAATTAAACGAATTGACTACAATTTCTGATCCTGAAGTATTAGAAAAACGTCGTCCACAAAACTTCGTAATCAACGCTATCTTAACAATCGTATTAATCGGTTGGTTAGTTGCTGGTTCATTCATCAATTCAATCGAAGTGAAACCAGTTGTATTATTCTTAGTTGGTACAGGTTTAGCCTTAATGATTAACTACCCAGACTTAAAAGCTCAATCTAAACGTATTGGGGACAACGCTGGGGATGCTGTACAAGTAGTATTACTAGTATTCGGTGCCGGAGTATTCATGGGATTATTCCAAGGAACTGGAATGGCAACTGCTTTAACAGATAGCATCGTTCAAATCATCCCTAAACAATTAGCAGGATTCTGGTCATTAATCATTGCATTAATCTCGATCCCTGGTACATTCTTCTTAACAAACGACGGATTCTACTACGGAGTATTAATTCCATTCGCTGAAGTTGGACGTCAATACGGCTTCACAGATATGCAAATGGCATTAGCTTCATTAATGGGTCAAGCATTCCACTTATTAAGCCCATTAGTAGCGTTCATCTACTTACTATTACGTCTAACAGGATTAGACATGGGTGAATGGCAAAAAGAATCAGCTAAATACGCAGCTGTTATCTTCGTCATCTTCGTTGTAACAATCGTATTAATGGGTCACATGCCATTATACTTACCACAATAATCAAACAATTGAATTTGTGAAAAAGACTTGTTTAGGCTTAGCCTAACAAGTCTTTTTTTGTGCATTTTACCATCTTATCGTTTATACTATTTCTAATGTTTACAATAATTTCCAGGAGGCTACTATGTCAGCGATTATCCAAGCGGTAAAGAAAAATTTAGATATTACCCAAAACAAACCTCTTAAAATTTCGCTCTACGAAGCATTTCGTAAAACGATTATCTTAGGAGAAATCCCTGCAGGTACGCGTATTAACGAGAAAGAATTCTCGACTGAGTTAAACATCAGCCGTACACCCATTCGCTACGCTCTTAACGAGTTAACGAAAGAGCACCTAGTAGAGCACATCCCTAAGATTGGTGTCATCGTAAAAGGAATTTCCATTAAAGATGCCCATGAAATTTACGAAATTAGAAAATCACTCGACACATTGGCAACAATTAATGCGATGAAACTTATGACAAAAGAAGACTTCAAAGAGTTGAACGCCATCCTCGAAGAATCCGAACGTCTCAACAACGAAGACAAAGTCGACGAAGTACTTGCAAACTTCACGACTTTCAATGATTTCATCTACGAAAAATGCCAAATGACACGTCTAAAAGAAATCGTATTTGAATTACGTACATACGTCATTTACTTCCGCGACTTGTCGATTCGTTCTTCAGAACGCCGTACAAAAGCACTCGAAGAACACAAACTCATCTATCGCGGCATGCTCAATAACGACGTGGAACAAATCACGCTGATTACACACGAGCACTTAGATCGCTCATTACAATTTATTTTGAAACAAATGGAGAAATTACACATTGATTAATCCTGAGTTTTTAGCAAAAGTGGCTAAAGACGCCCTTCTACAAGAAGTAAATCTCGCGCCAAAACCCGGCTTAGTGGACCCTATTTCTGTCGGCGCTCATAAGGACATGACAAAGGAAACCTTCTATCAAAGTATCGAAGCGCTCCGTCCTTATTTACTAGCCTACGCCGAAGCAGGAAGTCGCCACAACGGCAGTCCGCTCGACTTATTCAACGAACTTCGCGCACTTGGAAAACAAGCCGAAAACGCGATGATGACCGCCACTAACAATATCAATACCCATAAAGGAGCCAACTTCTCCTTTGCCCTCGTCTTAGGGGCTACTGCTCATACGAATGGCAACATTCCTGAAGCCTTGCACTACTGCCACCTAATGACGCGCCACCTCATCGAAGTGGACTTTGCCAACCTCGACCAAAAAGAGCACCTGTCTTACGGTGAAAAACTCTACGTCGAACATGGCATCACAGGCATTCGAGGCGAAGCAGCAACAGGATACCCAAGCCTTGCAAAAGCCCTCGACTATTACAATACACTACACACGCACACACCACGTCACCGCGACCTACTCCTTCTTCTCTACTTGATGACTTTCGTAGAAGACGGAAACCTTATTCACCGCGGCGGAATCGATGCGTATAAACAAGTGCAACAAGAAGCACAACAATTATTTGAAGAAGCCCAACCCCTAACAGAAACTGAACTAGCAAACCGACTCGAGGACTACGACAACGTTCTTATCGAGCGTAATTTGAGCCCAGGAGGCAGCGCAGACCTACTCTCGCTCACCTTCTTCTGTCATAAAATACAACAAAACGGATGAACCCTCATCCGTTTTTTTTCCTTTTTCCGTCCCAGCACACACTTTATGCTCTTAGTTTTATCAAGCACACACTCTCTGTTCTCCCTTCCCCGCGCCAGAGAACGTGGCATGCACACCTGTCGCACTCTCTTATTCAAGAAAGGATTAACCTTTTTATTTATCCTCTCCCCCTGAGGCCTGATATTCGGAAAAATCTCGGATTCTATAATAGCAGTAATGGGGAATCGTATTAAATGCGAATTAAAGGGAGTTAGGAATTTATTCCTTACTCCCTTTTTGAGGCTTTAAAGGTGAGAGCCCCTAGGCTCGAACCGGTACCCCATTACAGCTATTATGAAGATATCCGAGTATTTTGAAGAATATCGGGCCGAAGGCCCATAGTTTTAAATTAATATAAACAAAAAAGAGTTAACGCAGTTTGCGTTAACCCTTTCTGTTAGCTTTTATTTAATAAGAGCAAGTGCGGCTTGCACGTGTGCAATGCTGCGTTCTCTTCCAAGCAATTCGATCGTTTTGCCGATCTCCGGCCCGTGTGTTTGTCCACTCGTTGCCACACGAATTGGCATAAACAAGTTTTTACCCTTCACGCCAGTTTCCTTTTGAACCTCTTTAATCGCTGCAAGAATACTTGGTTCATCGAATGTTTCCATTGATTCTAATTTTGCAACAAAAGCGTTCAATACAGTTGGAACTGTTTCGCCCTGAAGCACTTCTTTGGCTTGTTCATTTTCCACTTCGAAGTCTTTTCTGAAGAATAGTGCTGATAACTCAACGATTTCATTCATGTAGCTCATTTGGTCATGGTATAAAGCCACTAATTTCACTAACCATGCATGTTCTTCAGGAGAAACTTCGTCTTTCACAACGCCTGCTTCTTTTAATTGAGCAATCGCCATTTCAGCCACTTCTTCTAATGGAGTTTTCTTCACGTATGTGTTGTTAATCCATTCTAATTTCTTAGGATCGAAGGCAGCTGGTGATTTACCAAGACGTTTTTCGTCGAAGATTTCGATGAATTCTTCACGGCTGAAGATTTCGTGTTCGCCTTGAGGAGACCATCCTAGAAGTGCGATAAAGTTGAACATCGCTTCTGGTAAGTAACCTAAGTCTTTATATTGTTCGATGAATTGTAGGATTGATTCATCACGTTTTGATAATTTCTTACCTGTTTCTGTGTTAATGATTAATGTCATATGTCCGAAACGTGGTGGTTCCCAACCGAATGCTTCGTAAATCATTAATTGTTTTGGAGTGTTCGCAATATGGTCATCTCCACGTAAAACGTGAGTGATTTCCATGAAGTGGTCATCCACTGCTACTGCGAAGTTGTAAGTTGGCATTCCGTCACGTTTTAAGATAACGAAGTCACCACCGACACTTGTAGATTCGAATGAGATGTCGCCTTTAACGATATCATCGAATGCGTAAGTTCCTTGTTTTGGAACACGGAAACGAACAACAGGAGTGCGTCCTTCTGCTTCAAAAGCGTCACGTTGCTCTTGTGTTAAGTGAGCGTGTTGACCGCTGTAGTGCGGCATTTCGCCACGAGCACGTTGACCTTCACGTTCTGCTTCCAATTCTTCCTCTGTCATGTAGCATTTATACGCTTTGTCTTCGGCAATTAATTGCTCGATCAGTGGGTTATAAATGTGTTCACGTTCTGATTGACGGTATGGACCGTATTTGCCAGGTTTGTCTGGACCTTCATCCCAATCCATTCCAAGCCATGTTAAGTTTTCTAATTGGCTTTCTTCACCGTGTTCAAGATTTCTCTTGCGGTCAGTATCCTCGATACGGATGATGAACTCTCCACCATAATGTCTCGCGAATAAATAGTTAAATAGAGCTGTACGGGCATTCCCGATGTGTAAGTGCCCTGTTGGACTTGGTGCATAACGTACACGCACTTTATCTGTCATTGTAAAACTTCCTTTCTTTTGTCATCCTTCTTATTGTAAAACTTTTCCATGGGGATTTCCATGATTAATTTACAACTCTTCTAAAATATATTTAAAATCTTTTTCTTCCATCTTTTGAATGAGAATCACTCCGTCGCCCAGTGGAAGTAAAGTTGATTTTAAAGTTGGGTCACTTTGAACCAAATCAAGGAACATATTGAGACGACGATGAATCTTACGCACGCGTCTTGGGCGCTCCATCACGTCTTCTAAAATCGTTCCTCCTTGGAAAATATCGTCAACCATTAGCACACCACCGACCTCAAGTGCGTCCATACAATATGGGAAGAACTCGATGTATTTGGCTTTGGCGCTATCCATAAATAGGAAGTCATATTTTCCTTGTTCTAACGTTGGTAAAATATCTGCCGCATCGCCTTCAAGTTGCGTAATACGGTCGGCCAACCCTAGTCTTTCAAAGTTCGCTTTGGCACGGCTATACATCAATTCGTAGCGGTCGATGGTCGTTACTTTTGCTTGTGGTGAAGCTGTTGCCATTAAACTCGCTGAGAATCCGACTGCCGTTCCAATCTCTAAAATATTTTTTGGTTGGTACAATCCAACAATAAAATCTAGAAACACAGCTGTTTCGTGAGGAATAATTGGAATCCCTAATTCATTGGCTGTATTTTCTAATTCACCCAAGTCCCCCGGAAAGCGGCGTTGACTTGAACGCATGTACTCGACCAGTTCCGGTTTGACAACTGGTCTGTGCATCATTTCGTTTAACATAAATTCTCCTTTGATTAGAATCCGCCACCGCCGGATCCTCCACCACTACCACCGCTCGAGCCGCCAGAGAATCCCCCGCCGAATCCACCAGAGTTGCTACTTCCGTTCACAGAAGAATTCGCAGTGTTGTATGAGCTTGTAAATGTCTTATTAAAATCAGAAACAGGATAGTAAATCGTTCCGTTTTGATTTGAATAGAACACACTGTTTGGTAATTGGTCTGGTATTAATTTCTTCAACACTTTAATCACGTGTTCAGCCACGCCTAAAGAGATGGCGTAAACAAGGAAGTGATCCCACAGTTGAATACTTGGTAAATCTTCGATCCGCTTCATTGGTGAGAGATCTTTTAGCATTTGTTTAAAGGCTTGCCATTTACGATAACGTAATTCCCCTTCAAGAGAACGACGGTTGGCAAAAATTCCTGTACCGATCAGCGTTAATGGTCCAACGACAAGGAGTACGCCTCCAACAGTCCACAATAAATAATTTAAATTCTTCGTTAAGAAGGCTGCTCCAATGGTTAATGCCCCGATGATAACGAGTAAGCATCCTGGGAAACCACTACGTCCTTGAGGTTCGTCTTTACCAAAACGCGTTACGCGGTATTTCTCAGACGCAGTATCGACAGCGCCCATCCATTTTTGACACTCTTTATAGTAAGTCGTTGAATGATTTTTCGCATACTTCTTCACTTGTTCGAGTTCAATCGATGTACTTCCACCGCCAACAACATCAAAGAGTAAATGAAGCGCTAGTTTTTCATGACGAAGCATTTCTTTTGTATCGTCCACAAGCGTAATGGTATACGGCTCTGTATCGGATAATTTCAAGACTTTCTTACGAACAAGGTCCATCACCGTCGCACTAAAGTCGGTCATATCTGTTTTTCCGTAAACCGCCTGATTCATAACGGCTGGCGTAATATCTTCAGGAAGTTCATAGAGATGATCTGGAATATGTTGTACCTTAGCAAGACGATTACGGTTCGCGAAGAATCCTGTTGCAAAGGCATAAACCATGTTCAAGACTAAGAGAACCCAACCAGCAATCATTCCGAAGAACCCTGTATTTCTAAGGTTTTTCTCGTCATTGATGAGCTTTTCCTCTTCGGCTACGATGCGGTCAAACGCTTTTTCGTTTCTCACATTTGTATTCGCATGTGTCAATGTTTGCGGAAATAACATATGCACTTCCACGAAATCTCCACTTTCGTTTTTAGGAGCCGTGAGTGTTACTGAACGATAGTCGCTCGCAATCTTTACGTCCCCGTTTTGTCCTGCGCCGTGTCCCCATGCACGAAGCGTTTCTCTTGAAGCTGTTCCAGGAATATTCACCTTCACTGTAATATTGTGTTGGTCAATTTCCCACTCTTGTCCGACTACTTTACGGTTTAATTCGGCCGTATCCAAGTAGTTCGTAATGAGTTTTGGAACGGTATATTGGAATATCACTTTTAATTTCGAGTTCGAGAACGGGAAAAATACTTTGAATTGAATCTTCGAACCACTATCCGTTAATTGATACGTTCCCTTTTTCCCAGAAGTGTCCTGGTTCATTAACAAGCGACCTTCACTTGTTTCTAAATACGCATTGACATCTGTTGGTTTCCCAAAACCAGAGTAATCCAAGTTATAGAAGACCCCGTTATAGGCACCGTCCGATTGGAAGGTGATCGTTTCGAAGAACTGAACGTCCCCATTTTCTAAAATATTTGCTTCGATATCATACTTATCAACGACTAAACTTCTCGCATCAACCGTAGTACCGAGTCCCAAAAAGGCAACTAATCCTAATAAAAACGTGATGATCCAACGTTTCATTTGTTTCATATGCTCACCTCTATAAAAGAAGTGTGCGATGACTGCCGACTTCCACGAAGCACTCCGCCGTCACCGTCACACAGATTGTTTTCGTTTCTTACATTACTGATCCGACAATATTTAATTTCTTCTTCAAGTAGAATTTACCAGCAAGAGCCGCAGCCCCGATGAGTAAGTACCACTCGTAACCCATCACAATATTAATCACAGATGGGATGTATTGTTGGCTTAACACCACTAAGATTAACCAAGCAACCATCGCTACCGTACTTACCACTAAGTAACGGATATAGCCGCGTTGACCTTTTGGATTATCGAATTTCGGTGCATTTTTAGAAATCGCAAGCATGACAAATGCCCCAGCGATAAAGTTGATGAGAAGTGTGAAGAGTCCCATTGGTTGTGTATCTCCACTTGGGTTTAACATCAACATCACTCCTGTAACAAGAGCGAATAATCCGCCGACTAAAAGTCCACCGTCAACGGCAATTTGCCAGTCTGGTGATTTTGCGTCTGGGTCTTTTGTTGGCCCAGCTACGATTGATTGAACGCGTTCTGTTGCCGTACCGAACAATTGACGAGCAGTCACACCCGCTTTTTGTTTTTCAACGATTTCTGGAAGCATTACTGATAATTCTTTTTCGATTTGCGCTTCGTCAAATCCAGCTTCTTTCAATGCGCGTTCTAGTTGATAGATGTATTGTTCATTTTTATTTGTTAATTCTGCTTTTAGAGCGTCTACTGACACTACTACTTCTTCTTGTACGTTTTGTTCTGACATGCTACAATCCTCCGATAACCTTATACATTAAATCTAAAGAGCATTACGTCGCCATCTTGCACGACATATTCTTTACCTTCTTGACGAACTTTTCCGTTTTCTTTTGCAGCCGTCATACTACCGTATTCGAGTAGGTCTGCGTAGGCTACAGTTTCGGCACGGATAAATCCACGTTCGAAGTCTGAGTGGATGATTCCCGCACATTGCGGAGCTTTCATCCCGCGGCGGAATGTCCACGCGCGCACTTCTTGTTCACCCGCTGTAAAGTAAGTCGCTAATCCTAATAAGTGGTATGCTTTTTGGATTAAGATATCTAACCCTGAGATTTCGATACCCATTTCTTCTAAAAAGGCTTGTTTCTCTTCTTCCTCTAATTCGGCTACCTCTTCTTCGATTTTCGCACAAATCACAACGACTTCTGCATCTTCTTTTGCAGCATAGTCTTCTACTAATTGCACATATTGGTTATGTCCGCCTTCCATCACGTCATCTTCAGAGATGTTTGCGATGTAAAGCATTGGTTTTGTTGTTAAAAGGAATAAGCATTTCACGATTGGAAGTTCTTCGTCTGTGAATTCAATCGTACGTGCTAATTTTCCTTCTTCTAACACAGGTTTGATTTTTTCTAAAACTGCAAGTTCAGCAACCGCGTCTTTATCTTTAGTTTTCGCAATTTTTGCCACACGAGCGATACGTTTGTCCACTGACTCAAGGTCGGCCAACACTAACTCTAGGTTGATTGTTTCGATGTCGGCGATTGGGTCAACTTTCCCAGCCACGTGTGTAATATTTTCGTCTTCAAAACAACGAACCACTTGGCAAATCGCATCTACTTGACGGATGTGGCTTAAGAATTTGTTCCCAAGACCTTCCCCGCGGCTTGCCCCTTTCACGATTCCCGCGATATCTGTAAATTCAAATGTCGTAGGAACAGTTTTCTTTGGTTTCACCAATTCTGTTAGTTTTTGTAAACGAAGGTCTGGCACTTCTACCACTCCGACGTTTGGGTCAATCGTCGCAAACGGATAGTTCGCTGCTTCGACCCCTGCTTTTGTAATTGCATTAAATAATGTTGACTTCCCAACGTTTGGTAAGCCGACGATTCCAGCTGTTAAGGCCATTTGTCACACTCTTTCTTTATTTGTTTTCTTCGGCCGCTACTACAGTGACCTTTTTCATCTTCTTCTCGAACTCCCGTCTTGGCATAAGGACCATTTGACCACAGTGATCACACTTGATACGAATGTCCATCCCCATACGGATGATTTCCCAGGAATTCGTTTGGCACGCATGCGGCTTTTTCATTTCCACATGATCGTGTAATTGATACGTTGTTCCTGCTTTCATACAGACTCCTTTTTAATCGTCTAATTCGATTTCTAATACTTCTAAAATACGTGTTAAATCCTTTTGAGAAAGGTATTCAATCTCGATTTTTCCACGCTCGCCTTTTTCGACGATTTGCACGCTTGTTCCGAATTTATCCATCAAGCGTTCTTCTGATTCAACGATATACATAGATTTCTTCGTTTTCGCTGCTTTTTTAACGACCTTTTTGACTGGTTCATTAATCGATTGAACGAGTTGTTCCAAGGCACGAACTGTTAAGCCTTCCTTCACCGCTTTTTTAGCGACTGGTAAGATTTTCGTTTGGTCTTTTAATCCAAGTAAAGTACGTGCATGTCCTGCTGATAACTCACCGCTTTGAACGAGTTCTTGCACAGGAACTGGCAATGTTAATAAACGTAAGAAGTTGGCCACATATGAACGGCTCTTGCCGACACGGTTTGCGACTTCTTCTTGTTTTAATTTCAATGAATCCATCAATGTGCGATATGCCATTGCTTCATCTAATGGTTTCAAGTTTTCACGTTGTAAGTTTTCGACAACCGCGATTTGAATCATTGTTTCTTCAGAGTAGTCACGTACGATGGCCGGAATCGTTTCTTTCTCGGCTAATTTAGACGCACGCAGACGGCGTTCCCCAGCCACAAGCTCGTAGCCTTTAATTTTCGACTTACGAACGATGATTGGTTGGAAGACTCCATTTTGACGAATCGATTCTGCTAATTCCGCCAAGCCCTCTTCATCAAACTCTTTACGAGGTTGATATGGGTTTGGACGAATTTCTGAAACAGCAATTTGTTGAATTTGTTCTGAATCTTGAACTTGCTCTAAGGCATCAATCGTATCCAAGTCATTCATAAAAAGCGCATCAATACCACGTCCAAGACCTTTTCCTTTTTGATTTTTACTCATGTGCCAACACTTCCTTTGCTAACTCCATGTACACTTCAGCACCACGAGAGCGTGGATCATAGTCGACAATCGCTTGTCCGTAACTTGGCGCCTCAGATAGACGTACGTTTCGAGGAATAATTGTTTTATATACTTTTTCACGGAAATACTTAATCACATCGTCTTTCACTTCGTTCCCTAAGTTCGTACGCGCATCGTACATCGTTAAAAGAACGCCCTCAATCTTCAACTGCGGATTGAAGTGTTTGCGAACCATCGTGATCGTGTTCATGAGTTGTGACAACCCTTCAAGTGCGTAGTATTCACATTGCACAGGAATTAGAACTGTGTCGCTGGCCGTAAAAGCATTCATTGTCAAATGCCCTAGTGAAGGTGGGCAGTCGATAAAGATATAATCATAGTCATCTTTAATCTTCTTCACGGCTTCCTTCAAGCGTTGTTCACGACGTGGTTGGCTCGTTAACTCGATTTCGGCACCCGCTAACTGAATCGTAGAAGGAGCAATCATCAAGTTTTCGCGCGTTGTCGGTACAATGACATCAGCCATTGGTACTTGGTTGACTAAAACATCATATACATCTTGTTCTAGCTCTCCTTTTTGCACGCCAAGACCACTCGTCGCATTTCCTTGAGGGTCACTATCAATAATCAATACTTTTTTGCCATGAACAGCAAGTGCTGCAGCCAAACTCACTGTCGAAGTTGTCTTACCAACTCCACCTTTTTGGTTGGCAACGGATATCACACGTCCCATATTCTTCCTCCATGTTTTCTTGTTATAAAAAAGGGAGAATGCAAGCATTCTCCCTCTCGCATGTCTACAAAATGTTCTTCATTTCTCGCAATATTTTGTTCTTTTCTATTGTAACAAAAAAGCGCCTTTTTTTGTAGTCATAGCGGTTTATTTTACGAAAAAAGCTTCGCCACTATTGCGGCAAAGCTTTCTTTTGTTGTTCATTAAATTGTAAGTACGCGATCGAATATTCTTTACGCATTTGTTCACCTTCATCCGTTACCTTAATTTCAACGTTTGTAATCAGATTTCCTGCTCCATCTGTCTTGATTTTTAACTCGACTTTTGACGTATCCGTCGTCGCGATTCCAAGAACAGACGTCAACGCCTTACGAATCGATTCGTCGTTTCCTGTATACGTCTTCTCGTATCCAGAGAATGTCTTCTTCCAAGGCACTTCTTGATGAATTTCCTTCGTTAATTGAATCACCTTTGCATACGGGAAAACCACCGTATTTTGAAGACTTGAGGCTGCCGTGATGGTTTGTTCCCACTTGTCTTGATAGTAGCGAATAAATCCGACATTGGCATCCGCAATCACTTCGAGTTGGTTCGTTACCTTCCCAGCATTTTTATCGATTTTCGAGCCGTATCCTGTGCCATCTTTCCACGCGCTAGCACTTGCCACCGTCTGTGCTCCAGGCGTTTTCGACCCTTCCTTATAGTCCGATTGCTTCACGGTAATATGATAATTGGAAACCGACTCTTCAGAATTTACGATTTGGTCTTGGACCGCCTCTGTTGATAAGCCATTTCCACAA
>CAURMP010000004.1:0-30151 GCA_963526005.1 uncultured Streptococcus sp. | reverse complement strand
AGATTCATCCATACGTTTATGAACATCTTTATCTAATGTTAAACGTAATGTTTCGCTATCCCCGAAGATTTCTTGAATAAGGTCATCTGAACCGAAACCTAACGCACGAACTAATACCGTTAATGGGATTTTACGAGTACGGTCGATACGTACATAAGAAATGTCTTTTGAGTCTGTTTCGTACTCTAACCATGCACCACGGTTTGGAATTAATGTTGAACCATATAATTGTTTACCGTTTTTGTCAGGTCTGTCATGGAAATAAGCACCAGGAGAACGAACTAATTGAGATACAATTACACGTTCTGCACCATTAATGATAAATGTACCCATTTCAGTCATTAATGGGAAGTCACCGAAGAATACTTCTTGGTCTTTCACTTCGCCAGTTTCTTTGTTCACTAAACGCATTTTCACGTAAATTGGAGCCGCGTAATTTGCGTCGTGGTTTCTAGCTTCTTGTATGTTATATTTTGGAGCATGTAATTCGTAATCTAAGAATTCCAATGACAAGTTACCAGTGTGGTCTTCGATTGGAGAAATATCCTTGAACATTTCGCGGATACCTTCATCTAGGAACCATTGGTAAGAATCTGTTTGGATTTCAATCAGATTAGGTAATTCTAATACTTCACTGATTCGTGCATAGCTTCTACGCACACGGTGTCTACCGTATTTCACATCATGATGTGCCAACTCTTCCACCCCTATAAAATTAGTATTGATAAATGTTACATTTTGATGACATTTATTAAAAGTTCGTAACAAATGAAGATTTCGGTCGATTTTTAAACAAAAAAAAACCAAAAGAATTGTTTGCTGTCATTTGTGAAAAATGCAAATTCTTTTGTTTTAAGCCTTTATTTGTAAGGAATTGGACAATATTTCAACCCCTCACACCGATTAAAATCCACACTTATTGCGTTATATTATTATACACAAAATCCCAAGTGCCGTCAAGGTCGACAACACTTGGGAAATTTAGATTTTATCTGGTTTTTCGAGGTTAATAGGTGCCCTCTTCTACGGATTGATTCTTCACGATTTTCACAATCCGACTTGTTCCAAGACGACTTGCTCCTAATTCGATGAATTTTTCAGCATCTTCAATGCTAGAAATTCCGCCGGCAGCCTTCACAAGAACACCTTCGCCAACGTGTTTCTTCATTAATGATACATGCTCAAATGTCGCACCTGAAGTTGAGAATCCTGTTGATGTCTTAATGAATTCAGCTCCTGCTTTCGTCACAACTTCGCACATCTTGACGATTTCTTCTTCGGTAAGAAGTGCTGTTTCGATAATGACTTTTAAGATATGACCGCCACAAACTTCATGGATTTGGCGAATTTCATCTTCCACAACATCGAAGCGTCCATCTTTCACATCACCGATATTAATCACCATATCGATTTCACTAGCTCCGTTTTGAATGGCATCTTTTGTTTCGAAGACTTTTGTCGCAGTTGTGCTATAGCCGTTCGGGAATCCGATAACGGTACAGATGTCTAATTTACCATTCACGTATTCGCTCGCACGTTTAACAAAAGAAGCCGGGATACATGCTGACGCTGTTTCGTATTTCATCGCATCATCCAAAATCTCTTTAATTTCACTCCAAGTAGATGCTGGTAATAATAAAGTATGGTCTACTGTTTTTAAAATCTCTTTGATTTCCATAAAATCCCTCTTTCTTATTTAGCGCGGTCTTCTTTAATTAAGTTGCGAAGTGCTTCTACGGCTACTTTAATCGCTGCTTCTGTATCGTGAACGATTGGGTTTGATAAACCTGCTGCTTCACGCTCTTGGTTCCCTACTACTAGGAAAGTAGATCCAACGCGAACTCCTAAATGGCTAGCCACAACGAATAACGCTGCCGATTCCATTTCAGAAGCCTTCACGCCAAGACGTTTCCAAGCTTCCCATTTGTTTTGTAAGTCATAGCTTACTGGCATCACTTGCGGCTCATGTTGTCCGTAGAATGAATCTTTACATTGAACAACCCCTGCATGTGTTGTGTACCCTAATCCTTTACCAGCATTAATCAAAGCTGTTACCACATCGTAGTTTGCAATCGCTGGAAATTCGATTGGAGCATACTCACGTGTTGTTCCTTCTGTACGAATCGCACCTGTAGCAATCACGATATCGCCACCTTTAACGTCGATATCAATTCCGCCACATGTTCCAACACGGACAAAAGTATCTGCACCACTGCGCACTAACTCTTCAAGCGCGATGGCTGCAGATGGTCCACCAATCCCTGTTGATGTCACACTTACTTTTTCTCCATCTAAGTAACCTGTGTAAGTCACGTACTCGCGGTTATCTGCAATTAGTTTTGCATTTTCAAAATGTTCTGCGATTTTTGCGCAACGTTTTGGGTCCCCTGGTAAAATCACATAACGGCCTACATCGCCTTTACGTGTGTGGATATGATATTGTAATCCTTCTTCTGAATATTTCATGTAAAACTTCCTTTCTTCACACAATACGTGCTCTGATATTGCCCTAGCAAACTAGGAAGGGGCCATGGTTTTTCCACAGCCCCAGATAGGAGGATGATGACAAATCTTCATCAAATAATTATGCCTATAAATGCCTTGTGCAAGTATAGTTGAAAGGATTAAATAATTGGATATACAGTTACCATAATTATCTCTATTTGCCTATTCATCCCTCTACACTCACTAATATTTTACCAAAATCACCCTTGCTTTGCAAACGGTTCATTTTTGATTTTGGATACCCTAGTCTTATTTTTTTATCGGCCAAAAGCTCATCTAATAGCTCCCAGAGGCACGCCTCCATCTGGCTTTGGGGATTTGGAACAGGACGCATCAGTGGTCGCCATACTTCTTCTACTCTCCTTACAAAGTCCATCATTTCAACGTCTCCCTTAAAGGCCATTTGTTCCAACAGAATCCACGCATGCCCCTTCCACACAAGATTGGGCACCTTAAACGTCTCTGTATAAATCGGAAAGGTCAAGAAGCGGCTCGGCAAGTCTTCAAGCGTCTGTCTGCAGCGGTATAACTTCACTAGAAACGCCCTTGTCAGCGGTGACGCTAATTTCTTAAAGAGCATCGTATCTCTTGGCGTCCATTCTATCGCCTTAACAGGTTTTAGATGGGCTTTTACTGGAACGGAATCCTCGACCATCTTTCTCCACTTTTTCCATGAAAACTGTAAAAGCGACACGCGTACGACTTGAAACGTCATCTGCTGTGAGCGAGGTTTCACCTTGATTTGCGTATGAAAAATCATCTCCCCATTTACAAAGAAAATAAGGAAATTCCCGAGTTGTGGATGGTATTTCATTAAGTAACTAAAGGTATCCGTTAATTTATGTTGAGTCTCATAATTCTCCCCTAATATCCAATCGACAGACATGCCTACCTCTCCTAAGTGTCTAGTCCGTTCCACTATCTCTTCTGTAGGAATCACACTGCATTGATATTCGATACACCACGCACGCTCTCCTTCTGTCACGACAATATCTGGAATCTGTTCGATAGACGACACATAGGGTTCTAGTTCCGCCTGGAAACCATGACTCTTCAAGCTCTCCAGCAACAAATGCTTGCCTTCTTGATGCGCGATTGTTTCTTCCTGCCTATGTTTCTTTGGAATATGTGAAAAGAACACCACTCCATTTCTGGAAACTTTCTTTGTTACTTCTTCCCCACATTCCGGACAAAAATAAACTTCATCTTCTTTAATTTGTGTGGCATGAATTAACTCTCCCGTTTTCGTTCTAACGATATTCATATCTATCACCTCAACAAAAGATACGAAAAAAACCTCTCCAAGAGATTTAGAGAGGTTTCATTCATTAGATTAAGTTGGCGTCTTTGAGAAGTTCTTCAATCATCGTACCTTTGATTTTCTTCGAAGCACGTTTTTCAAATAATTTCACTAAGAACGGAACTTTCACATCGGCTAATTTCTTACCATCCATCAAGCGGTTTGTTGATTTTGTAAGAACGCGTAAATCGTAAGCTGAAGCGAACACTTCTGGTACCCCACGATCGACATCAAGCAATGTATATACAGCTTCCATCGCTGTACGAACAGAATATTCTGTTGTGAACACTGTATCGCGAGGAGTTTCAGCGAAGTTACCAATGAAGGCAATATTTTTAGAGCCATTTGGAACAACGAGTGGACGGTCGCCATCTTTACGAGCCATGAAGTAGCTTGTGATATAAGGCATGTAGCAAGGCACTGTGTTGCATCCTTCGCTAGCAAATTCATGAATCAATTCTTCTGGAACACCCATGTGGTATAGCCATTCTTCGGCAATTTCAATCCCTGTACATTCTTCGATTGGTTTTTCCACGTAGTTCCCTTTGATTCCTGAATATAATCCGTAAATCCATACGACTAATTCATCTTTACTTTGGGCTTTAAAGTGTGGTTGACGGTTTAATGTGTAGCTCATCATCCAATTTGAGTCACGAACTGTTACGATTCCTCCTGTTACCACTTTTCCAGCATAAGGATCACGTTTTGAGATTTTTTGAATATATTCAGCGATACGTTTGTCTTTTACTGTTGTTGTAGCTGAAACGAACCAGCTTTGGTCTGGCAAGTTTTCACAGAATACTTCTGGATGTCCGAAGCGTTCATCTTGTTTGGCTAAGTTTTTCCATAAGCTCCATGATCCACCTAATTCTTTTGAAATTGGAGCTGGAGTATTGTTGTCCCCGTATGTTGTTGCAGCAGTAATACTACCGTTTGTCACGAATACTAAGTCGTTTTCTGTAAGATTGCGTGTTTCTAAAACGCCACCTACTTCTAACACAAGTTCTTTGGCAATCATGTCACTTCCAACATGTTCAACAATCACATTTTTAACGACTGTATCATACTCGAATTGAACATTATGTTTTTTCAAGTAGTTCACGAGTGGTAAAACGAGTGATTCATATTGGTTGTATTTCGTAAATTTCAAAGCAGATAAGTCAGGTAGACCATCGATATGGTGAATGAAACGTAAGATGTAACGACGCATTTCAATCGCTGAATGCCATTTTTCAAAAGCAAACATACTAGCCCAGTAAGTCCAGAAGTTTGATTCGAAGAATTCTTCACTGAATACATCGGTAATTTTTAGCCCTTGTAATTCAGATTCAGAGGTCATGTATAATTTCACCATTTCTTCGCTTGATTTATCGCTTAAAGTGAATTGGCCATCATCTGGGATTTGTTGCCCTTTGTTTTCAATGACACGGCAATGTGAGAAGTTAGGGTCTTCTTTATTAAGCCAGTAGAACTCATCTAACACAGAGGCATCTTCCACTTCTAATGAAGGGATTGATCTGAATAAGTCCCATAAACATTCGAAGTGGTCTTCCATTTCACGTCCCCCACGAATAATGAATCCACGTGTTGGATTTAAGATCCCATCTAAGCTTCCTCCTGCAAGTGGAAGTTCTTCTAAAATATGAATGTTTTCTCCTTTCATTTGGCCGTCTCTAATTAAGAAAGCAGCTGCTGATAAGGATGCAAGTCCTGAACCAACTAAGTAAGCTGATTTTTGGTCAACGCCTTGTGGTTTTTTAGGGCGAGCAAATGCTTCGTAATTTCCATTTGAATGATACATAGTAATTCCTCCTATTTCCTGAAAATCAGGTTTTGTTCTTTACATGCATTACTCTACTCCCGTTTCACCAAAAACACCATAGACAAAAAAATCCCAATGTCCAAACTTTAGACACTGGGATGGAATTGTAAAGTTTTTTACTGAGAAATTCGAGCTACAATCGTTCCAATCATGACTTGTTCGATTTTTTCAACGAGTTCTTTGGCCGTACCAGGCATTTGATGACTAATCCAATCAAGTCCTACACCAACAAGCGCATACGTATAAAACTCAATCGAGAATTGAACTTGTTCTGCTTCTGCGCCACTGACATTAATTTCATTAAAAATCAAATCCGTCAAGAAACGCTCCACTTCCCGTTGCAAGAGTCGCTCGACATTTTCCTTGCTGACAGAATGATACGTATTAAGGACAAAGTTGCGATTGTCATCCATATATTGGAATAGTGCCTCCAGGGCGTCTTGCCAATTTTCATAAGAAATATTCTCACCAAGCGTGATATGCGCCTCATTTAAATAAATCCATTCGACCAATTCATAAATATCATGGAAATGATTATAAAACGTTTGACGACTAATCCCGCATTTCTTCGTTAAATCCTGTACAGTAATCTTCGTCAGCGGCTTTTCATTCATTAGTTCTTTAAGCGTGTTGGCTAACATCTTTTTTACAACAAGTGTCATTTGTATCCCTCTGTTTCATGAAGAAAAAGAGCGGGTTCCCCCACTCTTTATTTTTCTAAATTCTTTTCTTGTACGATATCCCATGAGAACCCTAGAGCACCTTCACCAAGATGAGTTCCTACAACAGGTCCAAAATACGATAATGAAGTACGTAATTTAGGATATTGTTCTTGCATTTTTTGTCTCCAAGCTTCACCAGCTTCTGGAGCATTTGCATGGATGATGACTAATTCATAACCGTCACCATCAGTTGTTCCTGTTTCGTCAGCGAATAATTGTTCAATTCGTTTCATCGCTTTTTGTTGTGTACGAATCTTTTCAAAAGGAACGATTTTCTTATCAACGAATGTCAAGATTGGCTTAATTTTCAACATAGAACCGACTAAAGCAGCCCCTGCTGACAAACGTCCACCACGTTGCAAGTTGCTTAAATCATCAACGATAAAGTAAGCTGTCGTACGGTCCACTAAACGTTGTACCGTTTCAACGATTTCTTCTGGTGAATATTCTCCAGATTTCGCCATGATAGCGGCTAGTTTTACTGCACGCGCTTGTGGTGCACAACTAATCTCTGAATCGATTGGATAAATGGCTATTTCGTCTTTCATATCTTCGGCAACAGCCACACATGTTTGGTAAGTTCCACTAATTCCACTAGAAATAGTAATAGGAATAATAGCGTCATAATCTTTTGCAAGTTCGTGGAATAATTCGTAAGTTTCCCCTACAGCTGGTTGTGTACTTGTTGGAAAGACTGGAGAACTTTTTACTTTTGCATAAAATTCTTCAGCAGTAATATCAATCTCTTCACGATAAGTTTCTTGTCCGAAAATAACAGACATCGGCAATACGTAAACACCATATTCGGCATATTCTTCTTTTGTTAAGTAAGCCGTGCTATCTGTAACTACAGCAATTTTCATCCATTCAACTCCTTTCAGTTTGAAAATTTAGATTGTTTAAGTCATAAAAACTATAAACTTTCACCCTCCAAGTATAACAAAAAAGCGTTTAACACGCAATGAATGGAAAGATTTCTTTAAGAGACTTAACATTACTTGCTCATCTTTCAAATTACAGTATAATAGAAGACAGAATTATTTATTGGAGGTACTATGGAACAAAGATCAACTCAACATCAATTAGATAAACAAAAGAAAAATGACTGGTTTTTACGATTCATTAAAGGAATGTTCATCGGGTCAGGATTTATCCTTCCAGGTGTCAGCGGTGGTGCACTTGCTGCTATCTTTGGACTTTATGAACGCATGATTGCTTTCCTAGCAAACGTCACAAAAGACTTCAAGAAGAACGTATTATTCTTCTTACCAGTCGGAATCGGTGCTCTTGCAGGTATCGTAGTTCTATCATTCGGCGTAAGTTACTTACTTGGTAACTTTGAAACAATCATTCTTTGGTTCTTCATCGGATGTATCGTCGGAACAATCCCTGCTCTTTGGAAAGAAGCTGGAAAAGAAGGTCGCTCAACACGCGATATTATCATTCTACTCGCTTCATTTATTGGTGGATGCGTACTTCTTTACTTAGGTGAAAATGCAATCGGCGGTAGCGTGGAAGCCAACTTCTTCACTTGGATGATTGCTGGTGGATTAATCGCTTTAGGAATTATCGTTCCTGGACTTAGCCCATCAAACTTCATCGTATACATGGGGATGTACAAACAAATGTCAGATGGTTTCAAAACATTAGACATGAGCGTGATTCTTCCAATCGCATTAGGTGGACTAGTAACATTAGCCCTCTTCTCAAAACTTGTACACCACATTTTCAAGAAAGCTTACCCACAATTATTCCACTTCATTTTCGGAATCGTGCTTGCTTCAACTGTAATGATCATCCCAACAAACTACGCCGGATTTGACATCGTTCAATACCTTGCTTGCGTTGTGATGTTAGGATTCGGTACATGGCTTGGCGCATTCATGGCCAAACTTGAAGACACATATAAATAACATTTCAAACAGCTTTGCTCTCGCAAGGCTGTTTTTTTATGCCCAAAATTAACATATTTGTTAATTTCCACTCTCACTCCATGATGTAACATTTTTGTTACGTAACAAAAACGTTACATCTGCTCTCCTCATGAACCGCACACACTCTATTTCTTCTCCCTTGCCCCTAGTCGAGAATAGAATGTACAAACACTCTCTTATCGAGTAGAGTTTTATGCTAAGAAGGCGATTATGGTATTGAACGCACAAAAAAACTCTCTCGAAGTGAGAGAGTTTGTAAAGTTCTTATTTGAGACCGTATTTTTTGTTGAAACGATCCACACGTCCGTCTGCTTGAGTGAATTTTTGACGACCTGTGTAGAATGGGTGAGAATCAGAAGTGATTTCCACACGTAGTAATGGGTATTCGTTTCCGTCTTCCCATACAACTGTTTCACTTGAAGTCTTTGTTGAACCTGATAAGAATTTGAATCCAGTAGTTGTATCCATGAAAACAACTGGACGATATTCTGGGTGAATTCCTTGTTTCATTTCTATTCCTCCTGCCCTGAATTATTTGCTAATCCAGAGTTATTTATTTTCGCATGCATAATGCAACACGAATATAATAACATGCTCAAATTGAATTTGCAATAGTTTTATTCATCCCCTAATTCAAGTCCGGGAATTGCGTTTAAATCCATATTTGCAAAGTCTTTTTGCATGTATTTTGTATGGGCTGCAGCACCAATCATCGCCGCATTATCCCCGCAAAGAGATAATGGCGGAATGGAAAATGTGACTGCTGGGTAGTGTTCTTCCATCATCTGCGTCATCGCTGTACGAAGACCCTTATTAGCTGCCACTCCTCCTGCTAACACGAATTGTTTTACAGGATACGCTTCAAGCGCGCGTCTTGTTTTTTCGACAAGTACTTCTACGACACTGGCTTGGAAACTTGCGGCTAAATCTTCAGGGACAATCTCTTCGCCTTTTTGTTTGGCGTTATGCACACGATTGATGACCGCCGATTTCAATCCACTAAAACTGAAATCAAAATGGTCTTCATGAATCATCGCACGTGGGAAGTCATAAGTGTCCGTTCCTAGATGAGCTAGTTCGTCCATTTTCTTTCCACCAGGATATGGCAAGTTCAGAATACGACCAATCTTATCGTACGCTTCCCCTGCAGCATCATCTCTTGTTTCTCCGATAATTTGGAACTCGCCATCTTCTGGCATATACACAAGTTCCGTATGTCCACCACTTACTACAAGCGCCATTAGTGGAAATTGCAAAGGTTCCACGAGTTGGTTGGCGTAAATGTGTCCTGCCATATGGTTCACTGCTATCAGTGGTTTTCCACTCGCTAAAGCTAAAGCCTTTGCTGCCGAAATCCCAATGAGAAGGGCTCCTACAAGACCAGGACCATACGTCACCGCGATGGCATCCATGTCATCCAACGTCTTTCCTGCTTTTGCAAGAGCTTCGTCAATGACTTGTGTAATCTGTTCGACGTGATGCCGGCTGGCAATCTCTGGCACAACTCCACCAAAACGCATATGACTTTTAATTTGAGAGGCTACAATATTTGAAAGGATGGTGTTCCCGTTTTGAATCACGGCTGCACTTGTCTCATCACAACTACTTTCAATTGCTAGAATCAATGTTTCTTTCATATTGCTCCTCCTATCTTTGTTCTATTTCTAAGCGATATTCAATCGCATCTTCAACTGGGTCACTGTAATAATCGCTTCTCGTATGGAAGGCTTCGAACCCAAGAATTTCATATAAATATTGAGCACGCTTGTTGCTTTCACGTACTTCTAGGAAAACAACTTTCACGTCTTTTTGCTTCAAATCGTATAAGGCCATTTGCCATAAACGTTGCGCGAGACCTTTACCTTGATAGTCTTTTGCAATCACGACATTCGTAATTGTTGCTTCGTCCAGTACGCTTTGGATTCCAAGGAATCCGACTAGTTGGCGTTGCATCCATACTCCGTAATACGTGTTTGTTGGATTTTCTAAATCGGCAAGGAAACTCTCGGCACTCCAGTTATTTGGATGCTCGTAATTTTCTTGCACTAATGCGACTAACGCCTCTGCCATCGCTAAATCAGCTGGATGTAATCTTGTAAATGAATACTCTGATGAATGGAATGAAGACGGTGTTTTTGGCGGTAATGCATAGAGCATTTCCACGGCATCTTCATTTTCAGGAGTGTAGTAATTTTCCTTTGTACCAACAACCTCGTATCCATTTTTACGATAGAGCTTAATAGCTTTTGTATTCGACACGCGGGCTTCGAGCGTAATTTCTTTCTTGTCGAGCGCGCGAGCGATTTTTTCTAATGCTTTCAATAATAAAGTTGCGACATTTAAAAAGCGATAATCGTGCAGTACAGCCACATTCGTGATATGTAAATCTGTTCCCTCTGTCGTTCTCGCTCCGATGAAACCGACGATTTCGTCTTCCGCTTCCAGCACAATATAAATAGCAGCTGGATTATGTGCGACATCTTTTTCAAGAACATCTTTTGCCCATGGAGACTCTCCATCATAAGCAGCCTTCTCCACTTCAAATATGCGAGCGGCATCTTCTGGGAGGCCGATTCTGATTTTGCCTTGCGCGCCGTTTCCAAGAATCACTCTTTTTTCAAAGTTCTCAAACTGGTCGCGAATTGGATCCATCTGTTGCGTTTCTTCTAAAAACAGTGCTTTAATTTTTTCAAACCACTGAACGAAGCGTTCTTTAAACTCGTTCCACATACACTGACCCCTTTTCTAAAGGATGCTCAGCTTGCCAATTTTCTTCTGCTTCTGCCAGTTTCAAGTACATTGGGACAAAGACGTCCGCGTCAACAGCTTCCTTATTTCTTCCTAATTCGATAAGCGATGTTGCGTGAGGGATGGCATCACTTGCTTCAAGCCACTGCGCCTCACTCGCTCCTTTTTCTACGATTGCTTCTTTTGTAATCGACTGTAATTGTCCTACAAAAGTCACTCCCACTGCAAATTCCGGCAACACTTTCAAGAAATCATCCCACGAAATATGTTGTTCCGCGATTACCTTTTTAAAGCCTTCGTCAGTCTTTTGATAGCCTACCGCAAAAATATTTCCACGTCTAGCATCAAAAAACGGCACAACGACTTCTCCTACTTCCACTTTAGAAGCAAGGGTCGGTAAAAAGACGTCGAGACTGGAGACTCCAACAAGTGGAATCCCCAGACTCTTCGCGAGTGTTTTTGCAACGGTTACGCCAATTCGAAGACCTGTGTAAGATCCAGGGCCTTCAGCAACAACAATCTTTGTTAAGTCTTTTGCTGTAATGCCAGCTTCTTTAAAAACGGCTTCGATGGTTGGCACAAGGAGAACACTATGTTGCAACGTGTTCTCAATCGTTTGTTCAATAATGGTACCGTCTGTCAGTTCTACAGCGACCGATAATGTCTTATTCGATGTATCTAGTGCGAGGATTGTCATACGGCACTTCCTTTCTAACTATTTCGTAAATTCATGCATGAAGGCGCTGAATGCTTCTTGGCCTTCTTTTGTTTGTTTAAAGACGCCTGCATATTCTAACACGTGGCAGAATTTTGCACTAACCGCTTTTTGTAAAAATGCGTCTACAGTTTCTTTGGTTGGTGCTTGTGCTTTTAATTCTTTCGCCCATTCTTGGTGAATTTCTGCAACAGCTTCAAGACTTCCTTCTCCAACGAGATAGTCTCTCACTTCGCTAAGTTCACGTTCAAGACGTGGCGGTAAAATCGCAAGCCCCATTACTTCAATTAAACCGATATTTTCTTTCTTAATATGTTGTACATCCGCATGTGGGTGGAAAATTCCGTCAGGAAACTCCGGTGTTGTACGGTTGTTACGTAACACTAAATCAAATTCATACGCATCTCCTTGACGGCGCACGATTGGAGTAATCGCATTATGCGGTTCCCCATTTGATTCACGTAAGATTTCAAGATCTTTGTTTTCGTAGTTTTCCCATGCTTTTAAGATATCAACTGCCACTTCAAATACTTCCTCACGGTTATTCCCGCGAAGACGAAGCGCAGAAAGTGGCCAGTAAAGACGTTCGATTTCAACGGTGTCAAACTTCTTAGAAATACCTGTTTCTAAAACTTTAGCACGGTTCATCGGGAATTCGTAACGTCCTCCTTGATAGTGGTTATGACTTAAAATTGACCCACCAACAATTGGAAGCCCTGCGTTTGACCCTACAAAATAATGAGGGAATTGTGTCACGATTTCAAGGAGGCGGCTAAAAGCACCCTCGTCCACTTTCATTGGTTCTAAGTTTTCAGACAAGAAGATTGCATGCTCTGAATAATAAGCATATGGAGAATAGTGATAACCCCAACTCTCTCCATCCAGTTCCATTCCGACGATACGGTGGTTCGCACGACCTGGCCAGTTGATACGACCATGGTAGCCTACGTTTTCAAAGCATAGGCGATTGGCAGGATAATTGAAATCCTTCGACTGCGCTGCTTTGATGATTTCTTCTTTTGTTTTTTCTGGTTTGGATAAGTTAATCGTGATTTCTAAATCGCCATACTCGGTTTCTCCATTAAAGGAAATATTTTTAGCGATATCATTTACCTTAATTAAGTTTAAATCGAGCGCCATTTTATAAAACGCATCGGTCGCTACTTTTGGACCTTCTTCGTATTTCTCCCAAAATAGACGGTTCAAATCTGAAGGTTTTGGAATCACAAGGTTCATTAACTCTTGTTCAAGCCAGTCGCGTTCTTCAGAGTCGTTTGCGATCTTACCAGCTTCAACAGCAGCTTCTACTAAGTTTGCCATTGCCTCTAGTAAAGAAGGTTGCTCCACCTCTTTCGAACTTTCAAAAGATTCTTCTCCCACTAAATAAAGCACGCGATTTAATAAATAGTAACGGTCTTCTTTTGAAACATACCCTGAAGCAATCGCACTATCTACAAATTCTTGAATGGCCTTATTGATTTTCATAATCTTGTCCTCCTACCAACTAGTTCCTAATCGATTAATATGCACGAGCAATCCAAACCGTATGAGTGGCTGGTTTACCAGTTACGATACATTTTTCTTTTTTCACTGGAGCGTTAAATGGAATGTTACGAGTTGTGAAGCCAGTTTCTTCTTTGATTTTCGCTTCACTTTCTTCTGTTCCATCCCAACCAACTAATACCCAACCAGGTACTTCGCCAGCTTCACGTTTTGCTTCAATATGAGCTTTTAATTCATCTAAAGTATCAATATTTGTATATTCATTAGAAGCACGCATTGCACGAGCTGTTTCTAATAAACGTCCTTGCATTTTCTCTAATTCAGCTTGAATTGTTTCTAATAACACATCAAAACCTACCGCAACTTTTTCATCTAAGTCACGCATTTTTGTCATTACTTGATTATTTTCTAAATCACGTGGTCCACATTCAATACGCATTGGAACTCCACGTAATTCCCATTCATTGAATTTGAATCCTGGTGAGTTGTCTGTATCATCAATTTTCACACGTAAGCCTGCTGCTTTTAATTGTTGTTGTAATTCTTCTAATTTTTCTAAGATAGCTGGATTTTTCTTCCATGGTCCAACTGGAATTAAGACTACTTGTGTTGGTGCAACTTTTGGAGGTAATACTAATCCTTGTTCGTCACCGTGAGTCATGATTAATGAACCGATTAAACGAGTCGATACTCCCCATGAAGTTGTATGCGCATGTACGTGTTCGTTTTCTTTTGTTAAATATTTGATGTCGAACGCTTCAGCGAATTTTGTTCCCATGTAGTGAGAAGTTCCCGCTTGAACGGCTTTACCGTCTTTCATCATCGCTTCGATTGAGTAAGTATCTACTGCGCCTGCGAAACGTTCAGAAGGAGTTTTTTGTCCTTCGTAAACTGGCACTGCTAATACGCCTTCTACAACTTCTTTGTAAATATCTAACATTCTCATTGTACGGCGACGTGCATCTTCTTCATCTGCATGTGCTGTATGTCCTTCTTGCCATAAGAACTCTGAAGTACGTAAGAATGGTAAAGTTTTCTTTTCCCAACGGAATACGTTTGCCCATTGGTTGATTTCATATGGGAGGTCACGGTATGAATTGATCCAGTTTGAAAAAGCTGTTCCAATCATTGTTTCGCTTGTTGGACGAAGCGCTAAACGTTCTTCTAATTTTTCACCAGCTGCTTCTGTTACCCATGGTAATTCAGGAGCAAATCCTTCAATATGGTCTGCTTCTTTAGTGAAGAAGCTTTCTGGAATTAACATTGGGAAGTACGCATTACGAATGCCTTCTTCTTTAAAACGACGGTTGAACTCCTCTTGAATATGTTCCCAGATTTCATATCCGTCTGGTTTGAAAATCATACATCCACGCACTGGTGAATAGTCCATTAAATCTGCTTTTTGAATGGTTTGAATATACCATTTAGAAAAATCTTCTCTTTGTAAGTTTGTTTTTTCTGCCATCTGCTTGACTCCTTTTTCGTTTTTTGTGAAATAAAAAAAGCCACTCCCCTAAAAAAGGACGAATGACTCGCGGTACCACCTTAATTACACTTACGTTGTAAATGTCTCTTTAACATTGATAACGATGATTTCACCGGATTATTTTCATAATCACCTATTTGGTAGGTTCAGTTAAAGAGCGGGGGTTCTTTCTCAGCAATCAGAACTTTCTGTACCCATCATTTCACTTACTTTTCCATGTCCTATCGTACTCTAAACAAGGGTGGAAAGCAAGTGTTTTCTTGCTGTAAACTAGTCGTATTTTGCTGTCTTTTGAAGAAACTCTACTAAGTTCGTTGTATGGTTATATTTAATAGCGGCACTGAGGTCTTTTTCCAAGATGACTTTTTCTAAATCAATGCCGTTTACAGCGGCAATCGCAATCGTATAATGGATGACATCTGCTAGTTCTTTTGCAAGTTCAGCTTGTACTTCCTCAGTATTCCCATCTTTTCTACCGTCACGAATACTAATTTGCTCTGCCACTTCTCCAATTTCTTCGACTAATTTAATAAAGAGCCCTTGGTCAGTTTTTCGATTATTATAGACACCTGCTAAATACTCTTCATAAAGTCTTACGGTTAATCCTGACATCTAATCACACTCCAATAAAATAAGCAATAGACAGTGAAGTCTATTGCTATTTTACATCATTTAATATGGAAGATAAAGGGAGAATGACGACGAAGCAGAATGACTTCACACCGTGAACTCATTCTTAGCTTCTGTCTTTCTGCCTCACATCCTTGTAGTTGAGCTCGCCATCGCAGAAATGGCGTGCGTTTCCTCAAACGTCCGCAGAACGTTTCACGTTCCTTCCGGCGTTCGAGTCCAACGTTCCATTTCTGAGCGCGATGTCTCACATCCTATCGCTTGTCAATAATCTTAGTAGCTTTATCTCCAATGATTTGGATAATAAATACCAAGATAAGGATGGCTACTGTAGCGACAAAGATGATATCTACTTTGTTTCGTGTATAACCAATGAGGTAAGCTAAGTTTCCTAATCCTCCCGCACCGATAACACCAGCTACTGCTGTAGAACCGATTAACGCGATTGCCGTTACGGTAATCCCTGATACAAGTGCTGGAAGTGATTCTGGAATCAGCACTTTTGTAATGATTTGGCGGGTATTTGCCCCCATTGATTCTGCCGCCTCGATGACTCCTGACGGGATTTCATTTAACGCGATATCCACCAGACGCGCATAAAATGGCGCTGCACTGATGATCAATGTTGGGATTGCCCCTTTAGGACCCACAATCGTTGACATGATGGCTTTTGTAAAAGGCATTAATAGAGTCAGTAAAATGATAAATGGAATCGCACGGAAAATATTAATGATTCCGCCTAAAATAAGATGAACCAATGTATTTTCAAGACTGCGACCTTTTCCTGTTAAGAAAAGAAGGAGTCCTAAAATTAATCCGATGACAAATACATAGAACGTTGGAATGAAGGTCATATAGAGAGTTTCATTAATAGCTTTAATGACATCAGGCCATACAACATTCTCGAACGAAAACATTTCTCTGAAAAGTTCATCTAGGCTTGCTGATGCTAAAAATAGATTAAACATGCTCTAACACCTCCACGATAATTTCTGCTTGTTTAAGATATTCGATGACCTCTTCTGCTTTTGAAGATTCTTCCTCAATCAAAATAATCATGCTTCCTAATATCCCTTTTTGCGTAATATTTACCTTCGCTTGTAAAATCGATACTGTTGCATCGAGTTTACGAATCGCTTCAGATAATACGGCGTCTCCTGTACGGTCGCCTAAATACTGAATACGAACTGCTACACCTGGGCGAAGGGACGTTGAAAGATGATGGAATACCTCATCGATTTCATCATCCACACGTTCTTCTCCCACGAATTGTTTTGTAATTGGTTGTTGTGGATTTTTGAAGACTTCAATCACTTCCCCACTTTCCACTACTCGTCCTTCTTCCATCACGGCAACACGGTGGCAAATTTGACGAACGACATGCATTTCATGCGTAATTAACACAATCGTTAACCCTAGTTCTTGGTTGATTTCTACTAATAATTTTAAGATATCTTTTGTTGTCTTAGGGTCAAGCGCACTCGTAGCTTCGTCACATAAAAGGACTTCTGGATCGTTAGCTAACGCACGGGCAATCCCTACTCTTTGCTTTTGTCCCCCAGAAAGTTGTGATGGATAAGATTTTTCACGTCCGGTTAGTCCAACTAAATCGATTAATTCGGCTACCTTAGCTTTACGCTCGACTTTTGGAACGCCTGCAATTTCAAGTGAAAAAGCAATGTTTTCTTCGACTGTTCTCGACCATAAAAGATTGAAATGTTGGAAAATCATCGCGATTTTTTGACGCTCTTTTAAAAGCTCTTTGCGTTTTAAGGTTGTAATGTCTTTTTCATTAATATAAATATGGCCACTTGTAACTGTCTCAAGTCCATTTAACAAACGGATTAATGTACTTTTACCCGCACCTGAAAAACCAATCACTCCAAAAATTTCGCCTCTACTAATCTCTAACGAGACATCTTTTACAGCTTCAACCGTGCCTTGTTTCCCAGTATATGTTTTGGACACGTTCTCTACTCGAATCATTGTTTCACTCCTTAATGGTCAAAAGGGAGTGGAAAGTACAAGGCTTTTGGCTTTGTATCTTTCCACTCCTCTTGTTCTCTTACTATTTTTTATTATTTCGCAGGAATTACAGAACCATCTGTATATTTTTCGTTGATGAATTTACGGATTTCATCACTTTGTAACGCTTTGATTAAAGCTTGAATTTTTGCTTTATCTTTATCAGCAGGTTTTACAGCGACTAAGTTAGCGTATGGTGAGCTTCCATCTTCTAAAGCGATTGAATCTTTCACTGGTGAAAGTTTAGCATCGATTGCGAAGTTTGAGTTGATGATCACTGCATCGCCTTCATTGTTTTCGTATGTTGATACTAATAATTCAGGTGCGATTTCTGTTTTGATTTGGATGTTCTTTGGATTTTCAGCAATGTCGCTTAATCCAGCAGTTACAGGGTTCACACCATCTTTTAATTTAATTAATCCAGCTTTTGTGAAGAAGCTTAAGAAACGACCTACTTCAGCAGGGTTTGTTGACGCATATACCACTGCGTTATCTGGTAATTCTTTTAATGATTTGTATTTTTTAGAGTAAATCGCCATTGGTTCGATATGAACGTTCCCTACAGAAACTAAATCTTGGTTATGTTCTTTGTTGAATTTATCAAGATATGGAGTGTGTTGGAAGTAGTTTGCATCCGCATCTCCTCCGTAAACGATGTTGTTTGGAGTTACGTAGTCGTTTACGATGTTAATGTCTAATTTGTAACCTTCTTTTTCTAACAGTGGTTTAGCAGCTTCTAAGATTTCAGCGTGAGGCGCTGGTGAAGCGACTACTTTAATTGTTTTGTCTTCTGCTTTTGCAGCTTCTGTTGTGCTTTCTGATTTTGCTGAGTTGTTTCCGCAAGCTACTAATGCTGTTGCTAAAAGTCCGAATGTTGTTGCTTTGAATAATTTATTAAATTTCATGTTATAAGTCCCCTTTTTGGTTAAATGATTGTTCTTTGTTTGGAAACCACATGCGCGCTTCGTGATTTCCAACAGATGTTGCTCTGTCCATGTTGGTTTGGGCCATAAAAAAAGCTTCCCCTCTACACACTAGAGGCGAAGTTTTCGCGTTACCACTCTAATTCCGATAAACCTCACAGTTTACCGCTCCAAAAGTACGTTGCATGGTGCAAGATACCCTTGTACGTTATCGAGTACAAATCGCAAAAGCTTCATCACCTTTGTTGCTCCCAGACCATTTTCAATAAATTGCCCCGTATCCTTTCCCACCAACCGGATTCTCTTTAACGTTCTTCTTTATTTACTTATCTGTTCATTGCATTGCTTTATCTGATGAAACTACTATAAACGATGGTGGTATTCTGAGTCAATGCGAAACTCGTTATTTGATTATACCTGTTTTTCAGAACTCGTTATAACTTTTATGCATATATCTTTAAACAAAAAAAGAAGGAGCGCAAAACCGCACTCCTTCTGCTAATTTCAACTATTTCTTCAAGAACTTTCTCATTGAAAGAACTGAACCAAACGCACCGATAAGAACACCGATGGTAACCATTCCTGCTGAAACATAAATCAAGAATGGATTTGGATCGAGTAGGCTAAAGCTTGATCCAGAGAAGAAATCTGAACCGCCTTTATACACCCATAGGTATACAGACCATACTAATCCGATTGGGATAATTGAACCGATTAATCCAATCATACCGCCTTCTAAGAAGAATGGCCAACGGATGTATGCTTTTGTCGCACCTACCAGACGCATGATTTCGATTTCTGTTCTACGTGCATAGATTGTTGCACGGATTGTATTTGAAATTAAGAACATCGCTAACGCTAAAAGTCCTAAAATCACAACTGCCCCGATATTACGAGCTGTCGCGATGATACGGAATAAGTTATCCGCACGAGCTTCCCCGTAACGAACACGCGCTACGTAGTCCATGCCTTCGATTTGTTTCGCAATAGCACTTGTTTTTTGTGGTTCCACTGCTTTTACGTCGAACGCATTACGAAGTGGGTTTGCATCATTTTTAAATAATGATAACTCTTCCCCGAAGTTCTTTGTTACGTCTTCTAACTCTTCGTCTTTAGAACGGAAAGTGATAGACTCAACGCCATCTAAGGCTTTAATTTTTGCTTCTAATTCATCTGTTTTTGTTTGGTCAGCTGCCAAATCAATAAATACACGTACGTTTACGTCATTTTCAATATCTGAACCGATTTTATTAACGTTGAATAGTAATGATACGAACACACCAACGATTAATAAGATCATTGAAACTGCAGAAACAGCACCAAATGTCATCAATCCATTTCTGAAAAGACTCTTGAAGGCGTCACGTATATGACGACCCATCGTTCTAATCTTCATATCCGTATTCCCCCTGTTCTTGGTCACGTACAATTTGACCATTCTCAATCGCAATTACACGATGCTTTTTCTCGTTAACGATTTGGCTATTGTGTGTTGCCATTACGATTGTTGTTCCTTGTTCGTTGATACGTTCAAGGATATCCATAATTTCCATAGAAGTTTCTGGGTCAAGGTTCCCTGTTGGCTCATCGGCAATCAGGATTCCAGGTGTATTCACAATTGCACGAGCAATCGCTACACGTTGTTGTTCCCCACCAGATAATTCATTTGGGAAATTGTTCATACGGTGTTTTAGGTTTACTAACTCTAAAACATCTTCTACACGGCGTTTAATTTCACGAGGTGATTTTTCAATAACCTCCATCGCATATGCCACGTTTTCGTATACTGTTTTATGTTGTAAGAGTTTGAAGTCTTGGAAGACAACCCCTACATAACGGCGTAAGTACGGAATTTGACGATCTTTAATTTTCATCAAATCATATTTACCTACACGAATTCTACCTTTAGTCGCTTTTTCTTCGCGATACATCATTTTAATGAAAGTTGATTTACCTGCACCAGAAGGCCCTACTACATAAACGAACTCTCCATCCTTAATTTGGATAGATAAATTATTAATAGCAGTGATGCCTTTATTATATTTCTTAGTTACATTCATCATTTCAATCATAAACTCACCAGCTTTCTAATCCTTCGATATTTTAATCCACCCTATTATAGCACCCCAATATTACAACCCCTTCACATAAGATTACAGAAATATTAAATTAAGGATACGAGGAAAAGCGGTTAGAAACGGACCACTGGACCGGAGCGACGTAAAGAACGTGAAACGTTCTGCGGACGACTCCGGGAAGTGGACGCCGTTTCTGCTTTTCCGAGTTCAACTACTCAGGATACGAGGGAAATCCTTCACAGTGCGAAGGATTTGGGTGTGGGCATTGCTTCTCGTATACTCATTCATCCCTGTAAGACAATACTTTACTCTATATCAGCAGTATTTACTCAACATCAAGAAAGTCAATAAACCACTGTGCCTAACTCATTGCTCATACTTATTGGGTTAGTTTCAAAGCACAAAAGTACTACTAGGAAGTTTCATCCCATAATAATACAGATAATTAAAATGAACTTAAAACAATTTGCCTTGCAATAGTAAAACACCCAGCTCATCACCAGGTGTTTCCTACTATTATTCTTCAGTTGCTTTTGTTCCCTCAAGCGTCCATTTTAAGTATGCATCCATAAACGGATCTAAGTCTCCATCCATGACTGCCCCAATATTTCCTGTCTCATATCCAGAACGTAAATCTTTTACCATTGAATATGGATGGAATACATAGTTACGAATTTGAGACCCCCAGGCGATATCTTTTTGCTCGCCACGGATAGCCGCCAATTCAGCTGCCTTCTTCTCTTCTTCTAATTGGAATAATTTCGCCTTCAGCATCGCCATCGCTTGGTCTCTGTTTTTAAATTGAGAACGTTGCGCCTGACTCTGCGTCACAATTCCCGTTGGAATATGCGTAATACGCACCGCAGAAGACGTCTTATTAATATGTTGTCCACCGGCACCACTTGCACGGTACACGTCGATTTTTAAGTCATCTGGATTAATCTCAATATCAATATCTCCGTCCATTTGCGGAACAACATCCACTGAACAGAATGATGTATGACGTTTCCCAGCCGCATCAAATGGTGAAATACGAACGAGACGATGCACGCCTTTTTCAGAGCGTAAATACCCGTATGCATTTAACCCTTCAATCGACAAGGTTACAGACTTAATCCCTGCTTCATCTCCGTCTTGATAATCCACTGTTTCAACACGATAGCCATGTTTTTCAGCCCAACGCATATACATGCGCAGTAGCATACTTCCCCAGTCTTGCGATTCCGTACCCCCAGCACCCGGATGGATTTCCAAAATCGCACTGTTCTTATCATGAGGACCGTTTAGTAACATACTCAATTCGTACTGTTGCAAGTCCTTCTCAAGAGACCCAATTGCGTCAACGATTTCCGCATGCACTTCTTCATCTGGCTCTTCTTTATACATTTCAAATAACAAACCCGTCTCTTCATGCGCTAATTCCATTTTATGGAAAGTATCATAAATTGATTTTAATTCATTATTCTTTTGAATGACTTGGTTCGCTTATTCGCTATCATACCAAAAAGAAGGTTCAGACATCTCTTGCTCATAGGCTGCGATATCTTCTTCTAAGCGATCTAAGTCAAAGAGACCTCCTATAACTGATGATTTGTTCGTTCATGGCCTCAAGCGCATTTCTAATTTCACTAATTTCCATATTGACCTCTTTCTAAAAGAAAACGGCGAAATGCTTCGCCGTCTCCCTTTGTTATTAAGCTTTTTCTGAATCATCGTCAGAAGTTCTGTCGTGACCTGTAGCCACTACACTACGAACTCCTTGAATTTGTTCACGTTGTAAGTTTTGACGAATTTGAGATTTCATCAAGATACGTGTTACATCATAGTCGATTGCAGCAATCATTTGTTGGAATCGTTCGTAACCTTCTGTTTGGTACTCTGTTAATGGATCAATTTGAGCGTATCCACGTAAACCAACGCTTTGACGTAATTGGTCCATATCATCGATGTGATCTGTCCACTTACGGTCAACCACACGTAGGATAACTACTTTTTCGAACTCAAGCATTTGATTGTCGCCATTCAATTGCTCTTGTTTTTCTTTGTAGATTTCCATTGCTTTTTCGTTTAAGATGCCTTCGATTTCAGCAGCTGATTTGCCTTCTAAATCGCTAATTGAAAGTTCATCTGGAGCACAGATTGAGTTGTGAGCAAAGTCGACAATCCCTTCTAAGTTCCACTCTTTTTGATCTGTCAATGTATGACTTTCCACAACACGGTGAATTGTACGACGGATCATACCTTTTGTCACTTTTTCAAGTGATTGATCTTCATTAATAATTTGTAGACGTTGTGAGTAGATGATTTCACGTTGTTCACGCATAACCTCATCGTACTCTAGGACGCTTTTACGAGTATCGTAGTTGTTCCCTTCAACACGTTTTTGTGAAGATTCTACTTGTCTTGTTAACATCTTGCTTTGGATGAAGTTATCGTCGCCTTCATCTGTTAAGTTTAGACGTTCCCAGATTGCTTGCATTTTTTCTCCACCGAAACGTTTCATCAAATCATCTTCTAATGATAGGTAGAATTGTGTTGCACCTGGGTCCCCTTGACGTCCACTACGTCCACGTAATTGGTTATCGATACGACGGCTTTCGTGACGTTCTGTACCGATTACGCAAAGTCCACCAAGTTCTTTCACGCCTTTACCAAGCTTGATGTCAGTACCACGTCCGGCCATGTTTGTCGCGATTGTTACAGCGCCACGTTGACCAGCTGACATGATAATTTCTGCTTCTTTAAAGTGGTTTTTCGCATTTAATACTTCGTGCGGAATTCCTTCTGCACGTAACATGTTTGAAAGCAATTCACTTGTTTCAACGGCAACCGTACCGACAAGGATTGGTTGACCTGCTTCATGACGTTGTTTGATATCTTGAACAACCGCACGGAATTTACTACGTAATGATGGGTAGATTAAATCGTGACCATCGATACGTTGAATTGGACGGTTTGTTGGAATCGCAATAACGTTCATGTTGTAAATTTCTCTGAATTCTTCTTCTTCAGTCTTCGCAGTACCTGTCATCCCTGACAATTTACGATACATACGGAAGTAGTTTTGGTAAGTGATTGTCGCCATTGTCTTAGACTCGTTTTCAACTTCAACGCCTTCTTTAGCTTCAATCGCTTGGTGAAGACCATCTGAATAACGACGACCTTCCATAATACGTCCAGTAAATCCATCAACGATTTTAACTTTACCTTCATCCACCACATAGTCGATGTCGCGTAACATAATGTAGTTCGCACGTAAAGCTTGGTCGATATGGTGAACAAGCGCTGAGTTATCCACGTCATAAAGGTTTGGTAAGCGGAATGTTTGTTCAGCTTTGTTAATCCCTTCGTCTGTTAATGAGATTGTCTTAGAAGTTAAGTCGATTGTATAATCTTCTTCCTCTTTTAATCCTTTTACAAACATATCTGCACGTTGGTATAACACTGTTGATTTTTCAGCTTGTCCTGAAATAATCAATGGCGTACGCGCTTCGTCGATTAAGATTGAGTCTGTTTCATCGACAACTGCGTAGTTTAATGGACGTTGTACCATTTGTGATTTGTAAACCACCATGTTATCACGTAAGTAGTCAAATCCTAATTCACTGTTTGTGCTGTAAGTGATGTCTGCTGCATATGCAGCACGTTTTTCTTCTGAAGACATTCCTGTTAAGTTTAACCCTACAGTCAAGCCTAAGAAGTTATATAACTCACCCATTTCGCGAGCGTCACGAGAGGCTAAGTATTCGTTAACTGTTACTACGTGAACGCCGTCTCCTGATAATGCGTTTAAGTATACAGGCATTGTCGCTGTTAAAGTTTTACCTTCACCAGTACGCATTTCCGCAATGTTACCGTCATGAAGTGTAATCCCACCCATGATTTGAACTTTATATGGGAATAAGCCTAATACACGTTTAGCTCCCTCACGTACTAAAGCGAATGCTTCTGGAAGTAATGCATCTAAAGACTCCCCTTGAGCATATCTTGCTTTATATTCTTCTGTTTTTACTGGAAAATCAGCATCTTCTAATGCAGACATTTGAGATTCTAACGCAATTACTTTATCCGCTAGTTTTCCTAAGCGACGTAATTCACGCTTATCATTTTCAACTAACTGTCTCAAAAAATTTGCCATTTAATTAACTCCTTTTTTATTTTCACCATTATTTTTAAATCGGTGAACATTTTAAATCTCATAAAATTACTACAAATAGGTGGCTACACCTATTGCATCTTATTTATTTTACCATTGTTTCGCTAATTAAGAAAGCAAAAAAAGGCGACTTTTTTCAAAGTCACCCGATTTTTTTACATTTTTACGTCAAAGAAACCCAATTTCCTATCCAAACGGAAAGTTGTTGTTGCTTTAACTCCGTTTTCTTTCCGCTAAAACTAGCGCCATTTCTATTCACAAAAAAGGTGGCTTAAAAAAGCCACCTAAATTTTTATTAATTTGTTTCAATCAAACCATATTTTCCATCTTTACGACGATAAACAATGTTTGTTTCGTTCGTTTCAGCATCTTGGTAAATAAAGAAGTTATGTCCTAACATGTTCATTTGAAGAACAGCTTCTTCGCTATCCATTGGTTTCAAATCAATTCGTTTTGTACGAACGATTTCTAATCCTGTTTCGTCCTCTTCAGGCACTTCTGGAAGTGGTGGTAACACAATATCGAATCCTTTTTCACGAGATTTACGATTAATTTTTGTTTTATGTTTACGAACTTGTCTTTCAAGTTTATCGACTACCAAGTCAATACTTCCATATAAATCAATTGAAGTTTCCTCGGCACGTAGAACTAAATAAGGAAGTGGGATCGTAACTTCAACTTTTGCAGTCTTTTCAGTGTAGACTTTCAAGTTGACATATACAGTCGCATTAGCAACGTCAGTAAAGTATTTTTCTAATTTGCTAATTTTCTTTTCTGCGTATTGACGAATCGCTTCTGTGACCTCAATATTTTCTCCACGGATATTATATTTAAACATAATACTCTCCCCTTTCATCTGGAAAACCAGATTTGAAGAAATACCCTAAGGACCACTCTTAGGAATTGCTTCGTTTGATTTCTATAGTTTTATTATAAAGCATGCACAGGGGTTTTACAACCGTTTTCAAGAATTCTTTCATTAAGAATTGTTAAGGAAAAACGGTATTTTTGAGGACTTTTCTTTGGAGATATTTTGTTTTCATGAGATGAAACATCATACAGCATTGAAGATTAGAATCATTCCCAATAAAACTCTCTATCACTAAACCCTCTCTTCCCTCTTTTGTAAGTCTCAGATTTCTAGTTAAAACAGCACAAAATCTCCATTGACAGAAATCGTTTTCAACGATATAGTGAAATAGTAAACAAATTATAAAGGAGTTATGGTTATGGAAAAAGTATTTGCTAGTCCGTCTCGTTATGTTCAGGGGAAAGATGTTCTTAAAACTGGTCTTTCTCACGTGTTGGCTCTTGGGAATCGGCATCTCCTTCTTTGCGACCCTATCGTTTATGATTTAGTCGGTAAAGAACTAGAAGAAAATCTCGTAAAAGAAGGCGCGTTTGTTCTTCGTGAAATCTTCCATGGTGAAGCAACCAATGACGAAGTTCGCCGCGTTGCTGAAGTTGTGAAGGAACATCAACTAAACGTAGTCATCGGCTTAGGTGGAGGTAAATCGATCGATACAGCCAAAGCGATTGCGGATGACTCAAATTGTCCGGTAGCGATTTTACCAACAATTGCTTCAACGGATGCTCCAACTTCTGCACTCTCTGTAATTTATTCAGCAGAAGGCGTGTTTGAACGCTATCGTTTCTACAAGAAAAACCCAGAATTAGTATTAGTGGATACAAAAGTCATTGCCAATGCTCCTGTTCGTTTATTAATCTCAGGAATTGCCGATGCTCTTGCTACTTGGGTGGAGGCTCGTGCAGTCATCGAAGCACAAGGCGGCACAATGGTCGGTCAAGTGCCAACGATTGCCGCAGAAGCCATCGCTCGTGTCTGCGAAAGTACTTTATTCGAAAATGGTCTACAAGCCGTTGCAGCAGCAAACGCCAAAGTGGTTACTCCATCTTTAGAAGCTGTTGTAGAAGCAAACACCCTACTCAGCGGTATCGGTTTCGAATCGGCTGGTTTAGCAGCAGCGCATGCCATCCATAACGGATTCACAGCGATTCACGGAGACATCCATACTCTCACTCACGGTGAAAAAGTAGCTTATGGTACATTGACGCAACTGTTATTAGAAAATCGTCCAAAAGAAGAACTCGATAAATACATTACTTTCTATAAAGCACTTGGATTACCAACAACGCTGAAAGAAGTAAAATTGGATTCTGTATCCTATGAAGACTTACTAAAGATTGGATCTCTTGCTACACAAGAAGGCGAAACTATCCACCAAATGGTTGTTGACTATACTGCCGAAGATGTGGCAAATGCCCTCCTCGCTCTTGACCAATATGTCACTACAAGATTCTAAAAATGACTAGGTAGAAACCAATAGCCCAAGCAGAAATCTGCTTGGGCTATTTTTTCGATTGATTTTGTATCACAGATGATACGTATCACGCATGATACACTTTTTATCTAAATAACGTCAGAGACTCCACTTCTTCAACACCTATTTCCGTTAATGCTTTTGCGGCAAGATGGATTGTTGCGCCGGTTGTATAAACATCATCCACCAATAAGACTTTCTTTGGAACCCCTACATTCTCTTTCACTTTAAAAGGTTGCTTTAGTTGCAGACGCTCCTGCCTTGTCTTCTCGGATTGCTTCTTCCCACTGCCAATATGTTCTAAAAGCGAAACAGCTGGTACATGGCACTGTTCCAGTAAAGTTGGAATCGTCTCGAATTCTCTTTTTCTTAGACTCGCTTTGGACGAAGGTAATGGACAGAGAACGAAGCCCCTCTTTTGATACTTTAGTAACTCTTGCCTTAATTCCTTTATCACCAACGTCATCACTCTTGTATCTCCCACAAATTTGAATAACTCCATAAACTTTCGCCCCGCCTCATCATAAGCATACAAGGCCGTATTCTTTAAAAGAACTGCTTCTTTTACTTGGTGCCATTTTTGACAATCCGGGCAGACTTCTACTTTTGTCATCAACCTCCCACACTCTAGGCAAGTTGGATGCTGCCTTAATTCCATAAATGGATGCTCACAATAGACGCAGATGCACTTTCTATTTGCTCCTAGTAAGAATGAGAGTATCGGCTCCGCTCTTTCAACTTCTTCGCCGCACCATAAACATTTCATTCGTGTTCCCTCCCAAGAAGTGCTTGTTTATTTAAGTTTTCAATTTCCCTGATTGCCTGAACCATCGCTTTTGTTTTGCCATTATGAAAATAGACCACTTCTCCTGTTGGACATTCTGCTGTCCGTCCAACGCGTCCTGAGATTTGCACGAGTACTTCTCTTGAGAATTCCTCTTCGTGCGCATTGATAACACAAACATCGACTCCTGGAAAAGTCACTCCGCGTTCTAGAATCGTTGTCGTCACAAGAAACTCGAGCTCTCCTGCTCTCATTTTTGCGATTCTTTCTTGCCTATAAGTTTCTTTAGAGCTGACCGTCTCGAATTTTGCATTTGGAAACTGTCGTATCAGTGCTACTTCTATCGGATTAAGAAGTGTAATTCTCGGTACAAACAGTAAAAATCGTTTCCCTACTTTAACATGTTCCTCTATAAACTGACACACAGGTTTTGGCACTTTCTTCTTTTTCAATCTTTTGTCTAAATCTCCGATAAAACTCATCGTCGGTACTACTAGTGGCTTCTTATGATACCGTTCCGGTAGCAAGGATACCGACAGCTCCTTTCGTTTGATTCTTCTCTCTAGTGTTTGGGGCGGTGTCGCTGTTAAGTAAAGCAAACAGCCGTCCTCTTTCACCGCACGATGCACTGCTCGAATCAGTAACTCATTATCCCGATAAGGAAATGAGTCTGTCTCATCAATTACGACCAAATCAAAAGCGCGGTAAAATCTTAGCATCTGGTGCGTCGTCGCAATCGTCAGCGGCACTCTCTTGTACCCTTCCTCCGACTGTGAATGTAGGACGTTTTGCTCGACTGTCGGGAAAGCTTCCTTCAAACGCGGCGCCAACTCCACACAAACATCAATTCTTGGTGCAGCAATGGCGACTCTCTTTCCTTGTTGCAACATCCATTCGATGCTCGCAAAAATCATCTCTGTTTTCCCAGAACCTGTCACAGCCCAAAGTAGGTGCTCGCGAAATCCTGTTTGCTTTACGACTTTCAAGCACTCCAAAGATAGCTGCTCCTGTTTGGAACTCAAAGTATGTTTATAGTGGGCTAATCCTTCTTCTCTTTTTGGAAAAGGCTGCTCTTCTTCCGGAGTCGCAATCACCACACTACAAGCCTTCACCTTTCCCATTCCAATACACTTCAAGCAATACCAACATTCACCGCCTTCACAATTCAGACAGGGTCCTTTCGCAAACTCCAACGAATCCGTATTTCCACAAAAAAGGCACTCCTTCTTTCCATTCTTCACTGTAATTCCAACATCTAGAACAGCATTTGTAGAAACTTCATGCTCTTTTAGCATTGATTGAAATACTGCTTGGATGCGCCCAACTGCCTCTTCCATCCCACTCACCTCATCCCTAACTACGCAAAAAAATCAGAAGAAGATTTCTCTTCTTCTGATTTTTGTTTGAAAGGAGTGCTTCTATTATGAGAAGAATGCGAGTAATACCCCTGCCGCAATCGCACTACCGATAACTCCGGCTACGTTGGGTCCCATTGCGTGCATTAATAAGTAATTACTTGGATCTTCTCTTTGTCCTTCTTTTTGTACAACACGAGCGGCCATTGGTACTGCAGATACCCCTGCTGCACCGATCATTGGATTGATTTTACCGCCAGATAACTTGTACATCAATTTACCCATAATAACCCCTGCCGCAGTACCTGCAGCAAAAGCGATTAATCCTAGTAAAGTAATTTTAAGCGTCGAAACTGATAAGAATAATTCCCCTGTTGCTTTCGCTCCAACGGTTAATCCTAAAATAATGGTAACACCGTACATCATCGCATTTTGTAGAACTTTTGTAATGTTTGGCACTACCTTAATTTCTTTAATTAAGTTACCGAGCATTAAGCATCCTACTAATGGAGTTGCACTTGGTACTAATAAGCTGACAAAAATTGTAACGATGATTGGGAAAAGAATTTTTTCCGTTTCACTGACTTTACGGTTTTCTGTCATCTTCACTAGACGTTCTTTCTTCGTTGTAAGCGCACGAATAATTGGCGGTTGAATAATTGGCACAAGCGCCATGTATGAGTACGCTGCTAGCGCGATTGCTGGTAATAAGTGCGGTGCAAGTCTTGTTGTTAAGAACAAGGCAGTTGGTCCATCCGCACCCCCGATAATCCCTACTGAAGCGGCTTCTTGCGGTGTCATTCCCCACATTACTGAAAGGAAGAATGCGACGAAAATACCGAATTGAGCTGCCCCACCAAGCAAGATGGTCTTTGGATTTGCAAGTAGCGGTCCAAAGTCTGTTGAGGCCCCTAAGCAAAGGAAAATCAATGGTGGATAAATACCAAGGTTTGTTCCTTGATATAAGTAATACAAGAGTCCACCAGGTCCATTTTCAGTAGGAGCATCCATCAATCCTGCTAATGGTAAGTTTACAAGGAGCATCCCGAACGCAATCGGAACCATTAAATATGGCTCATACCCTCGTTTAATCCCTAGATATAGAAACACGCAGGCAATAATT
>CAURMP010000003.1:0-40106 GCA_963526005.1 uncultured Streptococcus sp. | reverse complement strand
TTTAATTTTTTTTATTTGATTTTAAACCATTTGTTTTCCCCACTATATTTTGTTTAAAATTAACTTTTTACTTTTTTTCGGGTAAAATTTATCGGGGAAGGTTGCACAAAAACGACTGTAAAAATTGTGCACTTTGCCCAAAAAGTATCCCTTATTTTTAAAATTTGGACGTAACTTATAATAAAGAAGTAAAAAAGTATTGAGAAGGATGCAACTAGTCACAAACAATGTTATGATAGGGGATAGAAACTTACATGAAAAAGGTGATGAAATGGAAAGAAAACGTGGATTTGAAATCGTATCTGCTTATGAAGGAAAAGGAATCACTGTTCCAAAACGTTCAACAAAACATTCAGCGGGATATGACTTCGAAGCTGCCGAGGATATCGTATTACCAAGCATTTGGAAAATGCTTTTCAAATTTGCAGCCACTCAATTAAAACAATGGATTTATACAACGGATAAAGAAAAAGTAGAAGAAGAATTGGCGAAAGAGCAAAAAGTCTTAAAACCGGTTCTTGTTCCAACGGGAATCAAGTCTTATATGCAAGAAGATGAGTATTTACAATTGGCGAACCGCTCAAGTAACCCATTGAAACACTTCCTTGTCTTACCAAACGGTGTGGGAATCGTGGATAGCGACTACTACAACAACCCTGACAACGAAGGGCATATTTACTTCCAATTATTAAACTTCGGATTATTCGATAAAGAAATTAAAAAAGGCGATCGTATCGGCCAAGGAATCTTCCTACCGTTCTTAAAAGCGGATGCGGATGAAGAAAACGATATGAATGAACGTACAGGCGGCTTTGGTTCTTCTGGCGTTCGTTAGAAAGGAGCCAAAATGGCAAAAGCAGCCACAAGTTTTGTATGTAGAGAGTGTGGATATAATTCACCAAAATATTTAGGGAAATGCCCAAACTGCGGCAATTGGTCTACGATGGAAGAGTTCAAGGAAACGACGAGCAATGCGAAACGTCCTTCCTTAGTGCAACATTCAGAAGAAGCACACAAGACAAAACCAATGCGTCTTGATCAAGTGGCGTATGAGCGTGTGAATCGTGTGAAGACATCGATTAGCGAACTCGACCGCGTGCTTGGAGGTGGCGTGGTTCCGGGTTCTCTAGTATTAATTGGTGGGGATCCAGGGATTGGGAAATCTACCTTATTATTACAAGTGTCTAGTGAATTACAACAAACACAAGGAACGGTTCTCTATGTATCAGGAGAAGAAAGTGCGTCTCAAATTAAAATGCGTGCGGAGCGTCTCGGGATGCAAGCAGACGGATTTTATATTTACGCTGAAACAAACCTAGAAGATATCGTTGCGCAAGTGGAAGCATTGAAACCAGACTATGTCATTATCGATTCCATCCAAACGATGACACATCCGCAAGCCAATGGGGTTGCAGGAAGTGTGTCTCATGTTCGTGAGGCGACAGCTACATTGATGCGACTAGCAAAGCTCAATCAGATTGCTATCTTTATCGTTGGTCACGTGACAAAAGAAGGAGCATTAGCAGGGCCACGTATGTTGGAACATATGGTGGATACCGTTCTTTATTTTGAAGGGGATAAACATCATAGCTTCCGCGTGCTTCGTTCCGTGAAAAACCGTTTCGGATCTACCAACGAAATTGGGGTCTTCGAAATGCATCAAGAAGGGCTGAACGAAGTAACGAACCCTTCCGAAGTCTTCTTAGAAGAACGTCTTGCAGGCGCAACAGGCTCTGCGATTGTCGTGTCTCTTGAAGGAACAAGACCAATTTTAACCGAGGTGCAATGTTTATTGTCACCAACGGCCTTTGGAAATGCACGCCGTACGACAAGTGGTTTGGACTATAATCGAGTAGCGCTCTTGATGGCGGTACTTGAGAAACGAGCAGGACTTCTATTACAAAATCAAGATGCTTACTTTAAATCAACAGGTGGTTTGAAACTGGGCGAACCAGCAGTCGACTTAGCGATTGCGATGAGTATCGTTTCAAGCTATAAGGAAAAAGAAACGCAGATGGGCGATTGTTTTATCGGCGAAATCGGCTTAACTGGAGAAATTCGCAAAGTGAATCGTGTCTATGACCGTGTTCGCGAAGCAGAAAAGCTCGGATTCAAGCGTGTCTTTATTCCAAAAAATAATTTAGATGGATGGGAACTTCCAAAAAATATCGAAGTCGTTGGAGTATCTTCTGTCAAAGAAGCTATTTACAAAGCCTTCGGAAAAGAAAATTAGAAAGGAGAAATATTATGGAACAACCTAAAAAATTTCGAGCATACGGAAGAAAGTTATTACAACTGATTTTCGTATTGCTCGGAGGGTCTTTAGGTGCAACGTACTTTCCAAGTCTATGGCAAGCGTTCAACATTACGAATGAATGGTTAACATCGCAAGTTACGAATATTTTGTTAGGTGCAATTATTTTATTCTTTATTTCATTTTTCGTGACGGATCCGATTTTAAAGGGCATTCGTAGACTTGAAAAACTCGTTAGCCAACTTTCTGTGAGCTATTTACTCTTTGGAATGATTGGTGCACTGATTGGGCTCTTAGTCGCATGGCTCGTTGGATTGCCATTTACAAACTTACAAATTCCAGCAATTACGCAAGCTTTACCAATCGCCTTAAGTATTATCTTTGGGTACCTTGGCTTTTATGTTGGAACGACGCGTCGTGAAGATATTTTAAAAGCTTTTACAGCGACAAGAAAGAAAACGGAGGATTCTCCAGTGCTTGAACGTAAAGCAGGAGATAACTTCAGAAAATACAAACTGCTCGATACAAGCGTCATTATCGATGGACGAATTTACGATATCGCTAAAACAGGCTTTATCGAAGGGGTGCTGGTGATTCCAGTATTCGTACTGAATGAATTACAATATATCGCCGATAGCGCTGATAGCTTGAAGCGCGTGAGAGGGCGCCGTGGATTAGATATTTTAAATGCTCTTCAAAAAGAAGAGAATATTAAAGTAGAAATTTACGATGGAGACTATGACGATATTAATGAAGTGGACCGCAAGTTAATTCGCTTGGCAAAGGCGATTGACGGCATTATTATCACGAACGACTTTAACTTAAATAAAGTTAGTGAGTTCCAAAATGTACCAGTCTTTAATATTAATGCGTTAGCGCAAGCCATCAAGCCGGTTGTGATTCCAGGGGAAACCTTGAAGACGACGGTTGTTAAATCGGGAACGGAGCGCCAACAAGGGGTTGCGTACTTGGATGACGGTACGATGATTGTCGTGGAAGATGGACAATATTATATGAACCAAGAGATTGAAGTGGTCGTAACGAGCGCCCTTCAAACTGCAGCAGGTCGTATGATTTTCGCTAAACCACTGCATAGCCAAAAGAAAATTAAACAATAAAAGTTAGTTTTACGATTACTACGAATCCTTGCGGATTTGTTTATAATCGCTGTAATGGGGCACCGGTTCGAGCCGAAGTCTCTCACCTTTAAAGCCTCAAAGCTGGAGTAAGGAATAAATTCCTAACTCCAGCTTTTTCGCATTTAATGCTATTCCCTATTACTGCGATTATAAAATCCGAATGATTCTGCGTAATCATGGTGCTTAAATTTAATTTTCTTTTGGTTGCGGGAAAGCAACGACTGCTGGTAGTTTGAAGAGAAAATAAAAAGGATGGACGAATTTCGTCCATCCTTTTTGCTATTCAATGTCGATTTCAAATGGTTCGTCAATGGTTTCCGAGACGTATTTACCATCTTTCTTACGTTGTTTCACACATTCTGTTAATAAGTATTCGATTTGTCCATTGACTGATCTAAAATCATCTTCTGCCCATGATGCGATAGCAGCATATAATTTAGATGACAGTCGTAATGGAATTTGTTTTTTCTTTAAATCAGCCATCGTTAGTACAAGCTTCCTGTGTTAACGATTGGTTGAGCATCATGATTGCCGCAAAGAACAACTAGTAAGTTAGAGACCATCGCAGCTTTACGTTCTTCATCAAGTTCTACGAGTTCTCCTTCGTTTAAGCGTTCTAACGCCATTTCAACCATTCCAACAGCACCGTCTACAATCATCTTTCTAGCGTCAATAATTGCAGAAGCTTGTTGACGTTGAAGCATTACTGCAGCGATTTCTGGAGCGTAAGCAAGGTAAGTGATACGTGCTTCGATGATTTCAAGACCTGCATTTTCAACACGTGCTTGGATTTCATCGCGGATACGTTTTGCAACGACTTCACTTGAACCACGTAAGCTACCTTCATCGGCAATACCGTCCCCAGTGGTGTCAACATTTGGAGCTACATCATATGGATAAATACGCACAATATTACGAAGCGCGCTATCACATTGAAGCGATAAGTATTCTTTGTAGTTATCTACGTTGAAGACTGCTTTAGCCGTATCGACCACTCTCCAAGTCACAGCAATTCCGATTTCAACAGGGTTCCCTAGGCAATCGTTAATCTTTTGACGAGAGTTATTTAACGTCATAATTTTTAGAGAAATTTGTTTTTTTAAGGCATCTAAGTTTGCTTCAACGCCTGTAGTGCTAATTGTGACAGGAGTGCTTTGACGGTCAACGTCACCGCTTTGGCCTAATTTTGTTTTCGCAGCAGGGTTTACAGCCACGCTAAATGGGTTTACAAAATAGAAGCCAGGTTCTTTAATACTTCCTGTGTACTCACCAAAGAGCGTCAAAACAATCGCTTCTTGAGGTTTAACAACTTTTAGTCCTCCAAAAAGGATAAGACTGCTGATAAATACTAGAATGCTGAGGATAATACAAACTACTTGTAGGCCTTCATTTTTTATCAACGCAATTGAGGAAATAAAGCCCACAACTGAAAGGATGAGTAGAAGTAAAATGCTAAACAACGCAGCAAAACCGTTAGATTTTGTTTTTAAAATTTTTTCGTTCATAAAAAAGACTCCTTTGTCTATTTGATATCTAAATGATATCACTGTGAAATCCAAAAAGCAATATAAAAAAAGAATTATTGGTAAAATTTCCCAATAATTCTTATAGATGCTATTTGAACTATAAAACAAGTAGTAAAATGAACGTTACAATCGCTAGTCCGCCTTGTTTCCAGATGATGCTTCCAAAGCCCGAAACATTGACGGAGTGCACTCAATATGCTATTCTATCCATTGTATAAAAAAGAATCACTACGATTTAGAAAGGAGAAAGGCATGAGTTATATTTCAGTAGAACATCTTTCTTTCTCATATGAACAAGAGACAGTACTTGAAGATATTAGCTTTACAGTGGAACCAGGTCAGTTTGTGATTTTGACTGGGGAAAACGGAGCAGCGAAGTCTACTTTAGTAAAAAATATATTAGGACTCTTAACACCAAAGAGTGGGAAAGCCACTATTGCAAAGAAAAATAGCAATGGCGAGAAGTTATCGATTGGATACGCTCCGCAACAGATTTCTTCTTTTAATGTAGGGTTCCCATCAAATGTGTATGAACTTGTGGCATCAGGTCGTTACCAACAAGGACGCTGGTTCAAAAAATTAAATGCAGAAGATCATGAACATATCGAACGCTCTCTTAAATCTGTAGGAATGTGGGATGAGCGTCATAAACGTATCGGAGATTTATCAGGAGGGCAAAAACAACGCATCTGTTTAGCACGAATTTTTGCGACAGACCCAGATTTATTCGTCCTCGATGAACCAACTGCCGGTATGGATAAGGCTTCTAGAGAACGATTCTATCATCTATTACACCATGCTTGCGCGCATCACGGGAAAGCCATTTTAATGGTCACTCATGAGGAAGAAGCGCTTGAACAATACGTGGATAAACATATCCATCTGCAACGAAAGGAGGATTCTCCATGGAGATGTTTTTCTATGGTTTCATGCAAAGAGCATTCATCTCAGGAATAGCGATGGCTTTTATCACGCCAATTCTTGGATTGTTCTTAATTCTTAGAAGACAGTCGCTGATGGCCGACACCTTGTCGCACGTGTCCCTTGTTGGGGTAGCGCTAGGATTTCTTTTGGGGATGAATCCAACTCTCACAACGCTGATTGTGGTGATTATCGCAGCAGTTTTCATCGAAGCGATTGGAAAATACTTTAGAGGATATTCTGAAATTACCGTTGCGATTCTAATGTCGGGAGGAATGGCAATTGCCCTCATCCTGATGAATATGCAAAAAGGACGTTCAACATTAAGTGTGGACCAGTTCTTATTCGGTTCAATCGTGACGATTACAAATGAGCAAATGTGGATTATGATTCTACTAGCAGTTGTCGTCGTTACGTTATACGTGATTTTCCGTAAACCACTGTATGTATTGTCGTTTGATGAAGATACAGCGATGACAGCAGGATTACCCGTCCGCTTGATGACAAACCTCTTTACGATTATCACAGGGGTTGTGATTGCAGTGATGATGCCAATCGCAGGGTCCCTTCTAGTGTCAGCCGTTATTGTATTGCCAGCATCGATTGCACTTCGAGTGAGCAGTAAGTTTAATGGCGTCATTATCGGTGGTATTATCATCAGTCTGATTGGATTCTTTGCAGGACTTTCAGCATCTTATATTTACGAAGCACCTCCGGGAGCCGCGATTACATGTGTGTTCCTTGTGATTTTATTTATCTCATTTATCGTGAGTGCCTTCCGTAAAAAAGCATAATGAACAAAGCTTACCATTGATTTGGTAGGCTTTTTTTGTGAAATCAGTTTGACGAAAAGGAAGAGAGGGCGTATAGTAACTGTCATAAGATTATTTGGAGGACAAGCATGTGATTATACAGGCGTTATCGAGTATGGTGACGATACTTGCGGTCATCGCGCTCGGCTATCTCTTGCAGGCCAAGGGATGGTTTAAGGAAGGATTCAGTAAGAGCATTGCGGATTTGATTTTGAAAATTGCTTTGCCAGCGTCCATCTTTGTTTCGGTATTAAAATTTATAACAAGAGAACAACTCGTGAGCTTCTTTGGAGCGAGCCTATATCCGTTGGTTACGGTGATTCTAGGGTACATCGTGGCATGGGGCGCTGTAGTTTGGTTCAAAGTTCCGGTTGGAAGACGCGGAGTGATGCTCAACACATTCGTGAATGCGAACACCGTCTTTATGGGATTGCCGCTCAATCTTTCTCTCTTTGGAGAAGAAGCGATGCCGTACTTTTTGGTCTACTACGTGATTAACACATTATCGATTTTTACCGTGGGAACTTATGTCGTAGAGATTGACCGTCCTGATGGAAATAAAAATAAAGGAATCGAGTGGAAGAGCCTCTGTTCACCATCGCTCATTGCGTTTCTAGTGGCGTTAGCAGTTGTGGCGCTTGGCATTCCAGTTCCAACGTTTGCACAAAATTCCATTAATATAGTAGGAAGTTTAGTGACACCATTGTCACTCATGTATATTGGAATCAATCTCCAGCAAAGTGGTCTTGGAACGTTGCGCATCGACCGTGATACCGTACTTGCTCTAGCAGGGCGCTTTATTATTTTCCCACTGTTAATGGTATTGGTGTTACTTATTGGAGGAGCGGATAACACCTTATTAAAAGAAACCTTTATCATTCAATCGACCATTCCAACCCTCGTGATTATGCCAATTTTAGCGGCAGAAGCTAAAGGAGATGTAGATTTTGCGACGAATGTGGTAACCATGACAACCATTGCTTACTTAGCGGTATTGCCTTTGTGGTCTTTATTCTTATTTTTCATTTAGCGAAATTATCATATATGATAATTTTTTATGCATACAAAAAGCGAAGAACCCTTACAGGTTCTTCGCTTTATTTCATTTTATCTTATAAAAATTCATGCGTATCAAAGAAGTTTCCTAGTTCTGCTTTGATTGTTTGTGCTTCAGTATCAATCTCTGTAATCTTGATGATTGAAGAGTAGTCTGTTACGTTGTGGTTTGAAACCCCTGATTCACAGAATACAACCGCACCTGCTGTTGTTGAATCAAACTCTTGAATAAGGCTACGCATACCGTTGATTGTACCGCCGGCTTTCAAGAAGTCGTCGACGATTAATACATTTGATCCGCTAGCTAATGTACGTTTTGATAATTCCATTTTCTCAACGCGAGAAGAAGAACCTGAAACGTAGTTAATACTTACTGTAGAACCTTCCGTAATTTTTGAATCACGGCGTACGATGACGAATGGTACGTTTAAGTAGTTCGCAACGGTTTGTGCGATTGGCACTCCTTTTGTTGCAACGGTCATCACGGCATCGATTTTCTTATCTTCGTAAGCAGATGCAATCATTTTCCCTAAATCATGTAATACATCTGGTTTTGCAAGTAAATCAGAAAGGTAAATATATCCCCCTGGCAATAGACGGCTTGCATCGTTCATTTGCTCTCTTAGTTTTTCCGCAGCAGCCAATGCTTGTTCGCGTTTGATTTTCGGAACAAAAATCACGCCCCCTGCAGCACCCGGTACTGTGCGAATAATCCCTACACCTTGCTTTTCAAAAGTCTTCTTGATAATAGCAATATCCTCACTAATAGAAGATTTTGCGGACTGATACAATGCTGTAAATGTTGTTAATGAGATTAACGTATGTGGGTTATCTAATAGACGTTGTGTCATATCGACTAAACGTTCACTTCTTTTTAATTTCATCGTTTCGTCCTCCTTTTTTTCTTTAAGACACTATTATAGTATACACAAAAGTACGGAAATTACAATTTTTTAAACCTGTAATATTCGGGAAATGAGCGATTAAAACCTTGAAAATCAAAAGAATGTTCCTGAATTCATTTAGAAAAACTAAAAACTAGTCTTCTTTCAGGAAATCTACGTTACTATTCCTGAAAATAATAAAGAAAAACGAGCCTAATTAGACTCGTTTTGTTAAATAAGTTTCAGTTCGATGCCAACAACGCCATATTGAGCTTGTTTTTCTTTGGAATAGTAAGTCAACATATCATCGGGATGTGCATTGACCACGTCTTCTGGAGTATACCCGCATTTTAATAGCGGTAGGCTCTCGTACAGTTCTGCAAAGTTTTTAAAAACATGCAACTGAACCACTTCGCAAAGTGTCGTTTGCGACTCATCTTCGGTATTGGTAAATCGAATCTGATCACCAATTTGAATCGATTGACGCTTTTCATCATAGAGACGAAGTTCAATCGTTTTTTGACCGGAGGCGATGGAAGTATATGGTTTTGGGAAAAGAGTCATCTCATGAAGCATGACTAGTTCTCCTTGTTTAAAACGAATTTTTCAACGGCAACAGCAACGCCATCTTCATCGTTCGTTGTTGTCACGAAGTTAGCAATTTCTTTAATCGAATCAATCGCATTTCCCATCGCAATCCCAAGACCAGCGTATTCAATCATGTCACGATCGTTTTCGTGGTCACCAAGGCACATTACTTCATCGCGTGTAAGGCGAAGTTTATCGGCTAGATGATGCACGGCTTTGCCTTTGCTCGCTTCAGGATGAATGACTTCGAGGTAGAAGCCCGCACTACGGAAAATGTTGTAGCGGCTCTTGAAGTCGTCAGAAAGATTTGGTATTAATTCTTCTAACACTTCAGGCTCATCCACAAACATGATTTTGACGAATTCTTTATCGGTTGGAATATCTTTGTATAATTGGTGCACGATTGGCATCCCTACAAGTTCACTTTCATGAATCGAGTATTTACCAACTGTTGCAGTTGGAACGTAAATCGCTTCTTCGTCGATGGCGTGGTAGTGCACATTGTATTTTGTAGCGTAGTCGTTCACGCGCTCTAGGTCATCATGTGTCATTGAGAAGCGAACGAGTGCTTTTTTCGAACCTGTTTGTTGCACCAGAGTACCGTTGTAAGTCACGACATAGTCATGGTCGTTTACTAAGTCAAGTTCTTGAAGCAATCCTTCTACACCAGGATATGGGCGTCCTGTACAAAGAACCACATAGACTCCTTGTGCGCTTGCAGCGTTTAAAGCAGCCTTTACTCGTGGTGTGATTTCGCGTTTTGAATTGAGTAGTGTGCCGTCGATATCGATGACGATTAATTTGATAGCCATAGTTCCTCCTTGAAAATTGTTGAATAGCGTTAAGTAGTGTTTTGAGCTGGATAATTGGACGTCTTTTAAATAAGAATCTGAGCAAAAATACAATGCTTAATTAACCATTACGGAAATCTTTCGGAGAGCTCCGTAAAATATGGAAAACACAATATACCTTATAAGGTATATTGTGTTTTTTATTTATAAAAAGTAATTGGTAGAGGATGCTCACAACCTGTGTAGTTGAGTTCGGAAAAGCAGAGGCTCAAGCCTTTCGAGGTTAGTCCGCACGACTTGTTCCAAGTCCCTTGCGGCTAACCTGCGAACCGTCATCACCTCTAAACGCTTTTCCTCACATCCTGTTATTTCATTTGGTTTGAGAACACGTCGAGTTGTGCAGCGATATTTTGAAATTCTGCATAGTCGTCCATAAAGAGGCCGTTTTGCATTTCGCCGCTTACCATTTCGCGAGGGAAGTAGAGGCGTTCGTCACCACGTACTTTTCCGGAAATAGCATCTACAATCGAACTGACTTGAGAAAGTTCAACCATATTACCGTTGCGTTCTACAAGCTCGATTTGCGTTCTTGGTTTAATCGAATCTGGACGATAGAAATCGTATGGTAAGTCGAAACTGTTGTTAATGGCAGTGTAGTATTCTGGATCGAACCCAACTTCTTCTACGATTTGTTTCATGCGTTCGATTTGGGCGCCATCGTTTGTACGGTTAAATGGCACTGATTTAAACGGACGTCGGTTGATGAAACGATCTGACAAGTCGCTCAAGATGGCATCTTCTTCTAGTAACCAGTGAGAGAAGTATGTGTTCAATACGCCGTCATCGAGACGTAAGTAGTCTTCCAATGTCCATGTTCCCTCGAAGAAAGGCTTCAAGAACGTTGCCGAGTGTCTTAATGGATTCAATTCTGAGTGGTAGCAAGCGGAAGCGCGTTTCAATAAATGATTTAGCACGACTTCCATCCCGCGAGAAACTGGGTGGAAGTATACTTGCATGTACATTTGATAACGACTCACGATGTAGTCTTCTACCGCGTGCATTCCTGAATACGTAAAAGCAATGCCGCCTTTATATGGACGAATCACACGAAGGATACGCGTGAGGTCGAAAGTTCCGTAGTTTACCCCTGTGAAATAAGCGTCACGAAGTAAGTAGTCCATACGGTCTGCATCGATTTGACTCGAAATCAATTGCACTACTTGAGGATTTGGATGTGTTTTTTGAATCACGCTAGCTACTTCTTGTGGAAATGTAGAAGAGACTTTACGTAAAATCTGATTGACTTCCGTTTCCTCAGACAAGATGATGTCGATAGTGATTTGTTCATGGTTTGTATCAAAGATTTTCTCGAAAGTATGTGAGTATGGTCCGTGCCCAACATCATGCAAGAGGGCAGCGCAGAGCACAACAAGGCGATTGCTGTCGTCCCATAGTCCATCTCCTTCTTCTTTTGTTGCGTAGTTACGAGCAAAGTTGTCGCAAATACGACGGGCGATTTCATATACCCCTAAAGAGTGAGAGAATCGTGAGTGTTCCGCTGTATGGAAAGTGTACATCGAAGCTCCGGTTTGTTTGATTCTGCGGAGTCGTTGCAATTCACGACTATTAATTAATTCAAGAATAATTGGATGTTGCACGTGGATATAATCGTGTACTGGGTCACGAAATACTTTTTCACGTTTAAATGCTTCAGTCATGCGTTTGACGCCTTCTTTCGATTAGATTGTGAATTTTTATCATAAGCACTTTCAGTTTATGCTATTTTCGGTAGAAAAGCAAGAGGGGTAACCGTTTAGAATGCTTTTACACCGCGTTTTTTGGCGAATTATTGTCGTTTCACAAAACGCTCAAGTGCTTTTTGGAAATCTGGAGTGTGAATAAAGTCTGTTTCGTTCTCTTCCAGCGTGCATCCAAGCTTCGTTAAAGCCTGCAAGACGCGGACTTGAACGTCTTCAATCGTAAGGTCGCATCCTAGCGCATCACTAATATTCCACATGCTGTCGGCGTTGACTTCTGGGAAATGCCATTTCGTTTCTTCCCCTTGAATGGCGTGGTCATAGAAATCACGAACAACACGGCCACGACGGTTTTGGTCACCGTATACACTGAGGTAAATCGAAACACAGACAACATCTTTCAATCGGCGTTGTGCAATCCCAGCAATTTTACGCTTTTGAATGCTTAAGTCATAATCTCCTGGGCAGTAGGAGTCTGCCACTTCAAAGGCTTCGATTCCACCAAGAGCTTCTGCTTCTGGGAAAGTCTCCTGGATGAGTTGTTGCATCCATTCGTAGGCTTCGTTAATCGTTGGCATTTGTTTATTTTTAAAAAGTAGGCTGATGTTTAAGATACCTTCGTTACTCACTACAGCTAGGCCACCTGCTTGGCGTACAACTGGCGTAAAACCATGAGTACGCAGTCTTTCAAGTCCTTGTTCAAGATATGGAACTTTCGTATCGGTCATCCCAAGAATCACGATATCTTCAAGCGTCCAGAAGTGAACGAATGGGGCGTCTTCTTCCTTTGTTAGATGACGAATCAGTGTCTCATCGAGCGCAAATGGCGTTAGCATCTCTTCTAGTTTTTCAGTTTTTGGAATTTGTGTGGCAACCAATTGAATGGTTTGCTGCTGGATAGGTGATTGAGTCATACGATTCTCCTTTAGAGTTCTTCGTGTTTCATTATAACAAAAGTTCGCGGGATGGTCGTGTTAGAGGCCGTTTTTAAGCCATTTCTTAGGAATTTATTAAGTAAACATCAAGAATCGTAAAAATTACTAGCAAAAAGCTTATATTTTTAATACGATAAGGTAGAAAAAGAATGGAAAGAGGGAATGCTCATGAAAATTTTAGTAGTAGATGATGATCGCGAAATCGTTGAATTATTGACGATTTACTTAAAGAACGAAAATTATGAAATTGTAAAAGCCTATGACGGGAAACAAGCCCTTGAAAAATTAAAAATGTATCCAGATATCGATATGATTATCTTGGACATTATGATGCCACGCTTAGACGGAATCTCAGTGGTGCATGAAGTACGCAAAGAAAATGCACAATTGCCAATTCTATTATTAAGCGCGAAATCAACAGATATCGATAAAATCCAAGGGTTAACAAATGGTGCCGATGACTACGTTACAAAACCATTTAACCCACTTGAAGTCATTGCGCGTGTGAAATCATTATTACGCCGTTCAACGATTACTCAAGAAGGGCCAGCTAACGAAGAAATTACGATTGGACCTTTAACGATTAAGAAAGAATCTCACCAAGTGACAACAACAGATGGCACTGAAATTCAATTAACGGTATTAGAATTCGGAATTCTATACTTACTTGCGAGCCATCCAAACCGTGTATTTAGTGCAGATGAAATCTTCGAAACAGTATGGCAACAAGAAAGTATCGTTTCAACAAAAACTGTAATGGTACACGTAAGCCACCTTCGCGATAAAATTGCCGAAGCGACTGGCGGAGAAAAAGTCATTGAAACAGTATGGGGAGTAGGCTACAAGATTGAAGACAAATAATAAAAAAGTTCTTCACCTTCGAAAAGTCAAAAACGAACCGACACTCTTAACACTTACGCCAAAGGAAATCAGTGAACTCGTACTAGAAGGAATCGTGACTCTGTGTATCGTGTTCCTCTTATACTTAGGAATTCTCGTGATGGTCAGCCAACTGATTAACGAGCCAGGGTTTATTTCTGTTGAGTTCTCCGCTCGTGAAGTATGGCATATCGAGCGCGAGCAAATTGCGTTCTACAAAAATATCTTTACGATTACATCGGTCGTTTTTGCAGTGGCATTTACTTATTGGCGCTTGATGCGAAGATACCAACAAATGCAGTTAAACCACATTTTGGAGGAGTTGCATTTAATCGCGGACGGACAGTATGACCGACGCATTCCGTTCCGTTTATCCGGAGACATGGGGCAAGTCGTAAACTCGATTAACCGCTTGGTCGATTCGACCGTGAATGCGCTAGAGGATGAACGTGCGATTGAGAAATCGAAGGATGAATTGATTACAAATGTATCGCATGATATTCGTACACCGCTGACATCGATTCTTGGGTATCTTGGACTGATTGTTAATCAACCCAATGTCGAGAGCGCCGATGCGAAGCGTTATGCGGAGATCGCCTATTCGAAGGCGGAACAAATGAAATTACTCGTAGACGACTTATTCGAATATACGACGACTCGTCCAAACGGAGCACCGCTTAGACTCAATGATATTCCAATCGTGAATTTCTTAGAGCAAGTAGCAGCGGACTTCGAACTCGAGGCGCAAAAACGAAAAATGGCGATTGAAGTTTTGCCGAATAACCGTGATGTGGTGCTTGAACTCGATGCCGAGAAAATGGTGCGTGTGATTAATAATCTGTTATCGAATGCGATTAAATACGGCCACGAAGATTCTGTTATCACGATGGAAGTCTTAAGAAATGATGGAGTCGTGACGATTGCCGTTCGAAACGCCGGAGATCCAATCTCGAAAGAAGTATTGGAACAACTCTTTGCACGTTTCTACCGTGCAGAAGCATCACGTTCCAAAGAAACCGGTGGAACAGGACTTGGTTTGGCGATTGCTGAAAACATTGTACAGTCGCATGGCGGGATGATGTATGCCGAATCTGAAAACGGACAAACAAGCTTCTATGTATGCTTGCCGGAAGAAAATCAAGGTTCATTGAAACAATTTAAAGAAAAACTCAAATAACCAGCAGAAATGCTTTCTGCTGGTTATTTTTATTCGCAAAAAGACACTAGAGTTGATACTATGGAAGGGACGTAATGGAGGGAAAAATATGAAATTAGCAACGTGGAACGTGAACGGAATTCGTTCGGTATTAAATAAAGGTGCTCTACAAGAGTATGTATTAGAAAGTAATCCAGATATTTTATGCCTACAAGAAACAAAGGCGCAACAAGAACAAGTGGAACTCGGGATGGAGTTTAGCGAGTATGATGTGTATTTCAACTCGGCTGTGAAAAAAGGCTATTCTGGAACGGCCATCTTCACCAAAGTAAAACCATTATCGGTGACTTATGGCATAGGCATTGAAGAACATGACCAAGAGGGACGTGTGATTACGGCCGAATTCGAGAAATTCTACTTAGTAACCGTCTATACACCAAATGCGAAGCGCGACTTATCACGTCTAGCGTACCGTCAAGTGTGGGAAGATGATTTCCTCGCATACATCAAGAAGCTAGAAGAGACAAAACCAGTGATTTTCTGTGGTGACTTGAACGTGGCGCATAAGGAAATCGACTTAGCGAATCCAAAAACGAATGTCAATAATGCCGGATTCACCAAAGAAGAACGCGCGAAATTCGACCAAGTTGTCGCAAACGGCTTAGTGGATGCGTTCCGCTACTTACATCCTGATACAGTAGGGGCGTATAGCTGGTGGAGCTACATGGGTGGTGCTCGTGCACGAAATATCGGATGGAGAATTGACTATTTTGTCGTGTCCAAATCTCTCGCGCCGCTTCTCAAAGAAGTCGACATTCGTAGCGATGTCACAGGAAGCGACCACTGTCCGGTAGAAATCGAAGTGAAACTATAAGAACATTTGTTCGTGTTCAGAAAGTCTGATACAATAGAGGTATCGATTAAAAAAGAGGTATAGAAATGGCAAAAGACCATATTTTCGTGCATGGTGCACGATCTCATAATTTAAAAAATATTGATGTGAGCATTCCTCGTGACAAGTTTGTCGTGATTACAGGACTATCAGGGTCAGGGAAGAGTTCGCTTGCGTTTGATACATTATACGCAGAAGGGCAACGTCGTTATGTAGAGAGTCTATCTGCATACGCACGTCAATTTTTAGGGCAAATGGACAAACCAGACGTGGATAGTATCGACGGTTTGAGTCCAGCGATTGCCATCGACCAAAAAACAACGTCCCGTAATCCGCGTTCAACGGTTGGAACGGTGACGGAGATTAATGACTATTTACGTTTATTATATGCGCGTGTGGGAAAACCTATCTGTCCAAATGATGGCACGCCGATTGAAAGTCAGTCCTTAGAACAAATGGTAAACCGCGTCATGGCGATGCCGGAAAAGACTAAGATTCAAGTGTTAGCGCCTGTTGTCGTTCAGAAGAAAGGCGAACATAAGAAAGTCTTCGAGAAGATTCAAAAAGACGGCTATGTGCGTGTACGCGTGGATGGCGAGATGCATGAAGTCACTGAAGAATTTAATCTCGAGAAGAACAAGAAGCACAATATTGAAATCGTCGTGGACCGTATCGTCGTGAATGATAAGAGTCGTTCACGTCTATTCGATTCGATTGAAGCGGCTCTTCGTTTAGCAGAAGGCTATGCGATTGTCGATGTGATTGGTGGGGAAGAACATCTCTTCAGCGAACACCATTCATGTCCTATTTGTGGATTTACGGTGGGCGAATTAGAGCCACGTCTATTCTCGTTCAATGCGCCGTTTGGAGCGTGTCCTGAGTGTGACGGTTTAGGGTCGAAGCTTGAAGTCGACTTAGATTTAATCGTTCCAGATAAACACTTAACGCTGGAAGAAGGAGCGCTTGTTCCTTGGAATCCAATTAGCTCGAATTATTATCCAACGATGCTGGAACAATTTTGTAAACAGTTCAAGATTCCGATGAATATTCCATTTGAGAAATTGACGCAGTCGCAAAAGAATATGGTGTTATACGGTTCAGGAGATGCGACCTTTAAGTTCCATTATGAAAATGAATTTGGTGGCGTGCGTGACGTGGAAATTCCTTTTGAAGGAGTAGCCGTCAACGTAGAGCGCCGTTACCGGGAAACCAATAGTGATTTCACGCGTGAACAAATGCGCCAATATATGAACGAATCAGAATGTAAGAAGTGTCATGGATTCCGTTTAAATGAACAGGCGTTGTCTGTCAAAGTCGGAGGCAAACACATCAGTGAAGTGTTGGCACTGTCTGTAGATGATGAGATTGATTTCTTCAAAGACTTAAACTTATCTGAAACTGACGAGCAAATCGCAGCTCCAATCTTAAAAGAAGTAAGTTCTCGTTTGAAATTCTTACGCAATGTTGGCTTGCAATATTTAACATTGAGCCGTGCTGCTGGAACGTTATCAGGTGGAGAAGCGCAACGAATTCGTTTAGCAACGCAGATCGGGTCAAACTTATCTGGCGTCCTCTATATTTTAGATGAGCCATCGATTGGACTTCACCAACGCGACAATGACCGCTTAATCGAGTCATTGAAGAGCATGCGTGACCTTGGAAACACCTTGATTGTCGTAGAACATGACGAAGACACGATGCGTGCTGCGGACTACTTGATTGATATCGGTCCAGGTGCGGGTGAATTCGGTGGTGAGATTATCGCCGCAGGAACTCCAAAAGAAGTGGAGAAGAATAAGAAATCACTGACAGGACAATATTTAGCTGGTAAAAAATATATTCCAGTCCCAAGCGAACGTCGCAGGGAAGATAAGGGCTGGATCCATTTAGAAGGTGCTGCGGAAAACAACTTACACGGCATCGATGTGGATGTGCCACTTGGACGTTTTGTGGCCGTGACAGGGGTGTCGGGTTCTGGGAAGAGCTCGCTTGTCAACAGCGTATTGAAGAAAGCTTTAGCGCGTGAGATTACGCGTACGAAGGAGAAACCAGGGAAGTTCAAGAGCATTTCTGGATTTGAGAGCCTCGATAAGATTATCGATATCGACCAAAGCCCAATCGGAAGAACCCCACGAAGCAATCCAGCGACTTATACGGGTGTATTTGACGATATTCGTGATTTATTTGCGACAACAAACGAAGCAAAAATCCGTGGATACAAGAAAGGCCGCTTCAGTTTCAACGTGAAGGGTGGACGATGCGAGTCTTGTAAAGGGGATGGCATTCTGAAAATCGAGATGCACTTCTTGCCAGACGTATATGTGCCGTGTGAAGTCTGCCACGGAACACGTTATAACTCTGAAACGCTCGAAGTGAAATACAAAGGAAAGAGTATCGCGGATATTCTTGAATTAACGGTCGAAGAAGCGGTAGAATTTTTCCAATCCGTACCAAAAATCAAACGCAAATTACAAACGATTAAGGATGTTGGACTCGGCTACGTAACCCTTGGCCAATCTGCTACAACGCTCTCTGGAGGGGAAGCGCAACGGATGAAGTTGGCCAGCGAACTCCAACGTGTCTCAACCGGCAATACCTTCTACGTGCTCGATGAACCAACAACTGGCTTGCATACAGACGATATCGCACGCCTACTTGAAGTGTTGAATCGTTTAGTTGAAGCGGGGAATACCGTGCTTGTCATCGAACATAATTTAGATGTGATTAAGACCGCTGACTATATCATTGATATGGGTCCAGAAGGCGGTAGCGGTGGTGGACTTGTGATTGCGACTGGGACGCCTGAAGAAGTGGCGAAAGATAAAAATAGTCACACGGGTCGTTATTTAAAACGCGCCTTTGAAGCAGCCGCATCGCATAAAAAGAAGTAGAAATTTACGGGAAGAGATAGTTTGAAGAAAGTAGTTATGCTATACTCAACATAGATCATTTCTCAGGGGGAAACTTGAATGAACATGAAAGAATTAGTCGGCAAGAAAGCCGCAGAATATGTAGAAAGTGGAATGACGGTTGGTCTAGGGACGGGTTCGACAGCCTACTATTTTGTAGAAGAAATCGGTCGACGAGTAAAAGAAGAAGGGCTTGAAATAGTGGGAGTAACGACTTCCCTAGCAACGAAGAAACAAGCAGAAGCGCTTGGAATTCCGTTGAAGAGCGTGGATGAAGTGGATTATATCGATGTCACAATCGACGGTGCAGACGAAATCGCTCCAGATTTTTCAGGAATCAAAGGTGGCGGCGGTGCGTTATTATTCGAAAAAATCGTTGCCGAGCAATCAAAGAGTGTTATCTGGATTGTAGACGAATCAAAAATGGTCGACTACTTAGGTCGTTTCCCATTACCAGTGGAAGTGGTGCCTTATGGTTCAGAACAATTATTCAAACGTTTTGAAGCGCTAGGATACAAACCAACTTTCCGCGAACGCGACGGAGAACGCTACTTAACCGATAGCAAAAACTACATTATCGACTTGGATGTTTATCCAATTAAAGACCCAATTGCATTTGGAGAAAAAATCAAAGGCATGACAGGCGTGGTAGAGCAAGGTCTCTTCACAAACATGACGGATATCGTGCTTGTAGGAACTCCTGATGGGGTTGTCGTAAAACAATTCTAAAAAATAACCGCTTAGAGTCAGCACGGATGCGTGATTCTAAGCGGTTTTTGTTATAGTGTAGTTTTAATTTTTTGAATCTCTTCTTCAGATAATCCAGTGTGTTTCATGATTTCTGTGATAGGAAGATTCATTTTAAGAAATGCCAAAACTTGACCTTCTTTAAGTCCAGTTTCTCTAGCGGTCTCTTTGGCATATTCGATTGTTTTCCAATAGACTTCTTCGTATTTTTCCATTTGTTCCGCCATCTTCATTTCCTCCGAATCTAAATTATAGAAATCAACAACAGCATAAGCGTCTTGAATTTCTTTGGATGCTTTTGCCGTGATTGTACCATTTTTAAGGAAATTTCTCCACGAATCGTAAAAGCGGTTTTTGATTGGAGTAAACCGTGTCGAATTGCACACGGTTAATTTTAAAGGAGGATGCACTTTTTCAATTTGTGTAAGAAAATCAAGGCGGAGTGTGCTATACTAGTAAAGATTTAGTATTGAAAGGATCTGATGAAATGTCATTATTCATGGAAAAAAGAAAAGGATTGCTATGCACATTTGCTATTGCGGTTGTCTCAGTGATGCTCGATAAGCTATTCCCAGTCATCGGGAGTGCGGTATTTGCCATTATTTTAGGGATGGCCTTGAACCAATTTTGGAAAATCCCAAGTGATTTTAGACCGGGGATTAATTATTCAGCGAAAAAATTATTACATTACTCCATTATCGCGCTAGGATTTACAATGTCGTTTGCGCAAGTGAGCCAAACAGGTGCGTCATCGTTCCCAGTGACAATCGTGACTATCTCGATTGCGTTTCTAACAGCGCTATTTGTAGGGAATTTCTTCAAATTATCCCGTCCGTTGAAGATTCTTGTAGGTTTCGGAACTGCGATTTGCGGGGGCTCTGCGATTGCGGCAGCTTCACCGATTATTAAAGCAGAAGACGATGAAGTCGCGTTGTCGATTTCAACCATATTCCTATTCAACGTCATCGCGGTATTTCTCTTCCCATTCTTAGGACATATGATGGGCATGGACGCGTCTCAGTTCGGACTTTTCGCAGGGACAGCGATTAACGATACATCAAGCGTAGTTGCAGCCGGCGCAAGTTACAGTGCAGAAGCGTTAGAAATCGCGACAATCGTGAAACTTACTCGTGCGTTGATGATTGTTCCAGCCTGTCTCGTATTATCATTTGTCGAAGCACGTCGCATGAAACAAGAAGGACAAAGCGTTCAATGGAAGAATATCGTGCCAATGTTTATCATTTGGTTCATGGTCGCTTCCATCATTACAAGTGTGGGATTATTCCCAAATTCCCTTGTACCGTATGCAAAATTAGCATCTAACTGGTTGATGGCGATGGCATTAGCAGGTATCGGTATGCAAGTATCCTTCCAACAATTCAAAGAAGCAGGGGCAAAACCAATCTTAACCGGTTTAGCTACTTGGTTTATGGTGACTGTCACTAGCTTAATCATGCAGTACTTCGTTTTATAGAAAGGACGCCGTATGAAAAGATTATTGGGACTCGGGTTTTGGATTAGTGCCTTGTACTTTATCTTATATACGAAAATTCCAGCGCTACAAGACTTCGTGAATACACCAGTAGGGCCGTATGTGCATGTCGTGATGGTTATTTTACTCATCGTGGGGATTTTCTTCTACGTACTGCGCATTATCCATTACTTATTTTTCCCATAGAAATACAAAAGAGCTTAGGCATTGCCTAAGCTCTTTTTGCTTTTAACGTTGTGCAAGATGTTTCCAATCAATCCCGCGGGCATCACACCAGTTTTGGAGGCTTGGTGCGACCACGATAGGGGCTTGTTGGAGACTAGAAATACTATCCGCACCGACAAGTGTTAAGATCGTTGTCAGTTGCTCTTTCCATGTTTGAACCGTATGGATGGCGTCTGGAAGAGAGTCGTCTTTACGTACGAGATGCAACATTTCACCAGACAATCCGACAAGGCTGGCTCCCAGAGCGAAGCATTTAGCCATGTCCATTGGCGTCTTCACACCGCCAGAAGCGATGATTGGTGTGCGGCTTCCTTGGGCTTCCATAAGAGACGTCAAGGTCGTTTGTCCCCAGTCTTCTAGGAAATCGAGTTTATCTTCTTTGCGACGGCCGTTTTCGATTTTGGCGAAATTCGTACCGCCAGTACCGCTAATATCGATGGCAGCAACTCCGATACTCTCTAGTTGCGCAATGGCTTCACGGCTAAATCCGAATCCGACTTCTTTTACGATAACCGGGACGGCACTCGCTTTGACGATTTCTTCGATGTTTTTAAGCCAATTGCTAAAGACGCGGTCACCTTCTGGCATCACGAGTTCTTGTGCACGGTTAACGTGAATTTGAATTGCATTGGCTTCGATGATGTCGACAGCACGTTTAGCGGCTTCGGCGTCGTAATGCGCACCGAGGTTCGCGAAGAGGATACCGTTTGGATTTTCCTGGCGAATCACCTTGAAGCTTTCCGCACTTTCAGGAAATTTCATCGCGATACTCATCGAACCAGTCGCCATTGCCATGCCTGTTTCACGAGCCAAGACGGCTAAGCGTTGGTTTAACGCAGTCGTGAGCGGACTTCCACCCGTGATGGCATTGATGAAAAATGGAACGTCGAAGGTGAGTCCAGCGAGTTTGGTCTGTAATGACACATCAGCTACATCAACCGTTGTGAAGGGATGATGTATGAAGCGCGTTTCCACGAACTCTGGAGCGCTCGTTGCACGGTATTGCTGGTTCGCATGACCTACGTGCTCGTCCTTTCGATTCATTTGTTGTTGAAATAAATCCATCATTAATCTCCTTTACCAGGCTTCAGCGATGGTCAGCGGAAGCACTTGAATTTGAGCCTTGGCCCATTGTTTTTCGATTTGTTTTCTCTCGGTTTCGTTTTTTGTAAAGCAAATGCCGCAATCACCGCCACCAGCGCCGGATGTTTTTGCGCAGGCACCGACCTGTTCTGCGAGGTCGCAGAGCGTTTGCAGTGCTGGTGTTTCGATTTCCAGCTGCATTTCTCTAGCAAATTCATTTAAGAGCGCACGGTTAGCGCGGATGCCTTCTTGTAAGGCTGGGATGTTTTGTTTGTTCCAAGCACTTTGGAGGCCTTGAACGATGGCGTGACTCTTTCCTAGAAATCCTTTGTAAAACGCACTATCGGTTGCCACTTTGCGTTTCTTTTCAGTGGCTTGAATCAGTGAGTCTGTGATAGCGACTTGTCCTGTCCATCCTACTAAAAGGGTGAAGTCTGGGATTTCTGGAAGGCGCTCAATCGTGAGATCTTTCCAGTTAGTATCACAAATTTCTTTGATAGTTTGGCTTTGTAATTTTACGAGTAATTCACTTCGGTCTGGGCTTGTGTAATACACCATTCCTCTAAAAGCAGAGGCCGCGATATCTCCAAAGGATCCACGTTGGGATAAGCGGAGATTCGTTAAAACACTAAGTTTATAGACGAGTAGAGGCGTGTGCGGAGTCTTGTAAAAATCAAGAATCGCTTGAATCGTTGCGACCACAACGGCACCGCTGGAACCGAGTCCGTATTTAATACCACGCTTGGCGTCATCGAGTTCACTTGTAATCGCAAGCGAGTAGAGGGCGTTCGTTGCTGTCCCGCATTCTCGGACATATTGCTCTGCGACCAGAATCGCTTCTTCAACTAGTCTATAGGGATGGTCTCCCTTTGTGCAGAACTGATCTCCTTCGCGCGTCCATTCCACAATCACGTCTGGATTTTGAGTAGACGTTAAGGTTCCAACATTAGTAGTTTCGTCGATTGTGACGGTTAAGTAGCGCGACACTGCTGCAACAATGGCGCCGTGTCCGGATTCGACAACCGCATATTCTCCGGCGATAAAGAGTTTACCGGGAGCTTTTGAAGTAATCGTCACGCGCTCACTTCCCTTCAAAAGCCGCACGAGAAGCATTCCATTCGTCTTCTGTCAATGTACGAATGCCTTCTCCTGGAAGCGTAGGGATGAGTTTTTCACTCGGGAATACTTTGCCAAGTTCTTCCATAATCGCTGGAATATCACTCGCCTTGCAAATCACTTTGACGTTTGGCCCAGCATCCATCGTGAAGTAGGCTGGAATGCCTCGTTCTTCTCGAATCGTGCGAATCGTTTGTTGGGCGATAATACTCTCCGGTTCGAAATAACAGAATGGAGGGTTACTTGCCAGCATCGTAGCGTGCATTTTCATGCCGTTAAATTCCGCAATAGAGCCGATGCGATGAATGTCGCGGTCCTTGATGGCCTCTTTGATGTCGGCTAAATCGGTCGCCGCTGAAGTGACCCAACCTTCGTAAAATGGTGAAGTCGAAACGGTCAACTCCATGCCGGTACGACTGGAAATCTTCTTCTCTGCCGCGCTCGCAACGATAATAATCATCCCGATGTCAAAATTCGCATCGTCGACAGGGATGGCCATGCTATTCTCGTTGGAGTCGCCCTTATTCCATTCGACAAATCCGCCAAATAAACTACGAGTAGCACTGCCGCTTCCACGACGCGCGTAAGTCGATAGTTGTTGAGCAGGCATATGAAGACCTGTTGCCTCGTTCATCGCACCTGCCAGTGCCGCAAAGGCGGAAGCAGAGCTCGCAAGGCCGGCTGCTGTTGGTACGAAGTTTAAGCTCTCGACACGAGCACGACGCGTATCCCCCGTTTCAGCGCGGAACAAGTCTAAGAAGCGCGTGATTTTAGCCGTCGCCGCTTCGTCTTGTTTCACCCCGTTAAGATAGAATTCATCTTCAGTTAAGGCGTCTGTGAGTTCGACTTTTGTATCGGTATAAAAGGCTTCGAGGGTCAAAGAAAGGCTACTGTTCATCGGAATAAAGAGTTCCTTATTTTCCTTGCCCCAATATTTAATCAGTGCGATATTCGTATGCGCACGCGTGATTCCAATGTTCGATGTCATTTGGTATTCTCCTTTTTCGCCAGCGACTGAATCCAGACCGCCTGCGCTCCTTGTTTCATGAATTGTTCTTGTAAATGAAGGGCATCTTCCTCGGTTTCGACGAGGGCAATCATACATCCGCCGAGGCCACCGCCTGTGACTTTTGCCCCAAGTGCGTTGTTGTGATGGGCCGTATCGACGAGTGTATCAATGACGTCATGCGAAACGCCGAGTTGTTGGAGGCGTTCATGGTTTTCGCTCATCAGTTGCCCTAGTTTTTGTGGGTCTTGTTCCTCGATAGCTTCTTTTGTTTCGTTGACGATAGCACCAATCGATTGAACCGCATCCGAACCCGTTTCCTTTGTAGTAGGGTCGATGATGCGTTCTTGCAGGGTGCTCACATGATGCACCGCTTGTTTCGTGTTCCCTGTAACCCCAGAGTCGGCAATCACGAGGTAGGCCGGCATATCGAGGTCTAACGTTTTTAGTTCTTGTTCTTTTTGAAAAAATACAGGACGTGTTCCGCTCGTTGTCGCCGTATCCACGCCGCTTGGATTTCCATGCGAAATGGTTTCTGCGCCTTGAACGATGTCCCATAAGGTTTCTTCAGGAAGTGTCGCATCCAAGAAATCAAAAATAGCACGCACCACCGCAACACTGACTGCAGCACTCGAGCCCATTCCACGTTCTGCAGGAATCGTTGACTCAATCGTGAGCGTAAAAGTATGAGCCGTCACTTCTTTTGTAGAGGCCGCTTTGAACGCTTCGGCAATCGCAAATTGTAGCCCTGCCATCGAAGTAGGCATCTCGTTTACGTCGCCTGTATAAAGTTCACATTGAATCGTTTGGCCTATTTGTGTAGAGACAATATCCGCCTTCACGTAAACCGCGTCAATCGGCAAAGCAATCGCAGGTTCGTGGTACACTACGGCATGCTCACCGGCAAGAATAATCTTCCCGTTTGCCAGGCCTGTTCCTGTTTGTGGTTTCATACGACAAATCCTTTCCTTATATTCACTTTTCATTCTACTAAATCCACGCCCTTACGTAAACAAACACGGCGATTTCATGGGGAAAACTTAAGATAATGAAAAATAGAAACCGTGTTCAACATGTGGTACAATTCAAGAATAGGACTCAGTAGCTGAAGGAGACGAATCCGTTGAAAGAAAACGAGACGTATTACCAAATTAAACGAGAAGAGTGGAGCCAGTACGAAGGCGCCCATCCATTCACAATGACGAGAGAAGAACTTGCGCACTTAACCTCATTAAATGACCGCATTTCCCTACAGGACGTGCAAGAAGTGTATGTGCCAATGCTCGATTATTTCGATTTATACTTTAAAAAACATATTGAATTACGCACAGAGGAACAGCAATTTCTTCATCAAACGAAGAAGACAGTGCCGTTTATTATCGGGGTGTCTGGGAGTGTGGCCGTTGGGAAGAGTACGACAGCCCGCTTGATGCAAACGATGCTACAACAACGCTACCCGGATAAGCGCGTGTTCCTAATGACAACGGACGGATTCTTATTGCCGACGCAAGAGTTGATTAACCGCGGAATCTTGGATCGCAAAGGGTTCCCGGAAAGTTACGACATGGAAGCTCTCGTTCATTTCTTGCTCGAAGTGAAGACAGGAAATCCAAGCGTGGATGCGCCGGTGTATTCGCATGAGATTTATGACATTGTACCAGGGGAAGTGCAGACGATTGAGTCGCCTGACATCTTGATTGTTGAGGGGATTAATGTGTTGCAACTACCGCCAAATCGTGAAATTTACGTGAGTGATTTCTTCGACTGGTCGATTTTCGTAGATGCTGACGCTACGCTGATTGAGCAATGGTACTTGGAGCGGTTCGAATTGTTGATGGACCGTGCGAAATCACAGCCGGATAACTACTATTATCAATATGCGATTGGGAATCGGGCGGACGCGATTGCGATGGCGAAAGATGTGTGGCAGAAGACTAACCTGAAGAACCTTAAGGAATACATCTTACCAACGAAAACCCGCGCCGACTTCATCCTACATAAAACAGTGGGACATCATATTGATTTTGTGCAAATTAAAAAATATTAGGTATATCGATTACTCAAAATCCTTGCGGATTTTTTTATAATCACTGTAATGGGGCACCGGATTGAGCCTACGTCTCAATCTCTACCAAGCTTCAAACTGACTCTACGGGTTTAACCCTAGAGTCAGTAATTCACATTGGTTGCTATCCCCCATTACTGCGATTATAAAATCCGCTCGGTTTTTCGTAATCGATTTATTTTTTTACAACATATGTGTGCCTCTGTTTTAGTAGGTGAAGCGGTACGGGTTTCTTGGTAAGAGTACGGGGAATCGTAAGAAAGAGTACATCTATGTTCATTGCAAAAAAGTAAAAAATAAAATGTAAAAACCTCTTGACATTTTTAGGCAGGAGAGTATAATTTGAAATGTAAAGAGCTCTTGACATTATTACAAAAATTTGGAGGAACAAAGCCATGAAAAAGATGGATGAAATGGACAGAGATATTCAGTTGCGTTCTGAGGAGTGGGGCTATAAAACAGCGCTTTTGGGTTTATGTGCATGGACAGGATTTAATATCTATCAAGCACTTGTTAGTGGTGGCAAACTTGAAATGCTTCCTTGCTTAATTTTGCTCTTATCTGTAAGTGTGCAAGGATTTGCTCAAACCGCAATGAAACGCAATATGATTGCTGGCGATGAAGAGTATAAAGAACCAAATAAACTTGTTCAAGGAGTCATTCTAGCAGTTGTCACTGTTATCGTTGTTTTGGCTGTTGGCGTTTATTTATTTCAGAAAGCGTGATGGCATATGAAAAATAATATTAAACAGCTAAGAAAAGCAGCAGGATTGCGACAAGAGGATATGGCAAAAACGTTGGGTGTAAGCAGACAGACCATTATTGCCATTGAGAATGATAAATATAATCCTACCCTTGAACTTGCGATGAAGATAGCAAGGTTACTCCAGCTCAATGTTGAAGAGATTTTTGTGTTAGAGGACTAAAAAGACATAACTGAATACTCAATAAATGAAGAGAGATTCCTATTTGTGGGGGAATCTCTTTTTTGTAAAATCCTTAAAAATCCTATTTAAACCGCGGAATAGTAGTGGTAAAATGTAGGTGAAAAATTGTAGCTTGTAGTATGGTTTCTTTAACAATGAGGTGAGGACATGTACTTAAAAAGTGATCAAGATAAACATCAAAAATTGCCGACTTATGGTGTTGGGCCGTATCTCGTGTTGTGTATAATTGCGATGAATTTGACTGGATGGATGCTGAGTCAGTCAGTGCTCCAGAGTGGACTGTTAAAGGGTGGATTCAAGGACTTGTTTTATCTGATTGGCTTCCTCTTAATGGGTGTTGCGACGAGAATCTGGTGGTTTAGCGTGGTGAAGTCAGATATTAATACGAGCATCCAAAACAATGAACTCAAGACGACTGGAATCTATGCGCGCACACGCAATCCGATTTACTTTTCGTGGTGGCTCTGCGGCATTGGGAGTATCCTAACCATGCATAATGTGTGGTTGCTGATTCTTATTCCAATTCAGTGGGTGATATTAACCGTTGTGATTCGAAATACCGAGGAAAAATGGCTCTACAAACTGCACGGTGAAGCCTATAAGAACTATTGCGCGAGAGTGAATCGATGGTTTCCGCTGAAGAAAATTTGATTTTAGAATCGCCAAGACAAAAGAATCAAGGTGAGAGTGATGGCGAAAAAAGATTCTTTAAAACAACAAAAGTTCATGTCGTTTATGTTTAGAGGAAAGGAAATTTTCAAACCACTAAACACGGGGCATGTCGACGAAAGAGTGAGTTGTATCCGAGAATATGTGGCCAATATTTACTTTTACACTAAAGACGGCTACACAATTATGATTGATGCTGGGTATAACTATGACAGACTTGCTGAGAAGATGCGGTGGCTCGATATTCGACCGGAAAGTATCAAGGAGATTATTATTACGCACCAGGATACGGATCACGTTGGAGCGGTTGAAGTTGATAGCCAGGGGTTGTTTAAAAAGGCAAAGATTTATGTGGGCTGTGTGGAGAATGAGTATTTGGAAGGCCGATTTCGTCGCAAAGTGTATTGGGGACTGTATAAACTTCCGCAAGTGCATATCGAAAATGACAAAACATTGATAGAAGATGGGGAGATTTTCTATATTCACGATATTAAAATCGAAGCCTTCCTTGTGCCTGGTCATACGTGGGGACATTTAGTGTATTTAATCGATGATGCGTATTTGTTTACTGGAGACACGATTTGGTTTGGTGCGGACGGTGGTTATGCGTTTTTAAACACGCTCGCAGAAGATAGAAAATTACAAAGTGTATCGTTGAAACGACTAGAAGAAAAGCTCAAGAAGAGAAATCTTTCGCTAAAAATCATTACAGGTCATACCGGATGGACAGATGACTTTGAGTTTGCATTTCGCCATGTGGATGAAATCTGCAATGCCTTGAGGCGTAAACCGAAAGTGCAAGACCCGAAAGCGCCATTTGATGGGTTTGATGAAAGTGGCGATACCGAGGAAAAAGCAAGAACGGCAATTCTTGAAAAATGTTAAAAGAATACAATCTCTAGCCAGTAGTACGTCTATTGGCTAGTTTTTTGTAAAAAAGCAAAAAGTAGCATATTTGTTACTGTAGCATATATGCTACATTTCAAAAAATTAAAACACAATTTTTGAGCGTGATGTCAACAGTTAGAAAAGTTGATTTAACAATGTTTTTGAAGAACGCGACGAGTGAGTGTACACTCTATATACTAATTTATATATCCGAATGAAAGCTTGGTGTGACGCGGAAAATGAGCCTAAAAAATCCGAACAAAAAATTCAGTTTTTTTAAGTAATTTTCGTGATTTTCTGTTACAATAAAAAAGGACTAAAACTAAGGAGGCCTCTTATGACAGCTCAAACCACTTCGTTAGAAAAGATTATCGTGCTCGACTTCGGTAGTCAGTACAATCAGTTGATTACGCGCCGTATTCGTGAATTTGGTGTGTTCAGCGAGTTGCTACATAACGACAATACCGCCGAAGAAATTAAGGCACATGGCAACGTAAAAGGGATTATTTTTTCGGGGGGACCACATAGTGTTTATGCAGAGGATGCTTTTACCGTGGATCCTGCGATTTTTGAATTGGGAATTCCGGTGCTTGGGATTTGCTACGGGATGCAACTGACAACGCATCTGTTCGGTGGGAAGGTAGAATCGTCTACAACGCGTGAATATGGTTCTGCGAAAGTCGATGTCTTTAACACGAATTCAGGCATTTTCAAAGGGTTAGCTGAAGAGGAAGAGGTACTCATGAGCCACGGCGACCGTATTACTGCGATTCCGGAAGGCTTTAGCGTGACGGCTTCGAATGCGCACACGCCATTTGCGGCTTTTGAAAACCAAGAACGTCGTATCTACGGCGTGCAGTTCCACCCAGAAGTTCGCCACAGTATTCACGGGAACGATATGCTTCGTAATTTCGTGTTTGATATTTGCGGGGCAACTGGCGACTGGTCGATGGATAGCTTTATTGAAATGGAAATTGCGAAAATTCGCGAAAAAGTGGGCAATAAGAAAGTCTTGCTTGGATTATCTGGTGGGGTGGACTCAAGTGTGGTTGGGGTTCTCTTGCAAAAAGCAATCGGCGACCAACTCATCTGTATCTTCGTAGACCACGGCTTGCTTCGTAAAGGGGAAGGCGACCAAGTAATGGAGAGCCTTTCTGGTAAATTTGGCCTCAATATTATCCGCGTGAACGCTCAGGAACGATTCCTATCGAAATTAAAAGGCGTGAGCGACCCTGAACAAAAACGGAAGATTATCGGAAATGAGTTCGTGTACGTATTCGACGACGAAGCGGCAAAACTCACGGACGTGGATTTCCTTGCGCAAGGAACGCTTTATACAGACATTATCGAATCTGGAACGAAAACAGCGCAAACCATCAAGTCTCACCATAACGTAGGGGGACTTCCAGAGGACATGCAGTTCGAACTCATCGAACCGCTGAACACGCTCTTCAAAGACGAAGTGCGCGCTCTTGGAACGGCGCTTGGCATGCCAGACTCTATCGTATGGCGCCAACCATTCCCAGGACCAGGACTTGGAATCCGTGTACTTGGGGAAGTAACCGAAGAAAAACTTGAAATCGTCCGCGAATCAGACGCTATCTTACGCGAAGAAATCGCCAAAAACGGCCTTGAACGAGACGTATGGCAATACTTCACTGTCCTTCCAGGCATCCGCAGCGTTGGGGTAATGGGAGACGGAAGAACTTACGACTACACGATTGGTATCCGTGCCGTAACGAGTATCGACGGCATGACGAGTGACTTCGCTCGCATTCCGTGGGAAGTGCTGCAAACCATCAGTGCCCGTATCGTCAACGAAGTAGCCCACGTTAACCGCGTCGTCTACGACATCACGAGCAAACCGCCGGCTCCGATCGAGTGGGAGTAGGGTGAAAATAAAATATATATCATAAATAAAAGGTGAGAATGTGAAAAGTATTGATAAAGTTCATCAATGCCTATCGTAGTTGTTAGAAATAAATCTCTTTATAGTAATGTTTCGCAACTCTACTATAAAGGGTTTATTTCTTTTTATGTTTAAACAACTTACTCTACCTATAGAGGTTGAGAGTATAGTGTTGTGGACGTGGTTCTTTGAATTTAAGTTTTGAATTAGAATAAAGGGTGGATTGTTAATTATACAGTAAAGGGGAAAGTATTATGATTAAGAAGGTCATTTTAAATAATTTTAAAGGTTTTCAAAACGTTGAATTAGAATGTAACAGAGAAAATAATCTCCTAATTGGTGAAAATGGATCCGGAAAGACAACTATACTATATGCTATTAATTTAGTACTAAGTGGTAGTCATGCTTTAATTGAAAAGAATGGTTTGGCCAGTTTATTTAATTCAATAACTATTTCAGAATTCTTAGAAACAAAAAATATAGATTGTTTACCTGAATTATTTGTTGAAATATACTTTGATGATTCTATTGAAGAAATAAAGAAAAATTTTAATATTGAAGGAACTCATAATTCCAAAAGAATTAAATCGTATGGAGTTTTATTAAGAATTGTTCCTAATACAGATTTTAGCGAAGAAATTAAGGAAGCTTTAAGCAATAGTGATTGGAAGGTATTCCCATTCGAATTTTATAAAGTAGAATTCTTGTCGTTTAGTGGTAAAATATATACGTCATACACGAAGCCGTTTAAGTTTTTATTCAGCTTAGTAAACACAAGTCAAATTGACACAACACAAGAAATTCAAAAAAGAATAGAGGAAATATACTTGGATAGAATCTCTGTTGAAAACAGAGCAAAGGTAAATCATGAGTTTCGTAAATCGTCTGTAGATTTAATTACACATCTAAAAAATGAGAATCTTGTGAAAGACGATGATTCCGAATACTCACTTCACTTCGAAGATTCTGAAAAGTCGTTTCGTAATTCTATTTCTGCAATAAAAAATGGCATTGACATAAAAAATCTTGGACAAGGTGAAAAAGTATTGCTTAGTGTAGAGAATTCTTATTGCCATTTAAAAGATAGTGTAAAAATCTTGTTGATTGAAGAACCAGAAAATCATCTTAGCTATTTAAACATGTTAAAACTTATTGCAATATTGAACTCTAAAACAGGTGTCCAAGTATTTATTGGTACACACTCCAATATGATTGCCTCTCGTTTAGGGATTGATAATATAACCTTACTAAAGGGAGGAAAAGTTTCAAAAATTCAAAATTTACAAAATGAAACAATACGCTTTTTTAAAAAATCTACAAATCAAAATTTATTAAATTTTGCACTGAGTGATAAAGTTATCTTGGTCGAAGGAAATGCCGAATATATTTTGATGGAAAAATTTTTTGATATGATTCGTGGGGAAAAACCTGAATTATTAGGAGTTAGTATAATCTCTGTAGATGGATTAAGTTTCAAAAGATATTTAGAAATCGCAAAAGGGTTTGAAAGTAAGAATGTTGCAGTAATAACAGATAATGATAAGGACTATGATGCTAATATAACTGAAAATTATTCGGACTATAACGAATGCAATAATATTAAAGTATTCTCTGATCAAAATAATGCTAACTATACATTTGAAGTATGCGTATATAACGATAATAAATCTTTGATTGATGAAGAAAAGTTGACTACATCTAGTGATGTTTTGAGATTTATGCTTAACAACAAGGCAGAATTTGCATTAAGGTTATTAGAAATGTTAGATTCTTCGGATAAATTGCAAGATTTTGTAATTCCAGAATATATTAAGGAGGCAGTCGAGTGGGTAATAAGAAATTAATACACGCAGTTGCCGGAAGTGGAAAGACGAGGTTTATTGTTAATAATATAGACCCTTCAAAAAGGAATCTTATCATTACATACACAGAGAATAATCAAAAAATATTAGAACAACGATTAATAAAAAAGTTTGGTAAAACACCAGAAGATACTCATGTTTTTGGAGTTTTTGAATTTTTATATAGTTTTTGTCTTGTTCCGTATTTGGATGGCCGTCCTAACGGAATTAATTTTAACTATATAAAAGAAAATAAATGGGATAAAAACTCAGTTGACAAAAATGGTAGAATAATTCACAATCAACTTTCGCAAGCGTTGTTGGATGGGTATCTTAGATATAATAAAAAAACAAAAGAGTTAAAACATTCGTATTTAGATAGAATTGATCAGTTTTTTGATTTTATTTTTGTGGATGAGTGCCAAGATTTTGAGTCATATGATTTCGATTGGATGTTGAGTTTATCTAAATTGAATGCAATTGTTTATTTATTAGGAGATTTTTATCAAAAAACGTATAGTACTTCTTTGTCGGGAAATAAAGGAAAAGGTATTCACTCTGATATAAATAAATGGCTGGGAGAATTTAGAAAGAATGATTTTGATGTTGATGTAACTAGTTTATCAAATAGTCATCGCTGTCCTCCTGAAATTTGTGAGTTCATTAAAGAAAAATTAGGGATAGATATAATGTCAAGCAAACCTAAGTGTGGTCTAGAAAAAATTAAGTTGCTTGAAAATAGAGATGAAATTGATTGTGTTATGAGAAACGATGCTACTATGAAATTATTTTATCAAAAGTCATCACAATATGACTGCAACAGTTTAAATTGGGGGGAAAGTAAGGGAGGCGAATTTAATAATGTTTGTGTTGTCTTGAATAATACAACATGGAATCATTATGTGAAAGATACTTTATCAAACTTAGCACCCTCGACAAAAGCTAAATTTTATGTAGCATGCACTCGTACGTTAGGGAATCTATATGTAGTAGCAGAAAAAGAAGTTACTAACTATAAATTATGATGAATAACTAGTTGTTGTTATGATGTTTGAACTAAAGTTTGTGTAATTATTCAACAATTATGAAAATAATCTTTTTATCGGCCTTATCTGGACCATCGTTCAGATTTTTCAATATGAATCAACAAAATAAGGAATATGCAAAAGTCAGTCGCGACAACGGCTGGCTTTTTTGTTTTGAAAAGATAAAGAGTACGATGAGAACAATATGATTAAACTAATTTAACCTGAAAATAGAGGTAGGGATATATAAGATAAATAGATTTCTATTTTATAAAAAGGATGTTATAATTTCGGGTAGAAAATCTATGCCAATGAATAGAAAAGAGGATAGTTATGAAGTTTTCATATAATAGATTGTGGAAGTTGTTAATAGACAGAAATATGAACAAAGGGGATTTGCAAAAGTTGATAGGGACAGGACCTTCAACAATTTCGAGAATGGGGCGCAATGAACCTGTAAGATTAGAAATACTGGGAAGAATTTGTGAGAAGTTAAATTGTAATATTGAGGATATTATTGAATGTGAGAGAGGACAGGAAGATGTATAGATCTATTGATTTGTTTGCAGGAATTGGAGGAATAAGATTAGGATTTGATCAGGCTTTTGGCAATGATATAAAAACCGTGTTTGTTAGTGAATGGGATAAAAAAGCAGTAGAAACTTATAAAGCTAATTTCGATGATAAAATTGATATTGCTGGAGACATTACTGAAGTGAATGAAAATGATATTCCAGAGCACGATATTCTTCTTGCTGGCTTTCCTTGTCAAGCATTCTCTTTAGCAGGACATAAGAAGGGTTTTGAAGATGCAAGAGGTACATTGTTTTTTGATGTAGCGAGAATTATAAAAAGACACAATCCAAAAGTAGTATTTTGTGAGAATGTAAAGAATCTTGTCAACCATGATAGAGGACGAACTTTCAAAGTTATAAAAGAAATTTTAGAAGAATTAGGATACGTAGTGTTTTATAAAGTTTTGAATAGTAAAAATTTTGGAGTGCCACAAAATAGAGAAAGAATATATATTGTAGCGTTCCGAAAAGATATCGCACCAAAAACTTTTGAGTTCCCAGAAAAGACTGATGATACAAAAGTAATAAAGGATATCGTTGAAGAACATGAGGTTTCACCAAAATATTATTTGTCTACTGCATACTTAGAATCCTTGAAAAAACATAAAGAAAGACATGCTTCAAAAGGTAACGGATTTGGTTATGAAATTAGAAGTACTGATTCTGTGGCTGGAGCAATTGTATGTGGGGGTATGGGAAGAGAACGTAATTTAATCATTGATAACCGTTTGACTAATTTCACCCCAGTTACTCATATTAAAGGAGAAATTAATAGAGAATTTGTTAGAAAGATGACGCCTCGAGAATGGGCAAGACTTCAAGGCTTTCCAAATGATTTTAAATTTGTTGTTGCAGATACTCATTTATACAAGCAGTTTGGAAATTCGGTAACAGTTCCTGTTATACGTGCGATTGCAGAAAAAATAAAAAAATGCTTAGTTAATAGTGGCTTAGAAAATTAAATATTTTTCACCCTCGTTCTGTTGGGAGTTAGGAGATAGTTATGATTAAAGGAAATAAAGGGGAATGGTCAGAAATATATGTTCTACTAAGATTGTTAGCAGATGGAAAGATATATGCGGCTGATAGTGATTTAAATAAATTAGAAGATATTTATTTCCCAATTATTAAAATTATAAGAGAAGAAATTAAAGATGAAGTTAAAGAATACCACACAGGTCAATTGATTAATATATTTGTTAATGGAGAAAAAAAGGTAGAATTACCCGCTAGTGAGTTCGATTCAGAAGCTACAACTTTATTAGAGGAAATAAAAAGCAAAGGCTCTACAAGTGCGTTTTCAGTAAATAGTACGGAAGAGTTTATGGGAAGGATATTATGCTATAAGTTAGCTGCTCCTGCTAGGGATAAAAGTGACATTACAATAAACATTGTGGATGTGCAGACAGGATATTGTCCAACAGTAGGCTTTTCCATCAAGTCTGAATTAGGGTCAGCTCCAACATTATTAAACGCAGGCCAGACAACAAATTTTATTTATAAAATTAAACACAATTATCCTAATTTATTAGAAGAAGCTAATGAAATATATAAAATATCAGGCGGAAAAGCACATACCGATCTTAGAGGACGTATTAACAAAATTGTTGAAGAAGATGGAGAATTAGAGTTTTATAAAATGAATAATCAATCTTTCGAAGATAATTTAGTATTGATTGATAGTAATATGGACAAAATTATAGCAAAGACACTGTTATATTATTATAAAGATGGTATTAGCAATTGTGATGAAATGGTTGCAAAACTTGAATCGGAAAACCCTATGAATTATGGCAATGTGAATGCGTATAAATATAAATTCAAAAAGTTTTTAACGGCTGTTGCGTTAGGGATGAAGCCTGCGACTATTTGGGATGGCATCGATGAGGCCTCTGGTGGATATATTATCGTAACAAAAGAAGGCAATGTCCTTGCCTATCACATATATAATAGAAGTAGTTTTGAAGATTACTTATTGAAGAATACTAAATACGAAACAGCATCTACGTCAAGACATGGTTTTGGAGAGGTGTTTTCAGAAAACGGCGAAGATTTTATTAAACTCAACTTGCAAGTGAGATTTAGATGATTAAAATCATAAACTAACTTTTTGCCACGGTCTCCTTAATATTTTATACTATCGTTGTATAAGATATTAAGGAGGCTTTTTATGTTTTTATCAGAAGAGTTATTACAAGAAATTCATGAGCGTGCACCGCGTTACGACAAAGAGAATGCGTGGCCTGCGGAAGACTATGCAGCGCTAAAAGAGGCGGGATACTTAAAGGCGTTCGTGCCAAAAGAGTACGGCGGATTCGGTTTGTCGCTGAAAGAGATTGCGCAAGAACAAACGCGTCTTGCGATGGCGGCTCCAGGGACAGCGCTTGGGGTGAACATGCACCAAATTATTGTCGGCCTTGGCAAGCACATGGTTCGTTTTGGCAACAAGAAGGGAGAACAAATTCTTCGCGATGCTGCAGAAGGCAAGTTGTTGGCGTTTGGAATTTCTGAACCTTCGAATGATCGTGTGTTATTCGGTTCGATTTCTGAGGCTCGTCCGGAAGAGGGCGGCGCGTATCGTTTTTACGGCAAGAAAGTCTTCTTATCAATGGGAAAATATTGCGACAAGTTGGTTTCATTTGGGCAAGATAATACAGGCGAGTCACCACTCTCAGTCTTTGCGTATTTAACACCGGACAAAGAAACGTTTATCGTAAAAGACGACTGGGATACAATGGGGATGCGTGCGACGCAATCAAATAGCGTTGAGTTGAAAGGCATCTTCGCAGCAGAAGAGCAAATCCTAACGAAAGTAGCTCCTGGACCAAGCTTCGATCCAGTAGTATTCGGTATTTTCGCGTACTTCGAGATTTTACTGGCTGCAACGTACTTTGGTATCGGGAAACGTGCGCTAGAAATCGGAGTAGAAACGGTGAAAACTCGTCACTCTGTATCCAATAATGCGCCTTATGCCAACGACAAAAACATTCGCTGGAGAATTGCGGAAGCGGCGATTATGCTAGATGGCATTCAACCGCAAATTAACGAGTTAAGCGACACGCTAGAAGCAAGCACAGAATACAGCTTCATCTGGTTGCCTCGCTTGTCTTCGATTAAGAATCGTTCAGTTGAAGTATCGAAGAAGGCCGTGGAAGAAATCGTTCGTGCGAGCGGCGGAAGTTCATACTTCAACCGTACAGAATTATCTCGCTTATATCGCGACGTGTTGGCTGGCTTGTTCCAACCAAGTGACCAAGAGTCATTACATGATGCGTGGGCAAATATTCTCTTAGGACCGATCCAATAATTTCATTTATATAGTAGAAAAGCTCGCTTGCGTAGTGCAGGCGAGCTTATTTGTCGAAAGAAATAGCGAAAGGATTAACGAATTAATTGCATATAATACTCAACAACCACTTCTGGAGGAAGAGACATTCCGTTACTCGACCACCATTTGACAGTTTCCGCAAAACTCGTCACATAATGATTAGTGACGAACGCCTTAGGGATGGATTTATTTGCGCTGTTAGAAAAATCAGCAAAAAGAATGGTTAAGTGTTGCTTAAAGTATCTTAAAAAGAGTTCACTATTTTCATCAATCAGAAATGCGCTAATCTTATTTTTTTGCTCTCGTAGATGCCATAATAGATGAGAGAGTTTACTGGATAATGCGCTGTTTCGATCCTTTAAAGTGCATGAATCGTCAGTGTGAAGACTTTCGAAGATATGGTCAAAAATCTCTTCGCAAATAGCGTTTAATAATTCGTCTTTTGTCTCGAAGTGTGCGTAAAAAGTGCTCCGTCCAACATTAGCGGTATCGATAATGTCTTGCACAGTAATTTTACTGTAACGCTTCTTTTCTAAAAGAAGACTAAAAGCTTCAAAAATAGCTTTTCGTGATTTTTGTTGTCGTCGATCCATAGGAAGAATCCTCCGTACAATTTATTAAAAATGTTCGTTATCTTACAGAAATACTAAAATGACTGTTGTTTTGAAAAATTATAATTCTATATAATTACGATACAAAGTGTTCGATAGTGTACAAAATATACAGTATTTATTATTAGATTTCAAGGGGTGAGTATATGAAACAAGAGATGCGGAAGGGGATAATCATGGCGATACTTGCTGCAGTACTATATGCGGTGAGTTCTCCTTTTTCAAAAGTATTATTAAATGAAATGCCGCCCACATTAATGGCAGGATTTTTATATTTAGGTGCAGGTATTGGAATGAGCTTGATTGCAGTTTTAAGAAGAGTGAGACAAGCTGAAATCACTGAGATTCATCTCAGTAAAGCGGAATTGCCGTATACGGTTGCTATGGTCTTGTTAGATATAGCAGCGCCAATCTGTATGTTGATAGGGCTAAGCGCAACAACTGCTGCGAATGCCTCTTTGTTAAATAATTTTGAGATTGTTGCGACTGCGCTGATTGCGTTAGTAGTTTTTAAAGAACGTATCAGTAAACGGTTATGGATGGGAATTCTTTTCGTAACCTTTTCTAGTGTTATCTTGTCTTTTGAAGATTTTTCGAGTCTAGAGTTTTCCTATGGTTCTTTATTTGTATTATTGGCTGCTGTTTTCTGGGGATTGGAAAATAATTGCACCAGAAAACTTTCTTCCTGTGATCCGTTAGAGATTGTCTTGTTAAAGGGAATATTTTCTGGAATTGGCTCTATCGTAATTGGTTTAGTGCTTGGTGAGAGATTGATGAATCTTTGGAGCGTCATTGCGGTTATGGCTTTAGGCATTGTGTCTTATGGACTAAGTATTTATTTTTATGTTCATGCTCAACGGCTTCTTGGGGCGGCAAGAACTAGCGCTTATTACGCTGTTTCTCCATTCATAGCAGCTTTCCTGTCTATTCTAATCTTTGGTCAGATGCCAGAAGTTACTTATTTTATTGCACTAATGTTGATGGCAGTAGGAGCATGGTATTCTTCTCATGATGGTATTGAAGAGTAAAATATAGTAGAAAAGCTCGCTTGCGTAGTGCAGGCGAGCTTATTTGTTTAGTTGAAAAACCGAAATGTAACATATAAGTTACGTAACTTTTATGTTACATTTTGCTTTTTTAGAAATACGTCTTTACAAGTTGGAGTTCTGCTTCGTTCAACTCTCGATATTCTCCGGGAGCCAAAGCCTCGTCTAACACAAATTCTCCAAAGCGAATCCGTTTAAGATAGGTCACTTTCACACCCACGCATAGAAACATCTTCTTCACTTGATGGAATTTTCCTTCAGAGATGGTGACAGTCGCACGGCTCAAGCTATCGCTACTTTCGATGATCGTAAGCGTACTTGGTTTGCATTGGTATCCACCGTGGAAGACCACGCCCCGTTTGAAGGTTTCTACGGCATCCTCGTCTAGCGGACCGTTAACTTCTACATAATATTCCTTCTCGATATGTTGGTCGGGGTTGAGCATGCGGTACCCCAGCGGACCATTATTCGTCACGAGCAGCAGTCCTTCAGTATCCCCGTCGAGTCGTCCGAGCGGGTAGAGGCCTTCGACGTTTTCGTTTGCGAAGAGGTCGATAACCGTCGTATGTTCCTTGTCGGTCGTAGCAGAGATGACGCCTTGAGGTTTATTCAACATATAGTACTTCTGGCTATCTTCATAGATCCGCGTTCCGTTCACCGTGATGACTTGCAGGGCCGCGTCGACATTATTGCTGACGTGAGTAGCCGGAACTCCATCGATTAAGACGGCTTCATTCTTGATGAGCTTCTTCATTTCGCGGCGGCTCAGCACCAGATGTTTCATTAATAGATGTTCGAGTCTCATAGGCCCTCCTTCAAGTCGTTTTCTCGATTATACAATTTTTTTGAAAAATGGAGTAGTTATTCGTTGACGTCTCTTTCATCCTGTGTTAAATTATTAAACGTTGTCGCGCAAGATGACAAAAACATCGAATCATATTTCTTGCAATGAAAACATGAGCGTGATAATATATCTAACGTTGTTGCAAAACAACGATTGACCTTTGAAAACTGAACAAAGAAGACAAACCAAA
>CAURMP010000002.1:0-41618 GCA_963526005.1 uncultured Streptococcus sp. | reverse complement strand
GTATCAAAGAGTGAAGTCATTTACTTCCAAAAATTCTTACATCATGAATATTATCCAATTAAAGAACTCTTGGATAAGGTATACTTATTAAAAGCATATGCTGGAATGGATTCCATGTTATTTGATGCCATTGCCGATTCAGATGCCAATGGAGTAGTCATCGAAGCTCTTGGGGCAGGAAATCTTCCTCCAATGGCACTTCCTGGGTTGCAACGTTGCTTGGATAAAGGAATTCCAGTCGTTCTGGTGTCCCGCGCATTTAACGGTGTAACGTATGATGTCTATAATTATCTTGGCGGAGGCAAACAGCTTCATGAAGCAGGAGTGATTTTCACAACAGGGCTTAGCGGACAAAAGGCTCGTGTGAAATTATCAGTGTTATTAAGCGCTCATGCAAATAGAGAAACAATCATTAGAGCATTTCAAGTATAGGAAAGAGGAATAGATATGGTTAGAAAAATTGGACGAGTGGTTCGTCAATATGAAGGAAAACCGATTATTTATGGCATGCCACTAGAAGAGCTAACAGCTTGGTTTGAAGCAAAAGGCGAAAAGAAATTCAGAGCAGGACAATTATGGGACTGGCTTTACCGCAAACGTGTAACCAGTTTTGAAGAAATGACAAACTTGCCAAAATCACTAATCGAACAATTACAAGAAGAGTTCACATTCCCAGTGTTAAACGAACGTATCAAACAACAATCAACAGACGGAACACGTAAATTCCTCTTTGAATTAGCAGATGGCCTCTTAATCGAAACGGTACTAATGCCACAAGAATACGGCTTATCCATCTGTGTGACGACACAAGTAGGATGTAATATCGGTTGTACTTTCTGTGCCAGCGGAATTATCGCAAAACAACGTGACCTTGTTGCTGGGGAAATCGTAGCGCAAGTCATGCACGTACAACGCACATTAGACGAAGTGTCTCCTGGGGACCGTGTCAGCCATATCGTAGTCATGGGGATTGGAGAACCATTTGATAACTATGATAACGTGATTAAATTCTTGAAAGTGGTCAACTCGGATAAAGGACTTGGAATCGGGGCTCGTCATATCACTGTATCTACAAGTGGTTTGGCTCCAAAAATTCTCGAGTTCGCAGACGAAGGATTACAAGTGAACCTTGCATTGTCACTCCATGCACCAGATAATGATACACGTTCTCGTATTATGCGTATCAACCGTAAATATCCAATCGAAGTCGTGATGGATGCGATTAATGAATATATCGCTAAAACCAACCGTCGTGTAACTTTCGAGTACATCATGCTTGATCACGTGAATGATTCTGTGGAACAAGCGCAACAATTGGCCGACCTTCTTGCGGATAAGAAACGTCTTTCATATGTCAACTTAATTCCTTATAACAAAGTTCGTGAACATGACCAATATGAACGTAGTGGAAAAGAACGCGTAGTAGCCTTCTACGATGTGTTGAAGAAAAACCACATCAACTGTGTTGTTCGTAAAGAATTCGGACATGATATCGAAGCAGCCTGCGGACAATTACGTTCAAGCCAAATGAAACGTGACCGCGCTGAAAAAACAAAAGCATAATAAAATAGATCTACCACACTTCAGAATAGAGGTGTGGTTTTTTGTGTGCAAAAAAGGAAACTTCTTTTGTTTTCCGCCAAAAGTCCTATATACATTGGATTAAGACAGTGTTACACTATGAGCATAACAATAAGTTGAAGTGGAGCGAGTGTGTATGAGGGTTGTTTTTCAGCAGTTTAAAAAAGAAGTATTCATCATGATCACGTTGCTCACCCTAATTGCAGGGGCGGAGCTTGTATCGAGTGTCGTGAATGCGCAGACTTTAGATACTTTAGTGAACATGGATATTCATAATTTCTTTTATAAAGCGATTTGTTTAGTCATTATTTTTGCATTTTATCTATTGTTTACGTATATGTTGATTCGCTACCAAGCCTACTTTAATCAAAAAGTTGCGACGTGGTTAAGGGACCGTATTAGTCATTCGATTGAAGCGACGTCTTATGGACGCTTTTATGAAAAGAATAGTCAAACGTATATTTCGTGGTTTACAAGTGACTTGGAACAGATTAAAGGGCATGCGATTGATCCTACCTTTGATGTTATCGGGGGGATTATTTCTGCGGTCATTTCTGCGGTAGCGTTATTCATGTATCATTGGTCTATCGTTTTACTAGCGGCTATCTGTATTGTCATCATGGCTGTGTTGCCGGCTTTGTTCTCAGCAGAACTGACAGAAAAAACCATCAAAGTGTCAGAAGCTAATGAAAAATTCGCAAAATCCATTTCGGATTTATTGAGCGGATATGATACTCTATTTGTTTTTCGTAAGCTAGCGTATTTAAAAGAGAAAATCCATGAAAAATCGGTTGAAGTAGGAGATACGCATCGCGATTTTAGTAAGTCGATGGCCAAAGTTGCCGTTAGTGGTGGGATCGGGAATGTCTTTAGCCAGATTTCTGTATTCATCTTAACGGGATACTTAGCTTATATTGGGGAAGTTAGTATCGGGAGTATTCTAGCAGCGATGGCATTAAGTAGCACCATCTTCAACGTGTTAGGAAATATTAGTCAAAAGATTGGTTCGATTAAGAGTGCAGATTCGTTGTTTAACAAATATGAGCAATTAGAACCAGCAGCCCTTGTAGAGGAAGCGCCAGAAGAGGCACCACGTACTCTCATTGAAGTGAGTGATGTTTCGTTTAACTACGGAGAAAAGGTGATTTTAAACCATGTTTCTCTTGGCTTTAACGAAGGACAAAAATACGCGATTACTGGCGAGAGCGGAACAGGAAAATCAACGCTGTTAAATATTATCGCTGCTAAATTAACGGAGTATTTAGGAGAAGTGAAACTCGCTGGAATCGATGTGAAGAAACAATCCTATGATGAGTTATATCGTCAAATGGTCTATATTGCTCAAAAACCGCATATCTTCACGACAACCATTCGCGAAAACGTAACGCTCACTGAAGAGTATACGGATGAAGAAGTTTGGGAGTCTCTTGAAAAAGTGGGACTCGCTTCTATCATTCGAAACTTGCCACAGGGATTAGATACAGTCTTAGGTGATGGTGATTCAAATCTATCCGGCGGTCAGTTGCAACGAATTGCTTTTGCCCGTGGATTGATGAAACAACCAAAAGTCTTCTTGCTGGATGAAGTCAGCTCCAACTTAGATGAAAGGACAACCATTGAGGTGTTGAAACCAATCCTAGAAGATAAGAGCGTGACCGTTCTATGGGTAACACACCATCTTCCTGAAGCGTTAAAAGAAAATATCGATCAAACAATTCAAATGAGTGAATTATAAGCATCTACTAAAACTAAAAAGAGACTTTCTACGAATTGTAGAAGTCTCTTTTTTTGCTTGCTTTATGGAAAGTTAATCTCCCCCGCGAACATTGATAATTTCAAATAATTCATATGAGTTCAAAGCGACATTATGCTTTAGGGCATTTGAAGCAATTACTGCCATTATAACCCCAGTAATAATTATAGTTGCGACCAAAAATTTTCGCATCACAAACTTCCTCCTTTCATATTCCTTATATTGAATTGTAACTTTTTGGAATTTATAATAGATATAAATCACAGTATTGTTGGAATGAGGCAGAATAGAAATGGAAAATAATGGTTATTTCATAAAAAAATTACGATTGTCTAAGAATCTTACACAATCGCAACTTGCAGAAGGGATTCTATCGAAGAATTTTTTATCTCGATATGAAAGAGGAGAGAGTCAAGTTAATGATTCAACATTCCTTCGATTACTTGAACGAATGAATATTTATTTTAGTGAGTTTGAAGAATTGTTTCAAGGCGAGAATAGTCAGAAAGAATTTTTGAATGAAGTCATCAAGGCAAAAAAAGAAAATGATGCTTATTTATGGGAAGTATTAAAAAAACGCGAAGAAGAGGCGTTCGAAAAAAATAAGAATATAAGGCATTTACATAACAAAATTCTTATGGAAGCATTTCTTGCAGAGATGAATGGTCAAACATTGTCGAAAATATCAAAGCGTCAGATTTTAAACTACTTATTCGATATTGAGAATTGGGGATTGTATGAAATCGAGCTTTTTGGGAATTTCACAATATTCTTTTCTCCTGAAGAAAACCATCAATTTGTTCATTTGTTGAGAAAGAAAAAGAATCACTTTTCTTCAGAAAGAAGATATATCGAAATTGCATCGAAATTATTATTAAATATTTTATTGAAAGACATTCTTCTAGGCTCTAAATATGGAGATGATATTTTAAAAGAAATTGAGCAATTATTAAATAGAGAAGGGTTTTATGCGGAAAAAATGTCTGCACAATTTTTCAAAGGGATATTAATGATTCAGCGAAATCAAAAAACGGATGGAAAAAAGTTATGCCTTAAATCTATTCAATTCTTCTATGATTTTGAAGAAAATCATAAAGGAAAGCTATATCGACAATTTTTATCTGAACAGTTAAATCACAAGTAACACGATATGATTACTTTTTATGACAAAAGAGGGGAGAGAATTATACTGAATTTGTTCGAACGAATCTATTTGAATGGAGAAGAATAATGGTTGAGATTGCACGAAAATTCAAAAAAGAAATTATAGCTTGTTTATTCTTATATATAATTATAGAAGGATTGAATTTGTCGACCAATTTAATGAATACAAAATTAGTTGATAATTTAGTACAATCTGATTTTGAACTTTTTTTTCAAAATGGCCTTATATTAATTACGATATTTGTATTCTTCTTGTTATTTCAATATGGAATGATTCGTTACAAGGCATTTGTTACACAGAGAATTGCCACGTATTTACGAAACCGAATTGCGTTAGCTATTTCTAAAACGAGTTATGAGGATTTTTATAGTAAAAATAGCCAGAAATATATTTCTTGGTTTACCAGTGATATCGATCAAATTGAGAAAAAAGGAATCTCCATTGGGTTAGAATTTATCGCAGGGATGATTTCTGTAGTATTATCGATGATTGCGTTGGCGTGTTTTCATTGGTCACTTATTGTAGCCACATTAGTCTTGATTGTTTGTCTCTCCTATTTACCAAAGTTGTTTATGAAAGAGCTATCTAGCAAAACAGAAGAAGTAGCAATATCGAATGAAGAATTTTCAAAAACAGTTTCAGATTTGCTTAGTGGATATGAAACCTTATTTGTTTTTAGAAAGTTCAATTATTTCTTGGAAAAAATCAATAATCAATCCACTCAGTTAGGAGACACTCATTGCCGCTATAGCCAGACTCTAGCAAAAGTGGCAATTGCTGGTGGAGTAGGAAATGTGATAAGTCAAGTGTCTATTTTTCTGCTAACAGGATATCTAATCTTGCAATCAGAAATGAGTGTAGGTAGCATTGTGACTACAACGGCCTTAGCTTCAACCATTTTCAATATGATAGCCAATATTAGTCAATACGTTGCTATGATTCAAAGTACAGAGCCATTATTAAATCGTTTCAAGGAATTGAAGGAAGGCGAAGTAAAAGAGTCTTCTAATTCAAAAGAGAAACAGGGAACAATGATTTCAATCAATAATCTTTCGTTTTCATATCAGAGCCAGCTTATTCTACGTGATATATCACTAAACGTTACCGAAAATAAAAAATACGTATTATTAGGTGAAAGTGGTAGTGGTAAATCGACATTAATGAATCTAATTAGTGGAAAATTAAGTGGTTATATTGGTGAAATTATTGTAGATGGGATTGATGTGAGTTCTGCATCGCCTGAAATCTTGTACGAAAAAATTTGTTATATTAGCCAGAAACCTCATCTCTTTAGTGCGACTATTCGTGAGAATTTATGTTTCGATAAGCCCGTTGAGGATGAGAAGCTCTTTACAGTCTTAGAACGAGTTGGATTAAAAGATACGGTTCTGGCATTACCGAATCAGTTGGATACAGTTATCGGAGACAAAAATACAGATCTATCCGGCGGTCAGTTGCAACGCATTGCCTTTGCACGCGGGTTGATGAAACAACCAAAAGTCTTCTTGCTAGATGAAGTCAGCTCCAACTTAGATGAAAAGACAACCATTGAGGTGTTGAAGCCAATCCTAGAAGATAAGAGCGTGACAGTGCTATGGGTAACGCACCATCTTCCAGAAGCATTAAAAGAAAATATTGATCAAACGATTCAAATGAGTGAATTAAATCAAACGGCTTAACGAATGTTTAGTGACCTTCCTATGGATGAATAGGGAGGTCTTTTTTGATGCATTAAAGGTCGGAAAAAGTGCGACATGATAGGTTTTTACCTCAAAAAGGAACGAAAAACAGTGTAATAAATGAAGAAAGTATGACCGAGATTGTAAGAAAATTCTACGAACGCGTTACAGAATGGTGTCAAATGTTACGGAAACATATGTTCTTGTCATTTGTTTGTCATAATAACATCAGAAAAAGTCAAAAAAATTAAGTGACCTTAACAAACCGCATAAAATCAACATTTTCAATTTTATTCGTGGTAACATTATTAGCATCAATTAAGTTCGCAACCCAAAAATCCAAGCGAACGAGATTTTTGACTTTAGAAAAAGTCGGAAATCGGAAAGGAAAATATGAAACCAATCAAGAAACAATTCATGATGGTGACAGCATCACTTGCTTTATTTAGTTTTGCAGGATTTTCAGCAACTACAGCAAGTGCCAACGAAGTAGAATGGACAGCACGTACTGTAGAGCAAGTAAAACAAGATGTTAAAACAGACGATAAAGGTGTACAAGAGTACACAATTAAATGGGGAGATACATTATCAGTAATTTCTGAAGCAACTGGTGCATCATTAGATACATTAGTTCAAGTGAACGAAATTCAAGATGCAAACCTTATTTATCCAGGGACAGTGTTACGTTTCTCAGCGGACCAAAAAGAAGTAACCGTTGATAACGGAACAGAACAACACTCATACCGTGTTCAAAACAACAATGAAGTGAAAGAAGTAGAAACGACTGAAGCAACAACACAAGCGGCAGAAACTGAAACTACTCAAGCTGCTCAAGCAACAGAGGCAACTCAAACAACTCAAGCTGCTCAAGCAACAGAGGCAACTCAAACAACTCAAGCTGCTGCAGCTTCTTCAAACCAAGGTGGTTACTACTTAACCGTTGAAGCAACAGCGTACTCATATAACGAAGCTGGTTTATCAAACTACACAGCTGATGGAACAAACCTTGTTAGTGAACCAAACGTGATCGCGGTTGACCCAAGTGTCATTCCATTAGGATCATATGTTGAAATTCCAGGATATGGTATTTTCCGTGCTGCAGATACAGGTGGCGCTATTTACGGAAATAGAATTGATGTTCACTTAGTAAACTTGAATGATGTTTACAACTTCGGACGTCGTACAATCACAATTCGTGTATTACAATAATCACAATATTTTTTGAACTAAACTTAACTTAACGAAGAGTCAGGCATCGGTCCTGGCTCTTTTTTTGTTTTCAGAAAGTTAAGAAAAGGTAAGAGAATGCTAGAAAAATAGGCAAGTGCTTAAAACTGTGGTATATTAATAACATCGATTAAAAAGAAAACCGATTGGAGAGGGAATTTTATGAAGAAAAAATTCGTAGGAGCATTAGCGCTTGCATCAACTTTAGCATTAGCGGCTTGCTCAAATAATTCAGCAGAAAACGTTGCAACTACTAAATACGGTAACGTTACAAAAGATGAATTTGTGACAGCAATGAAAGATTCTGTTGGAGAACAAACATTACAACGTTTAGTATTAACGAAAGTATTAGAAGGATCTATTGAGGATGCAAAAGCTCTTAAAACTGCTGCAGATGAAGAAGTGGCTAAATTAGTAGCTCAATACGGTGGTGAACCCGGGTTATTAGCGGCTTTACAACAAAGCGGAATTACTTCTGTAGATGCATACCGTCAAACACTTTACTTAAACAAATTAATGACAGAAGCAGTGAAGAAAGCTGCGAACTTCTCAGAAGAAGACATCAAAGCATACTATGATGCGTGGGAACCACAAATTACAGTTCAACATATCTTAATTGCTGCTAAAGCAGATGCATCTGACGAAGAAAAAGCAGCTGCTAAAACAAAAGCAGAAGAATTAATCAAACAATTAAAAGATGGTGCTGATTTTGCGGAATTAGCAAAAGCAAACTCTGCAGATACTGGTACAGCTGCAAAAGGCGGCCAAATTGGACCATTTAAACGTTCAGACATGGTAACTGAATTCTCAACAGCAGCTTATGACTTGAAGAATGTTGGAGATATCACTGAAACACCAGTTCAAACTCAATTTGGATACCACATTATTAAGTTAGTATCGAAAGAAGAGAAGAAACCATTTGATGAAATGAAAGAACAAATGGAAAAAGAAATGTTAGATGCGAAATTGAAAGATTCTGCATACTTACACCAAACAATGGTCGACTTAGTGAAAGCTGCTGACGTGAAAATCACAGACGAAAGCTTACAAAATGCTTTGAAGAATTTCTTACAAACAGCTGATTCTGAAACAACAACAACTGTTGCTAAATAAGACTGTTTTAACCTCTACACGAAATTTCGTGTGGAGGTTTTCTTTATGCTAGAGTCAGTTTTATGGTTTTGTTTCTGTTTCAAAAACAAATGTCTATAAATGAAAGAGTTTTGTTGACATCGAAAAGAATGGGCGTATAATGGAATCCATAACGCATCGAGATGGAGAGTACTCATCGAGGCACTGAGTAGAGAGCTTAGGGTTGGTGGAACTAAGTAGTGACGAAATGAGGAAGATGGCCATTGAGCGGACTTTCTGAGCAATTGTAAGGGAAGTACGGGGCGCCCGTTATAGCGGTACGATTTCAATGCACAGGCGTGGAATCGGGTGAGGTTTATCTAGTGATGGATAAACGAATAAAGGTGGTAACACGGTATTTTTGAAATGATCGTCCTTTGTCCTATTTGGGCAAAGGATTTTTTTATTGTGTTCGACAGTGCAAGGAGGAATGTTTCAAAGTAATTCACAACTAACACAACAAACTTATAAAATCGGAGGAAAAACAATATGAAAATTAAACACTTATTTTTAACAGCCGTTGCAGCAATCACTTTAGCAGCGTGCGGAAATCAAAGTTCACAACAATCTAGCGAGGCTTCTAAAGCAACTGAAGCTCCAGCGCAAACAGTTAAAGTTGCCGTTGTAGGTAGCGCAGCACACGAAATCTGGGATTACGTAGCTGAAAAAGCGAAAAAAGAAAACATCAATATCGAAGTTGTAGAAATGAACGACTATGTATTACCAAATACAGCTCTTGAAGAAGGTTCAGTTCAAATGAACGCGTTCCAACACCGTGCTTATTTAGCACAATGGAACAAAGATAAAGGAACTGATTTAAAAGAAATCGGTACAACATTTATCACGCCGTTATATTATTTCTCAACAAAATATAAATCATTAAAAGATTTACCAGAGAAAGCAAAAGTATTAGTTCCTAAAGAAGTAGCGATCCAAGGTCGTGCATTAGTAGCCTTACAAACAGAAGGTTTAATCACATTAAAAGATGGCGTTGGAACAAAAGCTTCTTTAGCGGACATCACAAGCAACCCTCGTAACTTAGAAATCATCGAAGCAGAATCAGCACAAGCACCACGTTTATTACAAGATGTTGATGCAGCTTCCATTAATGGTTCTATGGCACAAGATGCTGGTTTGAAAATCGAAGACAACATCTTCTCAGATGCAAACCACTTAGATACAATTCCTAAAGATCGTTATAACATCATCGTTGTTAAAGCGGCAGATGCTGACAACCCAACATACAAAAAAATCGTTGAATTATACCAATCAGACGATGTAGCCAAAAAAATGAATGAAATCGCACCAGGACAATACTTCCCAGTGTGGAATTCAGATAAATAATGCCTTTAGACGTCAGAGTACAATGGTGCTCTGGCGTTTTTGTTTGGAATAGGAGCAGATTCTGATTGCGTGTAGTATAATGAAAGTGAAAGTTCGAACGTTGGAGGAAGAACAATGAAGACATGGATAAAACTAGCGTTGCTGTCGGTAGTAGCTGTTATGCTTGCAGCATGCGGAGAAAAGGAAAAAATCCCTCTACCATATGCGTTGCAGTCAGATAGGATTTGGATGGATGTGCATCACGGAGAGAAAACAGAGTTAGATCCACATAACACGGTGACGGCGGTCTATCATTTTGATGGAAAAGGAAACGTGCTTGCCTATACAGGATTGGATTTGGACCTCGGGGATTTAGGAGGGAAAAATGAAAAACAAATTTTAGAACTAGCCCAAAAACAATTTGAACGAAATTTCTATCGCCATAAACAACAACTCCGAGAAAAGTTGGAAGTCCAATTAGAGACGCTAAGAAAAGAAGGTATCAACGTATCTCGCGAGGGAAATTCTAAGGAAGTCCGAGAAAAATTGAAAAAGATAGATGAAAAAATTAAAGATTTACGAGAACAATTCAATGCAGTAGATTTCGCAGAATACGAAAGCCCAAAGCCTTCGCCAGTCAGCTACTCCTTTGGAAAATACGACGAAGACAAGTATAACAAAAATAAAACACAGTTGATTGTAAGTTTTGAGGTGCAAGAACTTGCTAAAGAGTCGATGGAGTATATGAATGTAAGAATTCAAAAAAATTTAAGAGAAGGGTTCTTTGGTTCAAATGCAGGAGAAGTCAAAGGTTCTTATTATGTAGGGCTCTCAGAAGCAGGGCTAGAAGAGGATGAACCTGGGGATTATCATGACTTTATGACACCGGTGGAAAAAGATCGTAAAGGAATCAAAATAATAGAAGAATAACTAAAAGAAAAAGGAGTGGCGAACGCCACTTCTTTTTTTGTTGCTAATATTCGTGTTTAGAAACAGAATCGCTCGTCTGGCAATCTTGGAATAAAATAAAGTTGAATAAAACGAACGAAAATAAATTTAACGAACTAAAATGTACGTGTTTTATATTGTAAAATAAAAATAGTTCTAGTATACTTAAGTCGTCAAATAAACCAATAAAAAGGAGTTATCATTTCAATGGATAAGTTTTTTAAACTGAAAGAGAACGGCACGAACGTTTCAACGGAGTTTTTGGCTGGGTTAACGACATTCTTCGCAATGTCCTACATCATTTTTGTCAATCCGAACATTCTTAGTAAAACAGGGATGCCATTCCAAGCAGTCTTCTTATCAACGATTATTGCAACAGTTGTCAGCACATTAGTGATGGGTCTTTTCGCAAACGTTCCCTACGCATTAGCACCAGGGATGGGGTTGAATGCGTTCTTTACTTTTACAGTTGTCTTCGGCCTTGGATTTACTTGGCAAGAAGCATTAGCAATGGTATTCATTTGTGGTTTATTCAACATTTTCATTACTGTAACAAAAGTTCGGAAGATGATTATTAAAGCCATTCCGGTCAGTATGCAACATGCTATTGGGGGCGGGATTGGGATTTTCATCGCTTATATCGGTTTAAAAAATGCCAACCTATTAGAATTCCTTTCTGATTCAAAAACGATCACTCAAGTCAATGGTGCTGCGTATAATGTCGCTACAGAAGCGTACAAAGGCGGCGTGTTCAGCGTGAATTCAAATGGTGGCATCGTTCCATCTCTTGTAAACTTCACGTCTCCAGGAGCCCTTCTTGCAGTGATTGGTTTAGTCATTACTGTAGTCTTATTATTGAAAAAAGTTCGTGGGGCTATCTTGCTTGGGATTGTTTTAACAACACTTTTAGCGATTCCAATGGGGGTTGTCGATTTATCAAAAGTAAGTTTTGAAAGTAACTCTCTTGGCGCAGCGTTCAATGACTTAGGCACAACATTCATGGCCGCTTTTGGCTCAGAAGGAATCGTAAAACTCTTCTCTGATCCAGCGCGCTTACCGTTAGTATTTATGACGATTTTCGCATTCAGCTTATCAGATACATTTGACACACTCGGAACATTTATCGGTACAGGTCGTAAAACAGGAATCTTCTCTGAAGAAGACGAACGTCAACTTGAAAACGGATCTGGATTCTCTTCTAAGATGGATAAAGCCTTATTCGCAGATGCCATCGGTACTTCTATCGGGGCAATTTTCGGTACTTCTAACACTACGACTTATGTTGAAAGTGCAGCCGGAATCGGTGCGGGTGGACGTACTGGTTTAACAGCAGTCGTTACAGCAGGTCTTTTCCTATTATCAACATTATTAGCACCATTCGTGGGAATCGTTCCTGCAGAAGCGACAGCACCGGCCTTAATTATCGTTGGGGTGATGATGCTTTCTTCATTCGCAGATGTGAAATGGGACGAATTGGACGAAGCGATTCCAGCGTTCTTTGCCGGCATCTTCATGGCACTTTGCTACAGTATTTCTTACGGAATCGCAGTAGGATTCATCTTCTACTGCTTAGTGAAAGTGATTACTGGTAAAGCAAAAGACATTCACCCAATTTTATGGGTCGCTACAGGATTATTCATCCTTAACTTCATTATCTTAGCTCTTCTATAAGAGTAACAATCAGCTGATATTGAACAATTTTATTGAACTTTAGCCGTAATAGGCACCTAGGTATTTTTGCTTAGGTGCTTTTCCTTTTATTTCATGATAGGATAGAGGAGACAGAAAGGGAGTTGACTATGACAGAACAAACAACTGAAATCACTGCTTACGAGCGTTCCGTAGCGCTTGTGAAGGCAGAACTCACTCAATATAAACCAAAACAAATTGATACGGTATTAGGTCTCTTGCAAGATGGGAATACAGTACCGTTTATTGCACGTTATCGTAAAGACCAAACCGGTTCGTTAGATGAGGTGCAAATCCGTGAAATCGAAGAGCGCCAACGTTATTTGGAAAACTTCGAAAAACGAAAAGAAGAAATTAGCCGTCTCATTGACGAACAAGGCAAACTCACGCCAGAGATTACGGCTGAATTAAGCAAGGCGACAACCTTAACGGCATTAGAAGATATTTATCGTCCGTATAAACAAAAACGTCGCACGAAGGCAACAATCGCTAAAGAAGCAGGACTAGAACCGTTTGCATTATGGTTACTCATGACGACAAAGGATTCAGTAGAGGAAAAAGCGGCAACGTTTATCAATGAAGAAAAAGCGATTCTAACGGTCGAAGATGCGATTAACGGCGCTGTAGAAATTATCGCTGAATGGATTTCCGATGAAGCGAAATACCGTAAACAATTGCGTCAATTTACGCAAAAGAATGGTATCGTGAAGTCTGTTGTGAAGAAAGAAGAGCTTGACGAGAAGAAAGTCTACGAAATGTACTATGACTACGAAGAGCCAGTGAAATCCATCGTTCCTCACCGCGTGCTTGCTTTAAACCGTGCTGAAAAAGAAGACGTCGTCCGTGTGACGATTGAAGTCGACGTGACGAATCCTCTTACAAAAATTAAAGAAGAGAAAATTAAAAATCCTTCTTCACCATCTGCACCAATTGTCGAAGGCGCGATTGAAGAAAGCTACAAACGATTTATCGGACCAGCGATTGAACGCGAAATTCGTAATGAATTAAGTGAAAAGGCGCAAACACAAGCGATTGCGATTTTCGGGGAAAACTTGAAGAACTTATTATTACAAGCGCCAATGAAAGGCCAAGTCATCTTAGGTCTTGACCCTGCGTACCGTACAGGTTGTAAATTAGCGGTAATCGATGAGACAGGGAAAGTGCTAGGAAAGTCTGTGATTTACCCTCACGTAGGAGCTTCAGAAGCCAAACGCGCTCAAGCAGGCGGACAATTCCGTCGCATCGTGGAACAATACGGAGTGACACTTGTGGCGATTGGAAACGGAACGGCTAGCCGTGAGTCTGAACAATTCGTGGCGGAGCAGTTACGACAAATCCCTCGCAAGGTTGTGTATACTATCGTCAGCGAAGCAGGGGCCTCTGTTTATTCTGCCAGCGATATCGCGCGTCAAGAGTTTCCTGATTACCAAGTTGAAGAACGTTCTGCAGTTAGCATCGCTCGTCGTTTGCAAGACCCACTTGCAGAACTTGTAAAAATCGATCCAAAAGCCGTAGGGGTTGGACAATACCAACACGACGTTCCAGAAAAACAATTAGATGAGCAGCTAGACTTTGTCGTTGAAACAGCCGTGAACAAGGTTGGGGTCAACGTGAATACCGCGAGTGCAGCTCTTTTAGAACATATTGCGGGATTAACGAAAACAACTGCCGCAAACGTGGTTGCTTTCCGTGACGAAAACGGCAAGTTCACAAACCGTACGCAATTGAAGAAAGTACCTCGCTTAGGACCAAAAGCTTACGAGCAAGCCGTTGGGTTCTTACGAATCATCGATGGAACGAATCCATTTGACGGCACTGACATTCACCCAGAGTCGTATGATGTCGCTAAAGCCATTTTGAAAAAAGCCAATGCTGAGAAACTAGCGCTTGGTTCGCCAGAGTTGGAAGAAGCTCTTAAAGGACTAAATACTAAAGAGTTGAAAGAAGAATTTGGCATCGGACAAGAAACGCTAGAATTAGTGCTGGATGGATTGTTGAAACCAGGACGTGACCCTCGTGAAGAAGTCGCAGGACCAATCTTACGAAGCGATGTCTTGAAGATGGAAGACTTACAAGTGGGAATGGAACTCGAAGGAACCGTTCGTAACGTAGTAGACTTCGGCGCGTTCGTGGATATCGGTGTGAAACAAGACGGCCTTGTGCATATTTCGAAATTGAAAAAAGGCTTCGTAAAACATCCAAGTGATGTCGTTGCAGTTGGGGATATCGTAACGGTTTGGGTGACGGAGCTTGACCTCAAAAAAGGTCGTGTCGGCCTCTCTATGATTGGACCGGAAAATAAATAATTACGCTGCTATTACTACGTTCTGCAGGAACTCTTTATAGTAGCGACAATAGCTGTATTGGTGAGCTATTGTTGCTACTATAGATTCCGTGCAGAACTCCGTAATAGCTTTTTTTCAATCATAAAGATGCCTTAGTGGAAAGAAAGCGCGTATGGCAATTCCTAGTAGGAAGTCTTTCTAATAGTGATAACAGCTGTAATGGGGTGAGTCTAGTGTCTCACTTCATTTTTTGCAAACTCATAAAGCAGGATTGGTGAGTTCACAGCTTTAGCTAGATGGAATGTAGCATTCTCTTTTAGTTGCATGCACACAAAAAAATACTATCAAGTGGAAAGTAAAAAAAAGTAGTTGCATAGAGATGATTCCGCAAAGACTAACGGATTCTATAATCACAGTAACGTGATACGCATTAAAACGAATTAGGAGGTGTAGGAAGTCATTCCATACACCTCCTTTGAGGCTTTAAAGGTGAGAGACGGAACGGCTCGAACCGGTGCAACGTTACAGTGATTATGAAGACATCCGTTAGGAAAGGCGGAATCATTTCTTTTATAAAGAACACGCACCAAAGAGAACTCTAAATTTTCAGTAAATTCCACTTGCATTAGTGGTATTTTTTTGTGGATGCAAGTATACTAAAAGAGTATATACTTTGAGCATGGAATATAGAAAGGGGAGTGTGAGATGACTCAAAATCCTGCTTTAGTTCAGTTGACAGAAAATGCCAACCAAATTTATCAACTCATTTCAAAACAAAAAACACATCTTTGCTTGGCAAAATGCCCAGCATTCGAAGAAATTATCGATACACAATTATTCGGTTTATCGAAACAAGTGGATTTCGCAGTGTCACTTGGATTAATTCACGCGAACGAAGGCCATAAAATTATGGCTGATTTAGAATACGCATTAAACGACATGTATACACAAGTGTACGAAGAGTCGCGCCAAAATTAGAGGAGGCTTGACGTGTTAAACTTTCATGAAAAAATGAAGCACCTTCTCAATGTGGACCCGCTCATTATGGGATTGTATTCGGTACTTTCAATTTTCGGACTCGTCATGATTTATAGCGCAAGTAGTTATTACGCTCTTGCTAATCAAGGAAACTCAGAAGCGTTCATGGTGAAGCAGTTTGTCTTTATCGTCATCGGAATTGTGATGGCGCTAGGGATTTCCGTTCTTCCTGAGAAATTCTTGAAGAATCAAAAAGTGATGATGGGAGTCGCAGGAGTTATCTTTATCCTGCTAGTGATTGTATTATTTACAACCGGTGTAAACGGTGCGAAGAGTTGGATTAACTTAAAACTCTTTAGCTTACAACCGTCCGAATTAGTAAAACTATTTGTGATTTGGACATCGGCTTATTTTTATAGTAAAAATGAACGTAGTAAACGCGATTGGAGATTCTATCTCATCCCAGCTGGAATTACGGCATTCTTCATCGGAATGGTTATGCTTCAACCGGACTTAGGAACGTCTATCATTATTGCCGGGGTTGCCGTACTATTAGGTCTTATGACAGGTGTCTCAAACCGCGCACTAGCGATTTGGGGCGTAGTCTTTGCTGGACTATATAGCCTCACTTATTTAGACGCTTCGATTTTTGAGAAATTCGGATTAAAAGCGTACCAATTAAGCCGTTTTACATCATTCCATAATCCATGGAGTGATCCAACAGGTGCTGGTTATCAATCGATTCAAGGGTATCTTGGTTTATCAAGAGGTAGTTGGATTGGAACAGGGTTATCGAATTCTGTTCAAAAAACGGGGTTCCTACCAGAAGCCCATACCGACTTTATTTTAGCGATTGTCGGAGAAGAGTTAGGATTTATTACAATCTTTATTCTCCTTCTTGCGATATTTGGCTTAATCATCGCGATTATTCGCAAAGGAAATAAATGTCGTAATCTTTTTGGAAAATACTTATGCTACGGTGTGGCGATTTTATTCTTGATTCAATCAGGAATTAATATTGGAGCACTTGTTGGGGTAGCGCCTTTAACAGGGGTACCATTACCGCTGATTAGTTACGGTGGGTCGAGCTTCTTTGCTTCCAGTGCCGGAATCGGTTTAGTACTATGGGCTATCCGACGCGATAAAGAAAGTCGCGAACAAACGCCGCCACCAACAAGAGAAGGTCTTCCAGAAGAGGAAGAAGAAAAAATTATCGAATTAAAAGCTATGTAGAAGGGAGAAACAATGGAGCAACAAGAAAGACAAGCACTCGTTGTTTGGTTGTATACATTGAAACCAATTAAACAGTTGAAGAAGTTTGGGAATATTCACTATATTTCAAAACGCTTAAAATACATCTATTTATATGTTGCAAAAGATGAAGCCGAAAGCGTCATGGAACGCTTATCGACATTTCACTTCGTTCGTAAAGTGGAGCCATCATTGCGACAAGAACTTCGTATGGATTTCACGCAGATTCTTCCAGAATTACGCGAGGAAATCGAAAAAGAAAAAGCAGAGAAAAAAGCTGCAGAACTATAATCAAAACAGAAGCCGTGCCCTTCTAGGAGGACACGGCTTTTCATTTTATAATAGGAAGATTCCCAATATTATGGATAGAATTCCAAGAAGTGCGGCTACTTCTAAAAAGAGGACTGTCGATGATGCGGTAAAGAGGGTGTGCTTCTTATGCTCCTTATTCGGAGTGAAGCTCTTCAGAAAAAGAGTAAAGAAGTCGGTACAACTTAAATACGCAAAAATACCAATCATTAAACAAACAAGTGCGCACATAAAAAGAGCGTTGCTAAGGGCAAGTAGACTAAAGGGACCCGTCAGCGTTACATAGCCTATACATAATAATAGTAGGATTCCAGAAATGAGTCCTATTTTTTTATAGTCGAATGACATAAACTTCCTCCTTTTCATGTCGTTCTTTTCACTGTAGCAGAACTTTTGGCAATGCGCAACGGCTAGGTTGATACTAATTAGTTGAAACTTTAATTCTTTAGATAGTATGATGAAACAGAATTAAGATATCGATGGAGGTGCAGAGTTGAAAAACTATTTAAAATATATCGGGAAACGTGTATTTTACATGTTCCTAACCTTATTTCTGATTGCGACGATTACATTCTTTCTAATGAAACTATTACCTGGGTCTCCATACGCCAATGAAGAACAGTTAACACAGGCGCAACTAGAAATTATGAATGCCAAGTACGGCCTCGACAAGCCTGTATTTGTTCAATATTTGATCTATATTACTGGATTATTCCGTTTGGACTTTGGACAATCATTCCAATATAATTCGACAGTCGCAAACTTGATTTTCTCTCGTGTAGGGCCAAGTTTCCAATTAGGGTTCCAAGCCTTAATCTTCGGGACAGTGGTAGGGTCGCTACTAGGGATGATTGCGGCCATGAAACAAAATACATGGGTGGACACACTCGCAACATTCTTTGCGATTATTGGACGTTCGGTTCCAAGTTTTGTGTTTGCCGTTGTGCTTCAATTAATCTTTGGAGTGATTTTCCCAATTCTACCGATTGCGCTATGGAATCAAGGGTTTATCTCTTCTATTCTTCCAACAATGGCGCTTGCGATTTCACCGATTGCCGATTCGGCGCGTTTTGTAAGAACGGAAATGGTAGAAGTATTGCATTCCGACTATATTGAATTGGCACGTGCGAAGGGCTTAAGCCGTTTCGAAGTCGCGTTCAAGCATGGATTTAGAAATGCGATTATTCCACTGGTGACTATCCTTGGACCAATGCTCGTTGGACTCATGACAGGGTCGATGGTCATCGAAAACATCTTCGCGATTCCTGGGATTGGGGAACAGTTTGTAAAATCAATTTTAACGAATGATTACCCAACGATTATGGGAGTAACAATGCTTTACTCTGCATTGCTCGTATTTGTGATTTTAATTGTAGACTTGCTATACGGATGGATTGATCCTCGTATTCGTATTACTGATGAAGGAGGGGAAGCGTAATGGCAGAATTAACAGAAAAAGAGTTATTCCAACGTGTGGATTTAACGCATAGTGCTGACCGTGAAAAAATCGCTGCACCTTCTCTCAACTTCTTACAAGATTCATGGAGACGATTGACGAAAAATAAAGGAGCCTTAGTATCGCTCTTTATCATTCTAGTGATTGTATTACTAGCAGTCTTAGCACCAGTCATTGCACCATTTGATCCATTGGAACAAAACACTGAATTTGCTAACTTACCAGCGCGTATTCCAGGTCTCTTCAACGGATACCGTAACGGCGTCGATGTGTATGCGCAACAAGGAGTTCCAGAAGGCGTAAACTTCTTCTTTGGAACAGATAACCTTGGTCGTGACTTATTCTCACGTGTGCTTTACGGGACACAAACATCGCTCATTATCGCTTTTGTGGCAGCGTTGTTTGATATTACGATTGGTGTGACATACGGAATTATTTCTGGATGGTTCGGCGGACGTGTGGATACTGTGATGCAACGTTTCTTAGAAATCATCTCAGCGATTCCAAACTTAATCATTCTTGTATTAATGTTACTTGTGTTAAAACCAGGTCTCGTATCGATTATTATCGCGATTGGATTTACTAGCTGGGTAACAATGGCGCGTGTCGTTCGGGCGCAAACCTTGAAACAAAAGAATTTAGAATATATCTTAGCATCTCGTGCACTAGGACAAAGTTTCTGGAAGATTGCTTTTAAACACTTATTGCCAAACATGGCAGGTTTAATCATCATTCAGACAATGTTCTCTATCCCATCAGCGATTTTCTTTGAAGCCTTCTTAAGCTTCCTTGGAATCGGGATCCCAAGTCCGGATGCGTCTCTTGGAGCCCTTATTAATGGAGGATACAAAACATTCCGTTTATATCCTCACTTGATGTGGTTCCCTTCAGGAGTGCTCTGTGTTCTAATGATTAGCTTTAACTTATTGGCAGACGGTTTACGTGATGCCTTTGACCCGAAAATGAAAGACTAGGAGGATTCGAATGAGCGAAACTATTTTATCGATTGAAAACTTACGAATCCACTTCGAGACTTTTGCGGGAGAAGTACAAGCGATTCGTGGAGTAAATCTGAAGTTACAAAAAGGCGAAACACTCGCTCTTGTCGGTGAATCCGGTTCAGGAAAAAGTGTGACTGCCAAAAGTGTGATGAAACTATTATCTAATAATGCGGTCGTTAAAGAAGGGTCTATCACTTTTAAAGGTGAAAACATCCTAGAAAAGAGCGAAAGCGATATGCAGTCGATTCGTGGGAAGGAAATCGCCATGGTCTTCCAAGACCCGATGACGTCGCTCGACCCTACGATGAAGATTGGAAAACAAATTACAGAAGTGATTATAAAGCACGAGAAAGCCTCAAAAGAAGAAGCCAATAAACGTGCGGAAGAATTGCTAGAGCTTGTTGGGATTCCAAATGCCAAAGAGCGTATGAAACAATATCCTCACCAATTCTCTGGTGGGCAACGTCAACGGATTGTCATCGCCATTGCCTTAGCATGTAATCCAGATGTGCTGATTGCCGATGAACCGACAACAGCGCTCGATGTGACGATTCAAGCACAAATTTTAGAGCTTTTAAAAGAACTGCAACAACAATTCCAAATGGCAATTATCTTTATCACGCATGACCTCGGTGTGGTGGCCAATGTCGCAGACCGTGTAGCCGTGATGTATGCCGGAAAAGTCGTCGAAGTAGGAACAGCGGAGGAAGTATTTTACAATCCGCAACATCCTTATACTTGGGGATTGCTTCGTTCAATGCCAACGTTGCATACAGGAGATACGCTCTATGCGATTCCAGGAAGTCCGCCAGACTTACTCGACCCACCAGTCGGAGATGCGTTTGCACTTCGTAGTGATGTGGCGCTCGAGATTGACCGTGTGAAGGAGCCGCCGATGTTTGAAGTGAGTCCAACGCACTTTGCAGCGACATGGCTCTTGGATCCACGTGCTCCAAAAGTACCTGTTCCAGAAGAAATCGTAAGAAGACGCAACATCTTCTTTGGAGAAGGAGGACAGGCGCATGACTAATACAGAAAACAGAAAAAAATTGGTAGAAGTAAAACACTTAAAACAGTATTTTGGTTCAAAGAAAAATGTGGTGAAAGCCATCGATGATATTTCCTTTGATATTTTCGAAGGAGAAACATTCGGTCTCGTTGGAGAATCGGGTTCAGGAAAATCAACGACTGGACGTGCCTTACTTCGTTTATATAAACCAACCGATGGCGAGATTCTCTTCGAAGGAAAAGATATCGCGAACTTGAAAAAAGGAAAAGAATTGCTCGAGTTTCGTAAAGAAGCGCAAATGATTTTCCAAGATCCATATGCATCCCTAGACGGTCGTATGAAAGTGCGTGATATTATCGCAGAAGGCATTGATATTCACGGGATTGCGAAAACGGCAGAAGAGCGTGATGCGATGGTGGATGAACTGCTTGAAACAGTTGGATTGAATAAAGAACATGCCAACCGTTATCCGCATGAATTCTCAGGCGGTCAACGTCAACGGATTGGGATTGCTCGTGCGTTAGCCGTGAATCCAAAATTCATTGTCTGTGATGAGGCCATTTCAGCCTTAGACGTATCGATTCAGGCGCAAATTGTGAACTTACTGAAGAGATTACAAAAAGAAATCGGCCTTACGTATTTATTTATCGCCCATGACTTATCCATGGTGAAATACATCAGCGACCGTATCGCCGTGATGTATCGTGGCCGTATTGTGGAAATGGGTTCTGCAGAATGCGTGTATAACAACCCGCAACACCCATATACGAAGAGCCTGCTTTCAGCCATCCCACTTCCAGATCCACGCGAAGAAAAAAATCGCAAGCGTCTGGTATATAAAGGAGAAGAATTTAGTGAAGAAGCCACGTTACAAGAGGTGGAACCAGGGCATTATGTCCTTCGTTAATTAATAAGAAAACGCTAAGAAAATCGTACTTTTCATTGAAGGTATGGACATTTTCGAAAGAATTCTGTAAAATAACAGTACTATCCACTAAGAGGATAGCCCGCACAGCGTAGCGGAGGGACGGGATCTGCCCGAAACGGTGCAGTACCTAATATAGACCTTAATGAGAAGGGAGAGAAAGTTATGTCAAATCAAGAAGTTTTTGATAAAGTAGCTCAATTGATTGCAAACCGTTTTAGCGTAGATGCTTCAACAGTAACGGAAGGCATGACATTCCAACAAGACTTAGGTGCAGATTCACTAGATGTTGTGGAATTAGTTATGGAATTAGAAGACGAATTTGGTGTTCAAATTTCTGACGAAGATGCAGAAAACATTTCAACAATTGGAGACGCAGTAAATTATATTGCAAGTCATCAATAAGAAAATGGGGAAACCGGAAGTGGAAACTTCCGGTTTTTTTGTGCTTCTGCCAGAAACGTTGATAAGATGCGTATGTTGAGAAAAAAGAAGAAAGAAATGTCCTTTATTCGTGGACAAACGGTCTGAAATGTGCTAGAAACGTGATGATGACGCGATTTTCGTAATTAAAAATAAATGATAGTTCGATAAAAAAATGATGAGAAATAGAAATAAAGGTTGCAGTAATGAAGGAATGGGAGTATTATTTAAGTTATTCTAATATCAATCCAATTTGGAGGGAAACACATGAACAAAAAAGCAATTGCTGGTTTATTAGGTGCTGCTTCATTAGTAACTTTAGCTGCATGTAATAACAACAACAAAGCAAGTGGTGATTCTTCATCAAATGCTAAAACTGAAGAACGCAAATTCGCTTCTGATGTAACAAACGAAGGAACTGCTATCAAAGGTGGAACAGTTAACTACGCTATGGTATCTGCTTCACCATTCAAAGGGTTAATCAACCCATTATTATATGTAGACTCAGGTGACGGTACTTTAGTTGACTTCGCATTCGCACAACTATTTGAATTTGATGCTAACCAACGCATTAAAAAAGACGGCGGCATGATGGAGTTCACTTTAGATAAAGAAAATAAAACTGTAACATTGAAACTTCGTTCTAAAGACTACAAATGGTCAGATGGCCAACCTTTAACAATCGACGACTACATTTTCACTTATGAATTCATTGGACGTAAAGATTACGAAGGAGTTCGTTACGATGAAAATGCTGAAAACATTGTTGGTATGAAAGATTACCACGAAGGTAAAGCAGATAAAATCTCTGGTTTAGAAAAAGTGGATGACCAAACTGTTAAAATTCACTTAGAAGATGTTTACCCATCCTTAGAAATGGGTGGTGGCGCGATCTTCGGGCAAATGATACCAAAACACGTCTTCAAAGATATGTCTTATGCAGATGCTGTTAAATCAGATAAAAGCCGTACAGATGTTGTAGGTAACGGACCATTCATCGTTGAAAAAGTAGTTCCTGGTGAATCTGTAACATTCAAGAAAAACCCTTACTACTTCAAAGGCGAACCTAAAGTGGATGGCTTAAAAGCTGACGTTGTATCTCCAGACTCAGTTGTTCAAGAAATGAAAGCTGGTAAATATGATATTGCTTCAATGCCTGCAGATCAATATGATACTTATAAAGACTTATCTAACATTACTTTATTAGGTACAATCACAAACAGCATTTCTTATGTTGGTTTCAACATGGGTCACTTTGACAAAGCAACAGGTGAACACGTATTTGAACCAGGTAAGAAGATGAGTGATCCAGCTTTACGTAAAGCGATTGCTTATGCATTAGATAACGATCAAGTAGCTAACGAAACTTACCAAGGATTACGTATCGCTGCAAACACATTATTATCTCCATTCTTTGGTGAAATCTATGCAGATAAATCAGAAATCCCAGGATTCACATACAACCCAGAAGAATCTAAGAAAATCTTAGCAGATGCTGGATACAAAGATACTGATGGAGATGGTTATGTTGAAGATAAAGATGGTAAACAATTAACAATCACATTATTAGTAGCTACAGGTAGCCAAACAGACGATGCTGTTGTTCAACAATACATCGAATGGTGGAAAAATGTAGGTCTTCGCGTTGAATTATTAAACGGCCGTGCGTTAGAATTTAACTCATATGCTGAAAAATTAACTAAATACGCTGATGACTTCGATATGTGGTTAGGTGGATTCACAATCGGTTATAATCCTGACCCAGATGGATTATACGGACCAAAAGCTCGTTTCAACTTTGGTCACTATGTAAACGATGAACACACTAAATTAATTAGTGAAATTGCTTCTTCAGAATCATTTGATGCAGCTAAACGTGTTGAATTATTCAAACAATGGCAAAAATTCGTGTTCGAAAATCCGTTCGAAATCCCACGTTTCAACTCTTACTCATTAACAGCAGTAAACAAACGTATCAAACATATGGATGTTGCTCAAGGTCAAGATACTGGATGGGAAGAAGTAGAATTACTATCTGAAACAGGTGTATCTGCTAAATAATTGAATCGAATTCAATCATAAGGTCTCGCATTTGCGAGGCCTTTTTTGTTGTCCATATTAGGAGTGGAAATACGATGAAAGTCATGATTGAAGACAGTTTAAAAAGAATAACTAAAATGAACTTAATATTATTGGAGATTTTACTTGCAAAAAATTAAAATTATGTTAAAATTAACATCAAGAATTAATTTGTCAGACAATTCAACATACAATGAAAGTTGAATCGGGTGTCTGAGAGCGGAGGAAAAATGAAAAAGAAGAGTTTAGTATTCTTATCAGCTGCAGCAGCGCTAACATTAGCAGCATGTGGTTCAGCAAACAACAGTAACACTTCATCTGAAGCATCAAAAGCTTCTTCAAAATCAAAATTTAACTCAGAAGTGACACATGAAGGAACAGCAATCAAAGGCGGAACATTAAAATACGCACTTGTAGCGGCTTCACCATTCAGTGGTATCTTCATTGATGAGTTATCATCAAACACAACTGACTCAACAATTGCAAGTCAAGTTGACCAATCAATGTTTGAATACGATGAAAACCGTAAATTAACAAATACTGGTTTAGCTTCTATCGAATTTGACGTTGAAGGAAAAACAGTAACGATTAAATTAAATGGTAAAGACTATAAATGGTCAGACGGACAACCGTTCACAATCGATGACTATATCTTCGCAATTGAAGCAATCGGTAACAAAGACTATACTGGTTCTCGTTACAACGACCGTTACACAAACATCGTAGGGATGAAAGATTTCCACGAAGGCAAATCAGATAAAATCTCTGGTGTTGAAAAAGTGGATGATTACACAGTAAAACTTCACTTTGAAAAAATGTTACCATCAATGCAATTAGCAGGTGGTGCAATTCCAGCATACACAATGCCAAAACACATCTTTAAAGATATCCCAGTTAAAGAATGGGAACAAAGTGAATACGTTCGTGGAGCTAAAGTAGTAGGACTTGGTGCCTTCACAATCGAATCAGTAGTTGCAGGGGAATCTGTAACATTGAAAGCGAACGAATACTTCTATAAAGGTCGTCCTAAATTAGATAAAGTAGTAATGCAAGTTGTATCACCAGATGCAATCGTTTCAGAAATGAAAGCTGGTAACTACGATATCGCTACAATGCCAAGTGCTCAATACGAAGCGTTTAAAGATTTAACAAACGTAACTTACGTAAGTACATTCGCGCCTTCTTATGAATATATCGCGTTCCACTTAGGTAAATACGACAAGGCTCAAGGTAAAAACGTTACAGATCCAAATGCGAAAATGGCTGATGTAAACTTACGTCAAGCGATGGGTTATGCATTAGATATCGACGCAGCCGGTGAAAACTTATATAACGGATTAAACTATGGTACAAATTCAATCATCTTACCATTCTTCAAAGACGTATATAACAAAGAACAAGAAGGTTTCACATATAACCCAGAAAAAGCGAAACAATTATTAGATGAAGCTGGATATAAAGACGTAGACGGCGACGGAATTCGTGAAAACAAAGATGGTTCTAAATTACAAATCAACTTTGCTGCACGTACTCGTGATGCTGCCAACGAATCATTAGTTCAACAATACTTATTATGGTGGAAAGAAATTGGATTAGACGTACAACTTTACACAGGTCGTACAATCGAATCGAATAACTTCTACGAAAAAGTTCAATCGGATGATCCAGAAATCGATGTATTCTCAGCTGGATGGGGTGTTGGTTATGATCCAAACCCAGCAAACTTATTCGGTGAAACTGCTAAGTTCAACTTCTCTCGTTATGTAAACGAAGAAGGTACTAACATCATCAAGAAAATTGCTTCTACAGAGGCATTTGATGAAGCTAAGAACGTAGAATTCTACAAAGAATGGCAAGCATACGCTAAAGACAAAGCGTTCTTAATCCCAACATTAGTAGGGGATAGCGTAACTGCGGTTAACAAACGTGTGAAATACTATGACACTTCAATCGCAACTAAAGATTCAAAAGCACAATTATACCAATTAGAAGTAACTTCTGATACAGCAGCTAAATAATGCAATTAAACAAGTCTAGGAATTTTCCTAGGCTTGTTTTCATTATGAAAAAACTTTTCAAAAATGAGAAAAAACTGATGAAAATTAAAAAAAGATTAGAAAAACTATTGCAATTATTAAAAAGTTGGAGTATGATAAGTCCAACATAAATTTATGGATACACTCAAAAGCCTTAAAATAAAAGAATGGAGACTGATTATGATGAAAAAGAGAAATGTGATGATTCTGTTTTCTGCAACGGTTGCGCTAACGCTAGCAGCATGTGGTAGTAAAGAACAATCATCTTCAACAAGTAGCACTAGTGGAACAACGAAATACGCTTCTGAAGTCACTCACGACGGGACTCCAATTAAAGGTGGAACATTAAAATACGCTATTGTATCTTCTTCACCTTTCTCTGGAATTTTTGCAGATGAGTTATCTCAGGACACAACGGACTCATCGATTGGTGGTTTGGTGGATGAAAGTATGTTTGAATACGATGAAAATCGTAAGTTAACAAATACAGGTCTTGCAAGCATCCAATTTGACGTTGAAAATAAAACCGCAACAGTTACTTTAAATTCAAAAGATTATAAATGGTCTGACGGCCAACCTGTAACCATCGACGACTACATCTTCGCGTACCAAGCCATCGGTAATAAAGACTATACAGGTGTTCGTTACGATGATGATTATAAAAATGTAGTTGGTATGGAAGAGTACCACGAAGGAAAAGCGGATAGCGTTTCTGGTCTTGAAAAAGTGGATGATTATACTGTGAAAATTCACTTCAAAGAAATGAGCCCTTCAATGCAATTAGCAGGTGGTTCTGTGTGTGCATACATCATGCCAAAACACATCTTTAAAGATATCCCAGAAGCTGAATGGGAAAAAAGTGAATATGTTCGTGGAACAAAATTCGTAGGTTTAGGTCAATTCAAGATTGAATCTATCGTAAATGGTGAATCTGTAACATTAGTTCCAAACGAACACTACTACAAAGGTGTAGCGAAAGTCGATAAAGTCGTAATGGAAGTTGTATCTCCAGATAACATCGTTTCAGAAATGAAAGCTGGTAACTACGATATCGCTACAATGCCAAACTCACAATACGAAGCTTATAAAGATTTAACAAACGTAACATTACTAGGTTCACAAGCCTCTGCTTATGAATATATTGGTTTCCACTTAGGAAAATATGATAAAGAAAATGGTAAGAACGTGACTGATCCAAATGCGAAAATGGCGGATGTAAAACTTCGTCAAGCAATGGCATACGCATTAGACGTTGATGCGGCAGGTCAAAACTTGTACAACGGATTACAACATTCTTCAAACTCAATCATCATTCCATTCTTCAAAGATGTATATAACAAAGATCAAGAAGGATTCTCATATAACCCAGAAAAAGCAAAACAATTGCTTGATGAAGCAGGTTATAAAGACGTTGATGGTGACGGAATCCGTGAAAACAAAGATGGTTCTAAATTGACCATTAACTTCGCAGCACGTACTCGTGATGAAGCGAATGAATCACTTGTTCAACAATACTTGAACTGGTGGAAAGAAATCGGATTGAATGTTCAATTATATACTGGACGTACAATCGAATTGAACTCATTCTATGATAAAGTTCAAGCGGACGACCCAGAAATCGATGTATTCGCTGCTGGTTGGTCTACTGGTTACGATCCAAACCCATCGGGATTATTTGGTGAAACAGCACAATTCAACTTCGAACGTTATGTAGATGCTGAAGGAACTGCCATCATGGATAAAATTAGTTCAACAGAATCATTTGATTCAGCTAAAAATGTTGAGTTCTATAAAGAATGGCAACAATATGTTCACGATAAAGCATTCATCTTCCCAACATTAGTCGGAGAAGAACTTACAGCAGTCAACAAACGTGTGAAATACTACGATGTAAACTTAGGTAGCAAGAAATCTGCGTTATATCAAGTAGAATTAACAAGTGATACTGGTGCTAAATAAGAATTGGAAGGAGACGAGCTTCGGTTCGTCTCTTTTTGTTTGCACCAAATCCGTAAAACCAATGAAAACGCATTAATGACGGTATTTTAGTGAAATTTGAATTTAAAATTAAAATAACATGAGAAAAGTTAATTTTTTGCTCATAAATAATGGTAATCACGCAGGATTCATGGTAAACTAAAAATACGCTGTATCTGCGCTCGAATTGTCATACAATTTGCAATCAGAGAGCATGCAACGTATAATAGAAACGTTGTTTTATTATTTTAAATATTGAAATAGTTAACCAAAGAAAATAAGGAGGAATCGGATTTGACAATTGATAAGCCACTATTAGAAATCAATAACTTACACGTTGGTTTCCGTATCAAAGATGATTTTTATGATGCAGTAGATAATGTGTCATTAACATTAGAAAAGAATGAAATTTTGGCCATCGTTGGGGAATCAGGATGTGGGAAATCTACATTAGCGACAACCATCATGGGCTTGCACAACAAAAATAATACAAAGATTACAGGGGACATCATTTATAACGATGTGAACTTAGTAAACTTAAACGAAGCGTTATATAACAAAATTCGCGGAAATGATATCGGTATGATCTTCCAAGATCCATTGGCTTCATTAAATCCTTTAATGACAATTGGTGCTCAAATCGACGAAGCTCTTTATTATCATACAGAATTAGATGAAAAAGAACGTACTGAACGCGTACTTGAATTGTTAGGACAAGTAGGGATTCCAAACCCACAACGTACTTACAAACAATATCCACATGAATTATCAGGTGGGATGCGTCAACGTGTGGTTATCGCGATTGCTTTATCATGTAAACCACCAATCATCATTGCCGATGAACCAACAACTGCCTTAGACGTAACAATCCAAGCGCAAATCTTAGACTTATTAAATGATATCCAAAAAGAAACTGAATCAGGTATCATCTTAATCACTCACGACCTTGGGGTAGTAGCAGAAACTGCTGACCGTGTAGCCGTGATGTACGCTGGACAATTTGTGGAAGTAGCACCTGTTGAAGAGCTATTCACAAATCCTAAACATCCTTATACACGTTCATTACTACAATCAATCCCACAAGCGGGAGCAGAAGGCGAAGAGTTACACGTGATCCAAGGAACTGTGCCACCATTACCAAAATTACCACGTAAAGGTTGCCGTTTCGCACCACGTATCCCATGGATTTCAGCGGACGCTCACGAAGAGGATCCAACACTTCATGAAGTTGGACCAAACCACTTCGTTCGTTGTACATGTTATAAACATTTCCATTTTGAAGGGGAGGAAGCATAATGAGCGGTTTTGTAACCATTGAAGATTTAAAAGTTCACTATCCGATTCGTAGTGGCTTCTTTAACCGAGTAACGGATCATGTTTATGCGGTAGACGGAGTATCACTTGAAATCGAAGAAGGTAAAACTTACGGTCTTGTTGGAGAATCAGGTTCTGGTAAATCAACAATTGGTAAATCAATTATTGGTCTAGAACACGTAACAAGCGGTAAAGTAATTTACGAAGGACAAGACGTAACAAACAAAGCACGTCGTCGTACTTCAGACTACAACCGTAACGTACAAATGATCTTCCAAGATTCACTATCAAGTTTTAACCCTAAAAAACGTATCTTAGATATCGTGGCTGAGCCATTAAGAAACTTCGAACGTTTATCTCCAGATGAAGAGAGAAAACGCGTGATCGAATTAATGGAAATCATCGGATTATCTGAAGAAGCCTTATTAAAATATCCACACCAGTTCTCAGGTGGTCAAAGACAACGTATCGGTGTTGCTCGTGTCTTTGCAAGTAACCCTCGTTTAATCATCGCCGACGAACCAGTATCAGCGTTAGACTTATCTGTACAAGCGCAAGTGTTAAACTACATGAAACGCATCCAAGATGAGTTCAACTTAAGTTACTTATTCATTTCCCATGACCTTGGGGTTGTGAAACATATGTGTGATGAGTTATTCATCATGTACCGTGGACGTTTCGTTGAAACAGGGAAAGCGGAAGACATTTACGCAAACCCACAACATATTTATACAAAACGTCTATTGTCTGCGATTCCGGTTATCGATCCAGAAAACCGTGAAGCAAACAAACTACGTCGTAAAGAAGCCGAGAAATTCTACCAAGAAAATCAACAACTTTACTACGATGAAAACGGTCGTGTGTTTGATTTACAAAAAATCTCTGACTCACACTTTGTTGCATTAAATCCAAAAGGAGGAAAATAATTATGTGGAAAACCATTTTACGTCGTGTGTTATTAATGTTGCCACAAATCTTCATCCTTAGTGTGCTAGCATTCTTAATCGCGAAGATGATGCCAGGGGATCCATTTACAGGTTTAATTACTCCAGAAACGGACCCAAATACAATTGAAGCTTTACGTGTGAAAGCTGGATTCTATGATCCACTTCCTGTTCAATATTGGAACTGGATTTCTAAAGCATTCCGCGGAGACTTCGGTCAAAGTTATACTTACAAATATGAAGTAACGAAATTAATCGGTGAACGTATTGGTAACACAGTTTGGTTATCATTATTAACATTGATTTTAACTTACTTAATTGCATTACCATTAGGGATGATTGCAGGTCGTTTCCAAAACTCTTGGGCTGACAAAGCAATCGTAGTATATACATTCATTACTTACTCAATCCCAGTATTCGTATTCGCATTAGTTCTATTATGGTTATTTGGTTATACATTAGGTTGGTTCCCAACTCGTGGATCTGTCGATTCAGATGTAGTTGCTGGAACACTTGGCTATTATGTAAACAAATTCCATCACATGATTTTACCAGCGTTTACGATGGCGATTCTTTCAACTACTGGTACGATTCAATACTTACGTACTGGGGTTATCGATGCGAAGAGCCAAGACTACGTTCGTACAGCACGTGCGAAAGGGGTTCCTGAAAATGTTGTGTTCAACCGCCACATCTTCCGTAACTCAATCTTGCCAATCGCAGCCTTCTTAGGATATGAATTCACTGGTTTAATCGGTGGTTCAGTGTTCATTGAAAACATCTTCTCATATCCTGGAATGGGGAACTTATTCGTAACATCAATCACAGGACGTGACTACTCAGTAATCTTAGCGTTACTATTACTCTTCGGTACAGCGACTCTTCTAGGTACGCTATTATCTGATATTATCATGAGTATTGTAGACCCACGTGTTCGTGTACAATAATAAAAGGAGGAGTAGCAAATGGAGCAAAATAATGTAAATACAGTTGAAGAAACTGTCGTTGAAGAAAGCACCGTATCTACACCGCCTGCTGGTTTTCAGGTTATTGTACGGGAGTTTTTAAAAGATAAAATAGCGCTTTTCGCGTTAATTTTACTAGCGTTGATTTTCTTAATCATCTTTGTCGGACCATTCTTTATCGATCAAGAAACTGCTTTGAAAGTAAATATCTTAGGTCGTTATAAAGCCCCAACAAATGCGCACATTTTAGGGACTGACGAAAGTGGTCGTGACGTTTTAGCCCTCTTAATTATCGGGGCTCGTAACTCAGTATTAATCGGTTTCTCAGTTACAATCTTGACATGTATCGTTGGTATTATCGTCGGATTGATTTCTGGTTACTACGGTAAATGGGTGGACACAACTTTAATGCGTGTCGTTGACTTTATCATGATCTTACCAACATTGATGATCATCATCGTGTTCGTAACAGTGATTCCGAACTACACAATGTTCCACTTCGTATTTATCATGACAGCCTTCTATTGGGTAGGTTCTGCTCGTTTATTCAGAACACGTACTCTTCAAGAAGCAAGCTTAGACTATGTAAATGCATCTAAAACATTAGGTTCAAGTGATATCCGTATCATGTTCCGTGAAATCTTGCCAAACTTAAGTTCATTAATTATCGTTAACTTAATCTTACGTTTAGCAGGGAACATCGGTATTGAAACAGGGTTAACTTACTTAGGTTTCGGTTTACCATTTACAACACCATCACTTGGTACATTAATTTCTGCAGCGAAAAATGCGGACATCATCGAAAACAAATTATGGGTTTGGTTACCAGCCACAATCTTAATCTTAATCATGATGTTATGTATCAACTATGTTGGTCAAGCCCTACAACGTGCAGCGGACTCTCGCCAACGTTTAGGTTAATCAATAAATTTACAAAAGAGATTGAAGGAAACTTCAGTCTCTTTTTTTTGCGCAGAAAAAGCCGAATAGAAAAATTTTTCGTATCTAATAGAGAAGAAAAGTGTAGGATTTCGGTGTTTGGTTGTGAAATAGGAGGGAATCTAGTAAAATAGAGGTTACAAATGGCGAAAGGAGTGGCCACGATGTACGTAAGTGAATCATTTGAAACAGTGTTAAAGAACCGTGAATTGAAACTGGATAAGAAAGATTTAGGCGACGGTGGAATCGCGTTTCTTGGCCTCTATTCAGAAGGAGAAGGCGAGTTTCCGTTTAGCGTTGTATTTGATGATAGCCAGGACCGTACCGATTACCAGATTACTTATGAAGGAATCGGGAATGGAAGAGACTTTGGCTTAGATTTATTCGAGGTGCTCTATACCATTAATCGCTTGAATCAGGAACTAGTTGCATACTATACGCTACTCGTGGATACAGACGGCGAGCTCTTTATTCGCTATGTGGGGAGAGTAACTCCATTTGAGACCTTTACACTGTATGAATTACTCGTGATTGGCTCAAAAATTGCCTCAGAAGTACGTAGAACATTATTAGAGTTAAAGGATGAGAACGATAATTAAGAAGTATTCCCATTTGATAAAGCCATTCGACATTATTATTGTGCTCGTGTTATTGGCGCTATCATTTTTACCAAATGCAATCTTTGCTTATCAACAAGCAACGAGAAAAGAAGAAGCAAAAATCTACGCGATTCTCACAATTGACGGAGAAGAAATCGAGCGCTTTGAACTGAGTGAAAATACGCCGCATGAAGAGTTCATCTACTTCCCGCATGACGATCAATATAATATTATTGAAATCGATGGAACGCGTATCCGTGACAAGGAGGATAATAGTCCAGACCAAATCGCGGTGCAGACAGGTTGGATTTCCCAGCCGGGTCAGACAAGTATCTGCTTGCCACATGGGTTGATGATTGAGATTGTCTCAACCGAGCCTGCTACTAGTGATAATGACACCATTATCCCGTTATAAAACAATGGAAAGTTCGCTACAGTCGTGGCGAACTTTTTTCGTTCCCGCGACTGTTTCCCTTCCAAGGAGGAGAGCATTTTGCCAGTAGCCTTTAAGATACGCCAAATAAACTAAAATCACACAGCGCATTTATTATTCCATATTCTTTCGTGTGTTTATAGAAATGAGAGCACTACTGCATAAGAATTTCTCTTTGAAGTAGACGATGAGGAGAATCGAGCGGATTTTATAATAGCAGTAATGGGGGATAGCATTCAAAGTGAATTACGTACTCTTGAAAATTTATTTTCTAGAGTACGTTTGAATCTTGAAAGAGCTTGAGACCATGGCTCAAGCCGGTGCCCCATTACAGCTATTATAAAGAAATCCGCAAGGATTCGAATCATCGTCACTGAAGAAGCACCAAAAGAAATCCTTCAAGCCGTTGTTGCACTTATTATTTTATAAAAAACTCACGAAAGAGCGCTGGAATATGGTATTATAGTGAAATAAGGAGGAATGCACTGTGCGAATTATTTCAGGAGAATTTGGCGGAAGACGCTTAAAGGCAGTACCGGGCCAAAATACTCGTCCGACGACTGACAAGATAAAAGAATCGCTCTTCAATATTCTTGGCGGTTATTTTGACGGAGGAGTCATGCTCGACATGTACAGCGGAAGCGGAGCCGTTGCCATCGAGGCTGTCTCTCGTGGGATGGACCGTGCGTTTCTATTCGAGAACAATCGCCTTGCACAAAAGACGATTGAGCAAAATATTGAGATTACAAAATCACCCGAGCAGTTTCATTTAAAACGACAAAACGTCAAACAAGGACTCAAAACCATTGCGAGCGACCCGGCGTTTGAACCGTTCGAGTTGGTGTTTATGGATCCACCGTATCGCTTGCAAGAAATTGTAAAGGACATTGAGCAGTTGCAAGAGTTGAATCTAGTTTCTCCAGATTGCGTGATTGTCTGCGAGGTGGAAAAGGAAGTGCAACTTCCAGAGCGAATTTTAGACTTTGAGCAATATAAGCGTGTGGAGTACGGCATTACAGCCCTAGTGTTTTTCGACCGTTCATCCAGCGAAGAGGAGGCTTAATATGAGAAAAGCGGTAGTAGCTGGAAGCTTCGACCCGATTACAAATGGGCATTTAGATATTATCGAGCGAAGCAGTGAGCTCTTCGATGAAGTGATTGTCGTTTTATCGCATAATGTTCAGAAAAATTATTTATTTTCTTTAGATGAGCGAAAATCACTGGTTGAAGAGGTGATTGCGCATGTACCTAATGCAAGAGTGGTATCCGTAAGCGGAGGATTAACTGTAGAGGCTGCAGCACAATTAGGAGCTAGCGTTCTTGTCCGTGGCGTACGAAACGCAACCGACTTTGAATATGAAGCGACTCTTGCATCCCATAACCGTGTTCAAAATGGTGATGTGGAGACAGTATTATTACTCAGCAAAGAAGAGTACCGATTTGTAAGTTCGTCAATGATGAAGGAGTTGGCTCGCTTTGGAGGGGACGTAACGCCATTTGTTCCAACTGTAGTAGCAGATGCCTTACAAGAAAAATACAAAGATGCGCCTGAACGCACAATAAAAATGGATGAGGAGATAACAGATGTCAAAGGTTAAGAAGATTATTATTGCGGCCTTAATTTTCGTTGTATTAGCGATTGTGGCGATGATTCCAATCCCGTATGTGATTGAATCGCCAGGGACTGCAGAAGAAGTATCCCAATTTTTAACGATTAGTGGAGCAAAAGATGAGGATCCAGGTTCTCTCAGGGTGCTGACGGTGTATGTCGAGCAGGCGACCGTTTTAACGTACTTTAAGAAGTTCTTGAAGCATCACCAAATGGTTCCGTCTGAAGAGGTATTCGGGGATTATACGCCAGAAGAATTCGATACCCTGCAAGATTTCAGTATGCGTAATGCACGATCAAAAGCGGTTCGAGTTGCTTTTGAAGCTGCTGGAAAAACGGTCGAACGACATGTAAATGGTATTTTCGTCACACGTGTGGATCCAAACTCTAATTTCCGTGATAAGTTAAAAGTCGGAGATATTATCGAAACGATTGACGGAAAGAGTCCAGGGAATACGGATGAGAGCTTCGAAGAATTAAGAGACTATTTAGCAAGCCTTGAACCAGGACATACGCTCGTCCTTCAAGTGAAACGTGATGATGCGACAATGTCGATCAGAGGTCAGTTGAAAATGGATAGCCGTACTGGTGGTATCCGTCTTGGATTTGGCGGGGAAGTGGATGAAGATGTGACTTCTGACCCATCCGTTGAATTTGACCCTCATGGTGTGAGTGGCCCTTCAGGTGGTTTGATGTTCACGCTTGAAATTTATAACCAAATTACGAATAGTCATTTAAAAAACGGACATAATATTGCCGGAACAGGAACGATTGAATTAGATGGAACGGTTGGACGTATCGGTGGAATTGATAAGAAATTAGTAGCTGCGATTGAAGCAGGTGCGACGGTTTTTTTAGCCCCAGATGATGAAATCACGGACGAAATGCGTGCTCGTTATCCAGATATTAAATCGAACTACGAAGAAGTCAAAGAAGCGGCTGCGAAGTTAGGGACAGATATTAAAATTTATCCTGTGAAGACTTTGGATGAAGCCATTGAAATTCTAAAAAATCTATAACCAATGAGTCATTTTTCTCATATCTTTAATTGGAGAAATCTTTTTAAGGAGTGAGAGAAATGGCTTTTTTTGATGAGTGGAAAGAAAAATGGGAGTCGTGGAGTCTAGCGGTCAAGGGGGCTGTTATCGCTGTAGTACTTCTTTTATTAGTAGCTGTTGGTGGACTGCTGCCTAAAAAAGAAGAAGCCGTGGAAGAAAGTGAAGCGGTGGTAACGACAGTACTGGCGGAGAAAATGGAAGAAAGTACGACGCTAGAAGCGGTCATTTTCGTTGATATTAAAGGAGAAGTGAAAAAGCCGGGAGTCTATCAGATGAAGGTTGGGGACCGTGTGAGAGACGCGATTGATGCCGCGGGAGGATTGACGGCGGAGGCAGATAGCCAGAAAGTGAACTTGGCGCAAAGAGTAGAAGATCAGATGGTGATCGTTGTGCCCAAAGTGGGGGAAGAAGCAGAGGCAATCCCGGCAGGGGCAACGAGTAAAGAAGCATCCAAAGAAGGAAAAGTGAATATAAATACGGCAACGGTGGAAGAGTTGAAGACATTGAAGGGTGTCGGCGAGAAAAAGGCCGAGGCAATTATCGAATACCGCAAGAAGAATGGTTCGTTTAAAACGAAGGAAGATTTGATGAAAGTCCGCGGCATTGGCAAGAAGCTCTTCGAGTCCTTTGAGGAAAGGATTGTGACACAATGAGTTACTGGATACTAGCAGTGCTCGTAGCGTCTGGCATCGTTGTGTTTGAAGGGACAGTCGCGTGGTGGATTGTCCCTTTATTCATCATTGTTGTGGCGTGGAAACGGGGGCACGAGGCATGGAAAAGAGTGGTCGGTGTTGTGCTATGTGTGGCGGTTGGACTGCGTCTGTTTTTGTATATGCGTGAAGTGACACAACCTGCTTATACGGTCGATGATGCGATACAGGGGCAACTCGTGTTAAACCCAAATCAGTTGAAGGTGAATGGGGATTTAGTAACCGGAACGGCCACGCTGGAAGCAGGAACGAAGCACGAGAAAGTCTTTTTCTACTATGTACTGGAGTCGGAATCCGAGCAACAAACTTTCTTGCAGTTGCGTGAAGTGGTTCGGATTTCGGTTGAAGGGACCATTGAAGAAATCGAGCATGCACGCAATAAAGGGAATTTCGATGCGAAAAACTACTATTTGAGTCTTGGTGTGCTTCATGCCTTGAAAGTCGAGCGAATGAATTCTAGTATGAAGTCCGTTTCGGGGTTCTGGAGCTTTGTGGAGCATCTTCGGTCTCAGTTATTGCAAGTGGTGCATTCTCAAAAAGACAGCCGCATTAAACAATATACAGGCGCCTTACTCTTAGCGGACCGAACGGGTTTTAGCGAAGAAGAGTGGGAGCAATATAAACAGCTTGGCCTCTTGCATCTCTTGGCCATCTCCGGATTACATATCTCCTTAATGGTCGCCTGCATCGAACGGCTCTGTTGGCGAAGCGGCATTACTAGGGAGAAAACGCGGGGGTTACTGGTGCTCTTTGTAGTACTCTACGGATTTGTGATTGGTTGGAATATTAGCGGTACTCGTGCGATTGGAATGGTGGTGTTTGCTGCCGTATCCAAACCATTCATCAAGAAACGTGGGAGCACGCAGATGGACTGCTTACTCTGGATGGCGATTGCTTCCATCCTCCTTTGGCCAGGCATCCTTTTAAATGTGGCCTTTCAACTAAGCTATGGGTTAACGGCCATTATTATTTTTCTCTCGAAATGGCAACGCGCGGTCTTGCCTCACATTCGTGCTAATTTGTGGTTACCGATTGGCATGAGTCTTATCGCATTGCCGCTTCTGTGTCAGTATTTCTTTTATTGGAACGCGCTAAGTATTCTTCTGACTGCGCTCTTTTCGATGCTGTTTGAAATGCTGCTATTTCCATTGTTAACCGCCTATTTAGTCGCAGTACTTTTGGGATTGGGTTCGTTGATTGACCTTCTAACAACTTTTGGAGAATTCATTCTTTCTGGAGTTTCTCGTGTTCTTACGTTTTGCCAGCAGTTGTCCTTTACGAAATTCACACTGGGAATTTGGGACAAATGGGAAGTAGTTCTCTATCTAACAATTCTTATTACTATAGGAATTTTATTCGAGCGACGAAAGATGACGATGAAAAAAGGTGTTATTGGGCTGCTAGCCATACTAGCGCTATTGATGGAAGTGCCCTATCACTGGGGAACGGAACTCGTGATGGTGGACGTTGGGCAAGGGGACTCCATCCTTCTTTTAGCGCCAGGGTGGAATCAGGCGACGCTTATTGATACAGGGGGACTCTCTGATTTTAAACAGAAAGAGGCGTGGCGGCACCGAAAGAAAAAAGACCAAGGAATCACCACAGTTGTGCCAGCCTTGCAAGCAGAGGGCCTCTCGGAACTTTCACAGGTTATGCTGTCTCATGGGGACGAAGACCATGTGGGAAACTTAAAAACCATCGCAAAGCACCTCACTATCCGCCAACTCATTATCGGAAAAGGCATGGAGAAAATTCCCTTGATGCAGGAGATGAAGAATATGCATCCGAAGATTCAGTGGCGGTTGGTATTGGCAGGAGACGAGTGGAAATGGAATGAGACGAAGTGGAAGGTACTGTGGCCAAAAGAGTTGTCTCATGCGGAAAATGAAGACTCGATATTGGCACTAGTGACAGTGATGAAGCAGACGATTCTTCTGACGGGAGATGCTTCAGAGAAGGTGGAAGAGGCTGTCGTTAAAGACAATCCACACTTACAGTTCTCTATTCTTAAAGCGGGGCATCATGGGAGCAGGACATCGAGTGGCGAGGCGCTGCTCAAACTTGTTCAGCCAAGACTCGCGTTCATATCGTGTGGGAATCACAATCACTATGGGCATCCAAGTCCAGAGACTTTGGCGCGCTTGAAAGCTACTGGCGCTATCATTTTCCGGACGGACCAAGACGGGCAAATTCGGCTTCGGTTTACCCGAGAAAAATTAGAAGTCACGACCACGCTTACGAAACGGAAAAAAGAATTGAAACAATAGACAAAGACTCGTTTTCAAGATAAACTAAAACAACAGGAGGCGAAGAAATGGAATTTGAGAAACAGCTCAATCGAATTAAAAAAGGGCAAGTCAGTCTGGTTTATATCGTTCAAGGGAAAGAACCGTACTTACAAGAACTTGCGCGTAAAGTATTTTTGGACACCATTGTCGCTCCTGAAGATCAAGATTTGAACGTGGGTCGATTCAATATGGATGAAGTGTCCGTTCAAACCGCGGTTCAAGATGCGGAGTCTGTGCCATTTTTTGGAGACCGCAGATTGGTGATGATTGATAATCCAACGTTTTTAACAGGGGAGAAGGAAAAGAAATCTATCGACCATCAGTTGGACCGACTCCAAGCGTATTTAGAAAATCCGATGGATAGTTCGGTGATGGTTTTCTTTGCGCCGTACGAAAAGTTGGACCAACGTAAGAAAATCGTGAAACAGTTGAAGAAGGTTGCCGTTCTTCTGGATGCAAGCGAACTCTCAGAACGCGATGTGAGACAATACATCAAGGACTATTTACGTTCGCAACAATATGGCATTCAAGAAGAGGCGTTAAATACCTTACTCCTCAAAACACAATACTCGCTTACCACTTGTATGAAAGAGCTTGATAAATTAATGGTTGCCGAAATTGGAACGTATTCCATTCGACTTGAAACGGTCGAGGCATTAGTGGCTAAAACCTTGGAACAAAGCATTTTTGATTTTGGAGAAGCCATCCTGAACAAAGACAGCAAACGTGCCCTTCAAATTTATCATGACATGCTATTGCAAAAAGAAGACCCAATCAAAATGAACGCGATTCTATTAGGCCAATTCCGCCTATTGCTTCAAGTGTCGTATTTGAAAAAAGCCGGCTACCAAGAACCCGAAATTCAAAAGACACTCGCGGTGCACCCGTATCGCGTCAAACTCGCGCTGAACCAATGCCGCCGCTACGGAACACCATTATTGGAAGCAGCCTTCCAGCAATTAGTCGAAACCGAGTACGCATTGAAAACCAGCGTTGGCATCAAAGAAATGCAATTGGAATGGTTCATCCTCCAATTTTGCGGCCAAAGAACGTTATAATTAGTCTGTTTGAAACGTCGATATCTTATTAAAGATTTCGGCGTTGAGTTGTTTGTAAATAATTATCTAATTTTAATTAAAATTTGAGTTGAATTAATAAAAATATGTGGTACAATGTATATACAATTAAGGAGGGGTTAAAATGAGTACAATTTCATTACGTTTAAATAAAGAAGAAGAACGCCTTTTTAAAAATTATGCAGACTTTACCGGAGAAGGATTAACGACCCTATTAAAGAAAGCATTAACTGAAAAAATTGAAGAAGAATATGATTTACAAGCTGTAAAAGAGTACGAAAGTGCTAAAGCAAATGGAGAAGTTATATTAGTTGACCATGAGGAATTCTGGGGAGACTTATAATGAGGTACACACTTTCTTATGATGAACGTCTCAAAAAGAAAATTAAAAAATTAGATAATGGAACCAAAGTAATCTTAAAAAAATGGATTGAAAAAAATTTGATGGACTGTGAAGAGCCTAGAAGTAAGGGGAAACCTCTGCGTGGAACTTTGTCAAAATATTGGAGATATAGAATTGGAGATTATAGATTAATAGTAGAAATCGAAGATGACCAATTAAAAATTATAGCATTTGAATTTGCTCATAGAAGCAGTGTTTACAAATTTATGAAATAGGAGAAACCCATGGAATTACTAATCGTTATCATCGCTGTTGTTTTAGTAGCGGTAATCGCCCTTGTGTTCCGCATTAAACCAAATACCAGCGGAGCGGTGGAACAAACACCATCAACTCAAGAAAGTACACCAGTAGAAGAAGCGTACATCCCAGAAGAATTAGAAGAATACTTACGCGAATTGAAACGCAATGGCCAACCGATTAAAGCCATTCAAAAATTACGTAACGTAACAGGAATGAGCTTGTCAGAAGCCAAACAATTTGTTGACGATATTATCATTTAACAAAAACAGAGTGCCCGAGCAGGAGACTAAACACCTCCCTCGGGCACTCTGTTTTTATTCTCCGGTGCCTTAACATTAATCGGGTACGTTTCTCGGCACAATTTTCTCCCCCGGCCACCCTTTCTTTTTCCCCTCCGCCTTCGAATTGATCGGGCTTCTTTTTTTATCTTTAATAATTTACGCCTTACGGATAGCGCGTTAGAGTAGAACACAAACGAAGAACTCCCTGGATTTCATCGTAATCATAATCGTGTTTCAGCAAGCAATGTGAATTACTGAGGGTTAGGGATTTATCTCTTACCCTCAGTTTGAAGCTTGCTAGACTTGAGACTTCGGCTCAAGTCGGTGCAATGATTATGATAACGATGAAAAAATCCAGAGGAGTTCGAAGAAAGTGTTCTAATCTTTTCATTCGTTACCCGTAAGGCGTTTATATTTTTGAGCATAAAAAAAGAGCCCGAGATCAATTCTCAGGCTAATTATTATTTGCTTAATTTTGCAGCAAGACGTGATTTATCACGAGAAGCTTTGTTTTTGTGGATTAATCCTTTAGAA
>CAURMP010000001.1:0-57216 GCA_963526005.1 uncultured Streptococcus sp. | reverse complement strand
GAACTGGATCATAGATGATGGTCCAATCTCAGACGTTTGGACTGTATGCAAACCAAACACGAAGACTCCAATCCGTCTACCTACAAATGATGGTGAAGAATAATAAGTTTAATTTAAAAATAAAAAATTAGACACCCCATAGGGGGAGGGTCGCGAAAATTCCCGACCCCTTTGCATCGCCGCACCACTCTGAAATTTCTCCGGAGGGGTTTAAAAGTCCAATTTAGGTCTTTTAAACTGCGGTCGATGTCACTTGAAAGGAGAACTAACTATGCCCGATGATGTGTATATGCACCTCAAAGCGTTGCTAATGTGGTTAATATCTCCTGAAGTTCTTTCACAGATAGGTGTTTACATTGGTGTAGGCGCCTCCATCATCGGTTTCGGTGTTAAAGTCTTCAAGAAGTTGTGGACCAACTTGGAGAAGAAACAGAATGAAGAGATTGAGGGTATTAAAAACACACTCAACGCTTTAACTACGAGTTTCCAAGAGATGCAGAGGAACCAAGAGAGAGACTTTCTTCGTTTGCAAATCATCACAGGTATTCAATCTGGTCGATTATCTAAGAATGAGGTCTTAACTCTTTACGGCGAGTATGCTGAAAAGGGATACAACTCTTATGTTACAAGAATCGTAAACGACTACGTTGAAGAATTAAAAGAAAGGGATCTAAAGAATGAGCATTGACAAAATTATTGATGTTGTTACAGTATTAATTATTGTTGCGCCTGTTGTAGTAAATCTTGTAAAGCTCTTAGGAGCAGTTACACACAACAAGTCAATTCAGACATTGGCGGACCGTGCAATGATCATTGTATCATCACTAGATTCAGTACTGATTCCGAATGATGACAAGAAACGTGAAGCTATGAATAAACTTTTAAGCTTCGCTCAAGAGACTGGTGTAAAATTAACAGCGGAACAAGCTGAAGATTATATTGAACACTCAGTTCAAGAATTACGCCGACTTCAGGATTTAACTTCTACTCCGGAGGTATCTCTATATGAGCCGGAGAAGAAATAATGAGGTAATACCTCGACAAGCACTAACGCCAGATGGTCGAATGCAGAAACTCACAAAGAAAGCTTTCGACTTGGCAGAAAAACAACTAGCCGATGGAACTATTGCACCAAGTACTTTGAATGCATTACTCCGATACGGTACAATTGAAAATGAACTCCAGTTGGAAAATCTAAGATCCAAGAAAACATTGAATGATTCTAAGATTGAATTGTTGAACAGTGAAGTGAAAGGTAAAGGAGACAGCGAAGAAGTTATTCGTGCTATTCGTGGTTATGCTCCGTCAGAAACCCTATGATACTTCAACTAGACGAACAACGTTCTATTCTTAGAGATCTCAGCTATTCCAAACTTTTAGAATTTAAAGACTTTGGTGATAGATTGAACTTTCTATCATTAGCAAATCGAGGTTATCAATCGCCTCGAGAAATTTCAAATAAATTTTATAAGTCTAGAATGTGGAGAGATTTACGTGAAGAAGTTATAGCTCGTGATATGGGTTATGACTTGGGCGTTCCTGGTGTAGAGATAGAAGGACCTCCTTTAGTACATCATATGATTCCTCTTATTGAGGATGATATACTACAATGGAGAGAAGAAATTATTCTTAATCCCGACCTATTGATTACAACATCATATGGAACTCACAACATCATTCATTACGGTCAAACAAATGAACCATCTCTTGTGTTTATAGAAAGATGCCCTGGAGACACTAAACTATGGTGAGGTGGATATATGACAATTCTTAACGATGTTAAGACAACGTTAGATTTCGCTTCAGAAGAAGATACAGGATTTGATTCGAGATTAATCATGGAATTAGATGGTATCATTGGTGAGCTATCACAACTGACATTCGTAAATAACAGTTTTGTTATGAATACTGATGCAGAATGGAAAGGCTTACTAGATATTGATGATAAAAATCTTTTGAGATTGGTTAAACAATTCATCTACATTAATATTCGTCTCAAGTTTGATCCTCCAGCAGGGAGTGTGTTAACTTCTTTAGAGAAATCTCTTCAATCCACAGCGCATCGTATAATCATTCAAAAGGAGAAGTTTAATGATCCAGAACGACTTAATGAATCCAGAACTACTCCACGCGATTAAAGGAAACGAAAGCGATGATATCATCGAGCACTTCGGCATCAAAGGAATGCGATGGGGATTCCGTAAGAATCGATCAGAGCGTTCAAAGATGCGTCAGTTGAAAAAAGCAAGTCGTAAAGCAGGAGCTGCTTGGAATAAGAAGTATCATAGTAGACATATGATGACTTCTCATGACTTGAGAGAAGCAACTAATCGATTGCGCTTGGAGAACGATTTCGCAGAACAGGTTCAACGATCAAATCGATTGTCTAATCCTGGTGGCCAAAAATCATTTGGTTCATTCGGTAGAGAAACTGGTAAACTTATCAGAGATACTGCTGTTCAGACAATCACTAAAGATTTGCTAACAAAGAATCCAAAAAATTACTCGCAATTGACTAAGAACCTTGCCACATTAGGTAGAGATACTGGACATGCGTTTAATGAAACTGTGAAAATTTTCAAATAGGAGATAAACATTTTGGTATTATCGAATAAAGCATATCCGGAAGAGTATATGAAGTTTAAGGAACAAGTTCTTAGAGGTGAAATTCCGGTCAATCGGATGGTGTCACTGGAAATGAACCGAATCGACTTCTTGATTGAGTCACCGGATTATTACTATGATAATCAAGCGATTGAGGGCTTTGTTAGATTTTGCGAAAATGAGATGACTCTGACAGATGGTAGTGATGTTACTCTTCTACCGTCCTTTAAATTATGGGCAGAATGCGCCCTCGCTTGGTTCTACATTTCCGAAGATAAGGTATACAATCCTAAGCTCGGTAAATGGGAAACAAAATCAAAATTCAAGCGACTTACCACGAAACAATACTTGATAGTAGGACGTGGTGCCGCTAAATCATTGTATTCAACATACATGCAAGCTTACATGTTGTTGATTGATACTTCTACAACCCACCAGATTGTCGCTGCTCCTACCATGAAGCAAGCCGAAGAAATTATGGGTCCATTCCGAACGGCTCTTAGTCGCGCAAAAGGTCCTTTAATTCGCTACATGGTCCAGGGTTCTAAAATGACTGGGAATTTAACCCAGAAGCAGCTCTTGGCATCCACTAAAAAGGGTGTAGAGAATTTCGCAACGAATAGTCTATTGGAGATCCGACCGATGTCCATTGACAAACTTCAAGGTCTTCGTTGTAAATACGCCTCTGTCGATGAATGGCTATCTGGTGAAGTCCGAGAGGACGTAATTGGTGCCATTGAACAAGGAGCCTCAAAGAACGAGAACTATCTCATCATAGCTACTTCCTCGGAAGGTACAGCTCGTGATGGGGTAGGGGATACTATCAAGATGGAATTGGTGGACATTTTAGAAGGACGATATTTCAACCCCCACGTGTCTATATGGTATTACCGATTAGATGACGTTCGTGAAGTTGCATATCCTGATATGTGGTTGAAAGCTAATCCTAATTTGGGTGCTACAGTGTCTTATGAAACATACAGAAATGAAGTAGAGCGTGCCGAAAATCAACCTGCAACAAGAGCTGATACTTTAGCTAAACGTTTTGGTATCCCAGTTGAAGGTTATACTTATTTCTTTGTGTATGAAGAAACAATTCCACATAGACCCCAAAACTTCGATGGTCTTGAATGCGCAATGGGTGCTGACCTTTCACAAGGGGATGACTTCTGTGCATTCACATTTCTATTTCCACTTGGTCGTGGACGATTTGGTATAAAAACTAGATCTTATGTCTGCGAATCAAAACTCAAGAAACTAACTTCAGCGATGCGTAATCGTTATGATGAACTGATTGCTGAAGGAACGTTAATTGTAATGGATGGTGTTGTCTTAGACTTGAATAAAGTGTATGATGACCTAACTGAAATGATCTATTCACACAAATATATCGTATATGCATTTGGCTTTGACCCGTATAATGCTCGAGAATTTGTGGAAAGATGGACCCGAGATAACGGTGAATTTGGTGTCGAGAAAGTTATTCAAGGTGCCAAAACCGAATCTGTTCCGATGGGTGAGTTGAAAAACTTGGCTATGGAACGTCTTCTCATATTTGATGAAGAACTAATGAAGTTTGCGATGGGTAATGCCGTCGCTATCCAAGATAACAACGGTAACTATAAATTGTCTAAAAAACGTGCCGATGAAAAGATCGATAACGTTGCAGCATTAATAGATGCCTGGGTTGCGTATAAACGTAACCTCGATTTATTCGTATAGAAAGGCCAGTATGAGTATATGAGTATTTTTACTGATGGACTACAACATGCTTGGTCAATGTTTACCAACGATACTAATAAACCATCATTGGTAGAAACACAAACTCAATATCAACTTACAACGGAGCCAAGAGCATTAAATCCAAATAATGCTATTCCGTCAAGATCATATGCCAGATCATCAATTTCATCCATGATCTTTAACCGAATTGCTATGGATGCATCTATGGTTAAATTTCAACACGTCAAATTAGCTGCCGATAAACAGAACCAAGAGGTTCAATATAACTCGGCGCTTCAACGATTGTTTGAAGTGGAGATGAATACGGATCAGTCTAGCACAGACTTCTTCCATGATTTGGTTTATTCTTTATTTGATGAAGGTGTCGTTGTGGCAGTTCCACTTGAGGCAACTGTTGACCCTATGCATTCTGACTCGTATGATATCAAAGCAATGCGAGTTGGTAAGGTCATCGAATGGTTTCCTACAAAAGTTCGAGTGAAAGTATACAACGAAAACAAGGGTGATTTCTCAGAGATTATTATCCCTAAACGAATGTGTGCGATCATTGAGAACCCATTGGCTAATATTCTAGGAACGGACAACCCTACCATGAATCGTTTAATTCAGAAATTATCAATTCTTGATAAACAAGATTTGGATTCTGTAGCAAACAAATGGAACATGATTCTCCAATTGCCAGTTCCGGTCCGAAATGATATTAAGAAACAAGAAGCCGACGGACGCGTCAAAGATATTGAGAAACAATTGCAGGATTCCAATTTAGGGATTGCATATATTGCAGCAGATGAAAAGATTACTCAGTTGAATCGACAAATCAATTCTAATCTTATGGATGAGATTAAATATTTGACTGAAGAATTGCTTAGTCAGATCGGTTTGACAAAAGCTGTATTTGATGGTACTGCCACTGCTGAACAGATGCAAAACTATTATACGCGAACAATCGATCCGATTGTGACTAGAATTCAAGAAGAATTTCAAAGAAAATTTATCACGAAGACTGGCTATACCCAAGGTCATCGCATCGTGACATACAGTGATCCATTCAAGTTGGTTCCAACTAGTCAGTTGGCAACAATTGGAGATTCTCTTCTTAGAAATAGAATCCTTACTTCTAATGAATTCCGTGCAGTCATTGGTTATGGTCCTATGGATGATCCAATGGCAGATCAATTGTATAATCCTAATATTTCGGATTCTAGACAAGATGTGTCTATACCTGGGTCGGTCGAGTCCCCTGATGGTCAACAGTACTATGAGGAAGTACCTCAGTACAGTGAAGAGGATCTTCAAAATGGCGGCAAATAATGATGGAGGTAAATCGTATAATGGATAAACATCCCAAGTATGATTTCGCGGGTTATGTAACCCGTAACGACATGCGGTGTACCGATGGTGTCGTGATCCGTCATGGAGCATTCCGTGAGAATGATGGAAAGAAGGTTCCGCTTGTTTGGTCTCATGACCCAAGCACGCCTGAAAATATCATTGGTCATGTGTTGTTGCACCATGCGGAGGATGGCGTTTATGGACAAGGTTATTTCAATAATACACCAAATGCCCAAAATGCCAAAGAACTTGTACAGCATAGAGATATCTGGCATATGTCGATTGGAGCTAACCGTATTAAGCGTACTCCGAATAATGACGTAATCCATGGTAACATCTATGAAGTATCACTTGTAGTTGCCGGAGCTAATCCGGGAGCTGTTATTACTGAAGTGCTAACGCACTCGGATAATCCCGATGAAGGAGAAAGAATCATTATGGAAAGTGATCAACTTTTACATTCTGCAAATGATGTCTTGATTGGACAAGAGCGAGTAAGTTTGTTTGACCGCATTCAACACGCAGATGATGATCAAGCAGCAGACATTATGGACGGTGTATTGGCGACTCTTAACGAAGACCAACAAGAAGCCGTTGCTATTCTTACAGAAGCTTCTGTAAATGAAGCCCTTGAAAACATGGAACAAACTGTGAATGAACAGTTTGATGAAGCTGTTGATGCACGTGTAACTGAAGTTCTTAATGAACTTGCTGAATCTGATGACGAAGAAGTCGATTCTGATACCGATTCAGATAACAACATTGAACAATCTGCCCTAGGAGGACAAACTATGCACTACAATGCATTCGAACAATCTGCACCTAATCGTGATGAAGAAATCCGTCATTCATTGACGGCTGCTCTTGAAGCCGCTCAGAAATCAGGCCGTAAAGTAGGTCAAGTACTTGCTGAAATGGAAAATGGTGACGTTCTTCAACACTCAATGAACAATATTGAATTGTTGTTCCCTGATCACCAACTGCAAAATGGTGTTCAAGTAATTTACTCACCTAACACTGCTACAGAACATATTCTTAGCCGCGTAACTAAAGTTCCTACTGCGTTTGTTAAATCAATCATGACAGACCTTTCTGACTTGACTGATGAACAACTTCGCGCTAAAGGTTACATCAAAGGAACTGAGAAGAAAGAACAAATTCTCTCATTCCTTTCTCGTAAAACAGATCCTCAAACGATCTATAAAAAACAATCTATTGACCGTGACGATGCTATCGATATTGGTCAACAATTGAATGTTGCTGCGTTCTTCAACCAAGAAATGCGTATCAAACTGAATGATGAAATTGCGCAAGCAATCTTGGTGTCAGATGGTCGTCAAACAGGTGACGCAAACAAAATTAAAGAAGATCGTATTCGTCCAATCACAAAAGATGATGACTTCTACACAATCAAAGCAACTTACAATCCAAACATGCTATTGGATATCTTCCAAACAGTCGCTGAACAAAAGACTAAGATGCTTGGATCAGGTATGCCATCATTGTACATCAACCCGCTATTCTTGACAAAACTTCGCTTCTTGCGTAACAAGAATGAACAATGGGTATTTGGTGGCCAACAACCCGCAACTAAAGAATATCTTGCTTCATTGTTCGGTGTGGCTGAAATCGTTGAAACAAACTTTTTGAAACCTGAAGAATTGATTATGGTCAACCTTGCTGACTACCAAATCGGTACTAACCGTGGTGGTGAAGTGAACACATTCGAACACTTCGATATTGACTACAACAAACAGAAATACTTGATCGAAACTCGCTTGTCTGGTGCCCTTACTCGTGCTAAAGCGGCAGTTTACTTCAAACCAGCAGCTGGTGCTGCAGCTGGATCTGAAGCTGCTCGTACAGGAGTTCCTGGAGGATAAGAATGAAGTTCAGCGGTGAAGCTGGTTTTCGATTGAAAGATGTCGAGGTAGAACCTGATGTCTATGAACCCAAATTGGTATCTAAGATTATCAAGGGTGATGTCGTTCAGAATAGATACGGTCGTCAAAATGGCGACAAATCTACAATAGACAACATCACAATTACCAACCAGCTTTCTATCGTTGCCAATCAATTTCTTATGAAACATATTGCAAATCTGCTTTATGTTAAATTTCAAGGCGTGAAATGGAAAGTTGTTTCATACAACATAAAAGCGCCTAGAATTTTTGTGGATCTAGGAGGAGTCTATAATGAGCAAGAGAATGCTTATCCGGGATTGCATTCAGAAAGCAATAGCGAAAACGGGCGAGAGCTATAGTCTCTACTACAATCCCACAGGAAAGACGACGTTGACATATCCTTGTATTATTTACAGGAGAAAAGCAATTCGTCAAAGACATGCTGATAATCTTAGATATCATACTCATGAAGAGTATCAAATTACTGTGATTGATAAGCGTGTCGAATCGCCAGTGGTTGAAGCTCTAATCGAAGAGCAATACTGCTATTACAATAGTGAATTCATTAGTGATAATATGAATCACACATTACTAACAATTAATACGGGAGGCTTATCAAATGGCTAAATTAGTATTTGACGAACTTGGAAAACGCTTTTATGAGACTGGTGTCTCTAATGCGGTTCTATTTGTACAAGCAGACGATGGATCATATCCTCGTGGGGTAGCTTGGAATGGTATCACTGCAGCGAATGAATCTCCATCAGGTGCAGAATCAAATGACCAATATGCTGACAACATTAAATACTTGTCACTTACTGGTGCTGAGAAATTTGAAGGTACTATCGAAGCATTCAGTTCTCCAAAAGAGTTTGATGAATGTGATGGTATGGCTACAATTGCTAAAGGTGTTACAGCACATCAACAAAACCGTAAAGCATTTGGTTTTGCGTTCAAATCAATTCTTGGTAACGACGTTAAAGGTAATGAATACGGTTACAAACTTCACTTGTGGTACGGATGTAAAGCTGCTCCATCTGAGCGCTCACATGCGACTGTCAATGATAGTCCAGAGCCACAAAACCCATCATGGAGTGTTACTTCAACACCTGTTCCAATTCCTGGTAAGAAACCAGCTTCTGTATTAACCATTACATCCACAGAAGTTGATGCTGCTAAATTGGCTAAAATTGAAGAAGCTATTTACGGAACAGAATCACGTGATGCGTATCTTCCAACGCCACAACAAATTATTGCGATGTTGGCATAATTATTAATTAAAGGGGTATTCACAAATGTTAAAACAAAAAGTAAAGTATGAAGATTTCGATGGAAACATCCAGGACGAAACTCTATATTTCAATCTTAGCCGTATGGAACTTGTAGCATTGCAAGGTCGTTACGGAAAAGAAGATATGGCGAAATACATCGAGAAACTTATCGAAGATAAGAATCTTGAAAAGATGTATGAATTGCTTAATGATATTGTCCTAACTGCTTATGGTGTTCGTTCTGAAGACGGTAAACGCTTCATTAAGAATGAACAAATTCGTGAAGAGTTCGTACAATCACTTGCTTATGAAGCATTGATCGAAGACTTCCACGATGAAACTCGTAAAGTGTTAGAAAATTTCGTTACAGGAATTACTTCACATATCCGTGGTTTGAACAAAGCAGAGAACGCTGTCTCTGCTCCAGCTTAATAAGGGTTGGCGTGTATACAATGCACGCCTCCTTTATTTTTAAATTTTTTGAGGTGTGAATATTATGGCGTCAGAGTTTTTGACATTGAGAATTGATGATGTTGAGTTATGGGATGATGATAAACAGGAATTTATTATTGAACCGGGTCAAGAAGTGACATTTAGATACACGCTTAAAAATCTTGACAAGTGGGAAACGAAACATGAAAAACGTTTCATAGATAATATTGACAATATTACCCCTGAGGACATATTAGATTTTATCCAATGTATCTGCGATCAAGACATAGACGTTACAAAATTATCACAGGAAAATTATAACGCTATCGTTGCATATCTACAGCATACACCATCCGCTACAACATTACCAAAATCACAAGGTTCTGCCGCAGCTGGATATAGTAGAAAGAAGATATTTACATCTGAGATAATTTATGCTCATATGGCATTGAATCATATTCCGTTTTCATGGGAAGATAGAAATTTGAATAAGCTCATTATGTTATTAAATTGTGTTGGCTCGCTACAAGAACCGCCTAAGAAGATGACTCGAGCGGAAGCTATGGAAGAACATCGTCGTGTCATCATGGAACGTAGACGTCAAGAAGAACAGAGGAGGAAACTTGATTGAGTGATAAATATATTGCTACATCCTCTATTGATACTATCCAACATTTCGGAATCAAAGGTATGAAATGGGGAGTACGATCACGATATTTAGTTGATCGAGTAAAAGGGCATCATACGTATAAACGTAAATTACGTAATGCTAAAATCAAATATAAACAAAATCGACCGGAATTATATAGTCGAGCTCTTAAAAAATCTGCCATTGCTGCTTTAGCTCTTGGTGTGGCAGGACGTAATGCCGATATGTTAAAATATGGTGTATCTGGAGTAGCAGGATCATTTGCGTTGGATAAGTTAACTGGTCGATACGGGGCAAAAAGAGAATACAAACAAGAGCGAAGAGATCTAAAAGACTCTTACAGAGAATACAAACAATATTTAAAAGATAAACGTAAACAAGACTTGAAAGAGGGGTAATGTATGTTTTCTTTTGATAATAAAGGATCTTTTGATGATCTTGAAAAATTTCTTAAGAAGAATCGTAAGAGTTCTTTAGATCCTCTTGGTCAGAAAATAGTTGCTGCTCTAAAAGCAGCTACTCCAAAAGATTCTGGTGAAACTGCAGATAGTTGGGACTATGTTATTAAACATACCAGTCGTGGGGAAGAACTAGAAATTATAAATACTAATGTGAATGATAATGTTAATATTGCTATTATTATTCACTATGGACACGGTACTGGTACGGGAGGATATGTTCCTCCGCAACCATATATTGATACTACAATCGATAAAGTCTATAAAGCTACTATCGATAAAATATTGAAGGAGTATATTCTATGAATGATACCATACAACACTTTGGAATCAAAGGTATGAAGTGGGGTCAGAGAAATCGTGTGACACATTTGACAAATAAATATATGTCTAAAGGTTACGACCAAAACACTGCATATCAGAAAGCTGTTCGACGATCAAATGTCGAACGGAAGTTGAAAAAAGCTGCGATTGTAGGTGGAGTTGCTTTAGCAGCTTATGCTGGTTATAAAGGCGCAAATTATTTAATGGCAAAAAAGAAAATTGATGCTGTTAAATCCGGTCTCGATACAATGAATCAAATTAGAGAATCGAATATGTTACCGAAAAAAGGTAAAATGGATAAAATTAGAGAAGCTAGTAGAAAGCTGAAAGATAAGACTAGAGATATTCGTGTGAATAATACGAACAAAATCAAAGAGGCAAGTAAGAAAATTACAGATCGAGTAAAAGAAGCACATAGAAAAGATACAGAACGATTTGCTAGTCGAATGAAAGAAGCTATGGAAGCAGAGGCAGCTAGAAAAGCTCAGAAAGAAGTTAAGAAAGCCGCTAGCTTTAAGGATAAAAAATCTCTAGGACAAAAATTAAAAGAAATTTCTACCAACTTTAAGAACATCAATAAGAAAGCTAAAACACAAACAGCAGCTATCGATGCAGCTAATAGTGATGCTTTGAAGATGTTTAAAGAATTATCTAAAAAGAAAGTATAGGTAAACTATGAGCGGATATGTAGACGAAAAAGTTGCTCGAGTCTCCTTAGACAATAAAGGTTTTACTAAAAACGTAGAAGATACTATTAATGCTTTGAATCGTTTGAAGAAAGCTTTCGATACTGTCAATGGAAAGTCAGCAGCGCAAAACATTGACTCTGATATGTCAACGATGTTGGACACAATTTCAAAATCAACAACAAAATCGGAGGGACTACTATCTCGCCTTAAAGGAATTTTCCAAAAGAGCACCCAAGGTATTGACATGTCTGGAGCTGCTCAAGCAATTGATAAGATGAATGCAGACGTCGAGAATCGTACTTCTCGTACCTCTGACATCTTGTCACGATTAAAAGGTATTTTCCAGAAGGCAGATAATCACGAAGGATTTCCAAATTCTATCAAATCAATTGATAGTCTAAATAATAAAATTGTAGCATTCGATGCCTCGCCTTTAGCTGCTGCATTTGAGAAGGCGGCTAATTCTGTTAGCGGATCTATGACTGCTATGAATGTGGCAGTCGGGAATGTCTTGAGTGGTTTAATTCAGAAAGCTATGAATTTCACAGGACAATTCTTTAGAGGTCCTATGGATGGTCTTGGCGAGTATAAAGATAAACTTGGATCTATTCAAACAATCATGACGAATACCGAATGGGAGATACCAGATTCAAGTGTTCGTATGAAAAGTGTATCTGCCGCTTTACAAAATTTGAATGATTATGCCGATAAAACAGTATATTCATTTGCTGATATGACTAAAAACATCGGTACGTTTACTGCTGCAGGTGTTAGTCTAGACAAATCTGTATCTGCCATTAAAGGTATTTCAAATTTAGCGGCTGCTTCTGGATCATCAACATTACAAGCATCTACTGGTATGTATCAGTTATCACAAGCACTTGCTGCCGGTAGAGTAGGACTTCAAGACTGGAACTCCGTTGTCGCTGCAGGTATGGGTGGTAAATTATTCCAAGATGCTTTACTAAAAACCGCCGAAAATATGGGTGTTGCCGTTGACAAATCAAAAGCCTTTCGTGAAACACTTAAAGATGGATGGTTGACTTCGGAAGTCCTAATAAAAACATTAAATGAGTTTGCAGAAAACCAATCTATGTTGGATGCTGCTCAAAAAGTAAAAACCTTTGGACAATTGGTTGATACTGTTCAAGAATCCATTGGTTCTGGATGGGCAACTACTTGGGAATATTTCTTGGGCGGATTCGAAGAAGCTCGAGATATGTGGACCAAGATTGGCGAAGTAGTAAACCCATTCTTCAATGATGACCAAGGAACTTATGAAGATGCAGTTACGGGAATGACTTTAAGTCTTGGTAACTATCGTAATGCCTTGTTAAAAACATGGAAAGATATGGGAGGACAACAGAGTCTCTTTAATTCTATCCAAAACAGTTTTGAATTTGTATTCGGAGCCATGACTAAATATCGTGAAGGATTCCGTTCGGTAATCGGAGATTATAAATCAAATGCGCAAGTATTTTATGATTTCACTAAAGGTCTTGAAAAATTTACCGAAGGATTAAAGAATAATACCAATTTCATGACCACTATGGCTTCTGTTGGTAAGGCCGTTGCCAATGTATTTGTGACAATTGGATGGGCACTTAAAACATTATCCACAGGATTTAACTCCGTTGGACAAAATTCTGATAAGGTCATATTACCCATCAAGAATATAGCAGATAGCATATCAAAATTCTTTGAAATGCTACGTGCCAATACAAATGTCCATGTTGGTTTAATCTACATGGGCAAAGCTATTGCTAATGTGTTTGCTATTTTAGCATCATTATTTAAGATTGTAACATTAGTATTACGTGAATTTTTTAGTGCATTTTCTGGCGGAGATGGATCCGGTTTTAAAGATTTTGCTATTATACTCTTTAAGATTACAGAAGCCATTCGTAAATTCGTAGAAGGATTAGAACAAGGTATTCAATCAGTAGGATTATTTAAGGCAATTGGTCATTTAATAGCCTCTGTGTTTACGGGTATATTCGCTGTCATTTCTGCGGTATTTGGTAAGATCTTGGGATTAAATAATCCTTTCACAGGCCTTACTAGTATTTTATCAGGAGCTGCTAATGCTATATCCAAATCGGGAGACTTTATTAATAAAGCTCTAACAGGATTAGCAAACAAAATGGGTGGAGCTTGGGACGGAATCGTGAATGCTTTTAAATCCGGATATGATGGATTAAAAGATGCGTTCATATCATTCGATATCTCAAGTATTATCAAAGCCATTATCGGTTTATTTGCCTTAGATAAGTGGATTGCATTTAAGAATTCAGATAGTACAATCTTTAATACCATTTTTGATAAAGTAAAAGGTGCTTTTACAAAATTCACTGGTGACGGTAAGAAAATGGTAGAAGATGCTGGCGGTGTCCTTGATACATTTAAACAAAACTTGAATATGTTCTCTCAAGGGGTTAAAGTGTGGCTTTTATTGGGTATTGCAGGGGCAGTATTCCTATTAGCCATATCTATTGACAAACTATCAAAAATCCCTATGAAAGATTTATCCAAAGGTATTATTGGTATGGGAGCAGCTATGTTTGGATTGATGAAATCCATGAAAGTGCTCGGTGCCATATCCAAATTACCTAAGGGCGCTATCGGAACGATGATCGGATTTGCCATTGCAATTCGATTATTAGCCGGAGCAATGATGAAATTAGCCCAAATACCTCAAGATCAATTAGGCCCTGCTATAGCAAGTCTATATGGAGTCATGCTTGGACTTGTTGCGTCTATGAAATTAATGGATTATGTCGGAGGATCTAAAGCCAGTGTCATTAAGATGATTGGTATGGCAATTGCTGTACGCATATTAGTGATGTCTGTAAAAGCCATTGCGGATATTGATCCCGAACGTTTAGTGCCGGCTATGGTCTCTCTAGAAGCCTTATTATTTGGTTTAGTAGGTGCTGCTAGAGTTTTAAACAATGTCAAGATCAGTATTAAAGCGATCCAGTCACTCTCTGTATTCGCATTTGCTACTAGGGTACTGGTAGCTTCTGTTGCAACACTGGCTAAGTTTGATATTGAACATTTGATTCCAGCGGTTGCTTCTGTCGTTATATTATTAGCATCACTTGCAACAGCAGCACGATCCTTAAATGGGGTTAAGATTAAGCTGAGTGCTTTGGCTACTCTAATAACCTTTGCTATTGCAATTAGATCTCTAGTTAATTCAGTAGCTATATTGGCTAACTATGATATCGCAAATCTTGCTGTCGCTTCTGGATCTGTTACAGTACTTCTACTTTCATTATCCGCAGCAACTAGAGTTATTGCTGATGTGAAAGTTAAATTAAGTGCTATGTTTGCCTTAATAACATTCGCAGGCGCTATTTATTTAGTTGTTAAAGCTGTTGAAATACTAGCAAATATTCCGGTCATGTCTTTAGTTAAAGCCATGGTCGGAGTCGAAGCATTATTACTATCATTAATAGCCGCTAGCTATATTATGCAGAAAGCAAAACCTAAGATTGGTGCAGCTCTCGGTATTGCTGCTCTCGGTGCTGCTATCTATCTTATTATTAGATCTATTGAACCATTGGCGAACATGTCTATTGGACAAATTGCAAAAGGTATACTTGGCATGGATGCTATTATGTTATCCTTGATATTAGTTTCTACTCTGATGAATAGGGTTCATCTAAACTTGGCCGCTGCAGGATCACTTGTTATCTTAACGGGTATCTTGTTCCAAGTAACAATGAACTTATCCATTCTATCCAAGTTCTCGTGGTCGAGTTTATTGGCGGCAGCAACTGCTATGGGCGGGGTTATGCTCGCAATGGCATTTACTGTCAAAATCATAACAGGATCCGTAGACTCACTATCCGATTTAGTATCTCTAAAATATGTATTTGATTCGTTTGGTGGAGTATTATATGCGATCGGTACGGCACTCGAACAAGTCGGTAAACTTTCATGGCAACAGATGTTGGTCGCCGTTGTTGGTATTTCAGCAGTTATGGGTGCACTTATTGGTGTAACTTATGCTATTAAAAAAATGGATATCGACCTAGAGACACTAAGTGGTCTTGCTGTATTTGCTGGTGTGTTATATGCCGTCGGAACAGCTTTAAGTCAAGTTGCCGCTCAACCATGGCAAGGTATTGCGGCCGCTACGGTTGCTATTGGAGTTACTCTTGGTTTACTGGTTGGTACATCATATTTACTTGAGAAATTTGGAAGCTTTGGTGCGGCAGGTCAATTACTTCTATTGGCCGCAGGTCTTATGGCCATCACAGTTCCGATTATGTTACTATCAACACTTAACCTCGTTGCTGTTGGAGTTGCAATGCTAGCTCTTGCTGGTAACTTAGCAATCTTATTGGCCGCTGGTGCTCTTGCTCAGGCGGTAGCGCCGGGTCTCCTTATATTGTCCGAAACATTGATAACTTTTGGTATATCTTCTATTCTGGCAGCGACCTCGGTATTGATTGCTGGTGTTGGTTTCTTGGCGTTTGTAACAGCTATCAAGGAATTGGCTGCGATTGCTCCAGATGCTTTACGAGCAGTTGTGGATGGCTTCACTGCATTTATTAAATCTATTGCTGATAATGCTCCAACTATTGTTACTGCATTGGTTGAAACCGTCAAAGCTGCTATAGCTGGTCTTGTGGAATTAGTTCCATATTTAGTTACTGCAGGGTTACAACTAGTCATTGGATTGATGAATGGTATTCGTGATAATGCTCCTCAATTAGTTACATCTGCTGTTGAAATGTTGACTGAATTGTCAAAAGGTCTGGTAGAAAACCTTGATATTTTACTTCAAGTAGCAGTTGAAGTTGCCGTACAATTTGTACAAAGTTTAGCGAACGCGCTGATGGGGGTTAAGGATCAATTGATTCCAGCATTATCATCGCTTCTACAAGTGATTGCTGATATAATCTTAGGTGTTATTCAAAACCTAGCAGGACCAATCTTGACTAAGATTGCAGAAGTTCTCGGTCCAATCATGCAAATGATTGTAGACTTTATTGTACAATTAGCTCCTGCGTTAGAACCAATTATTAAAATTATTGGTGATGTATTAACCGTATTGATCGAGAATCTCCCTGGTATTTTACAACCAATCGCTGATACAATTAAGGTATTAGTTGATGGTATTGTGGCTGCTTTAGAAATTCTTGCTCCTGTTGTCGAGACAATTGTAAATGGTATTGTTGAAATCATTAAAACATTAGCTCCGATTGTACAATCTGTTGTGGATACAATTAAAGCCGCTCTAGAAGTACTTGGTCAGATCTTCCAGACAATCGGAGATGTTATTAAAGCAGCTATCCAAGGAATTGTTGATATCGTTAATTCTATCGGTGAAATTATCAAATCTGTATTTAGCGGAATTCAAGGTACTTTAGAAGCTCTTGGTGGAGTATTTGAATCTGTCGGAGCTGGTATTAAGACTGCTATGGAAGGTGTTGGATCTGTTGTAGAATCTGTCGGTACTGCTATTAAGACTGCTCTTGAAGGAGTTGGTAAAGTATTTGAATCTATCGGTAATGCGATTAAATCTGCATTGGATGGAGTTGCTAATATTATCAAAGCCTTTGGTGAAGCTGCTAAGAATGCAGGAGAAGGTTTCAAACTATTTGGTGAAGGCGCCAAATTACTTTCTGAACATGGTTTCGGAGCCGCTGGTGGTATTTCCGCTATTGCTGGAGCTATTGCTGGACTTGGTGGTTCTGCCTGGGCAGGTAACTTACAAGGATTTATCCAAGATATCGAGAACCTAGGCAATGCTATCAATAATCTTGGTGGTGCTTCCGGAAACTTGTTGATTCTCGCTGGAGGTATGGCACAATTACAAGGATCTATTGGAACTATCTCTGGTACGATTCCTAGTGTTAATAGCGCATTTGAATCATTAAGTGGAAGTCTCGGAACTATTTCAGGATCTATCGGTCCCGTGGCTAGCACATTCCAACAATTGGCAACACCAATTCAACAGTTACAAGGAAGTTTAACAATTGTTGCTGGAGCATTCATGCTATTTACAGCACAAATTGGAGGAGTCCAAGCTTTGCTTGACGGAATTGTTAACAGTTTCACAAACATTCAAAATGGTGTCACTTTGGTGGGAACTGCTATTGGTTCTTTACCGGCTTCATTCGATTTATTCAACGCATCTCTAGGAAATGTTCAAACAACCCTAACAAACTTCGGAACATCACTAACAGATTCTGCTACTGGATTTGGTAAGATGGGAGAAGCTGCTACATTGGGAATGACAGCTATGAATGATGCTGTTCTAAATGGAATGGTTATCGTACAAGGTACTATGACAACGTCTATTGGTCAATTGGCACAAGCAGTTACTGATGGATTTATCTTAGTCCAAGATGCAACAACAAACTCAATGAACACCGTTCGAGATGTTGTATCTCAGAACATGGACACTGTGATGGGTACCATTAAAGCACGAATGACTGAAGTTGCGAACCAAATGTCAAGCTCATTGGATCAAGTTATGAGAACAGTTTCAGATTCTATGAGTCGAGTGTCTTCAACAATTCAATCCAATATGTCCCAGATCAATAGTAATATCCAAAGTTCTACTAGTCAATTGAAAGGGACATTTGATCAGTTTGCATCAAATGCACAAAATACCATCACACAGATGATGTCTACTATTAATAGTAGCATCCAAAATGGTATGAATACTGCGAAGTCAACTGTTGATAGTAACATGAATAGTATCATGTCAACTATTTCTAGTTACAATGGAACTGCGAAATCAAATGGATACAATGTTGGTTGGTATATTTCTGATGGTATTGCTAGTGGTATCTGGGCAAATGTTGGTTCGATTGAATCTGCTGCTCAACGAATCATCAACAAAGCTAATGAAGCAGCTAGAGCTGCCGCTCAAATTCATTCACCATCAAGATTATTTGCAAAATCTGTTGGTAAGTATATTCCTCAAGGTATTGTTATGGGTATTGATAAAGAGATGCCTAAATCAATCCAACAAATGCAGGATACATTTAAGAATGGATTTACAGCAGCTGCTGATGATGCAGTTAAACACGGAAATGCAATGGCAGAAGCTGTTGCTGGAGCTGTGAACCAAGTTGGAGATATGTTGGATGTTGCTGTTGATGACATGAACTACACTCCAACTATTACTCCGGTTATTGACTCATCTAATCTAGATAAGTTCAAACCAAAAGATTATGGATTGAATCTTGGATCTGCTACTAGAGTTCCTACCCCAGTATATTCTCCTGGAAGTAGCTCCGGTCAAACAACGACGGTTAATACTGATAATTCTACAAAAGAATACAATATTAATGTGACTGTGGATAACAGTGGACACCCAATTAATCCTAAAGAACTTGCAAAACAAGTTCAAGAACATATGAAACAATTCGATGATGAAAATCGAAGAGGAAGAGGCGAGGAGGTACTCTGGTAAATGGTGATGAAACCTGGTTATTTCGTGTTCAATGGAGTTAACTCTGAAGAACTAAACATCTTTATCCAGGATCGACCAGATATTGTAGCCCCGAAGAGACGTGTCTCTTTTATCGCACCTAATGCTTTCGAAGGAGAGTTGGCTTATGACGATGATGGTTATGAGCCAACCGAATTCGAGCTTAAGTGTTTCTACGATGGACGATCCGATAAAGATAATCATACTTCTTTATCTGATGCTCGTAATAATATTTATACATTATTCAATCAAGGCGTTGGAGAATGGGTAGCATTTATACCGTATTTCGATGAAAATCATGAGTATATGGTGATATTAACCGAGCTTACTTTTGAAAATAAGTATTACTATGAAGGATGTATTTCATTCACGGCTAAGTTGAAGTGTCAACCATACAAATACGTGAGAAATTCTCCTGAAATTAATGTTTCTAATGGATATTTGTTAACAAATCCAACACAATACATTGCTAGACCACTTGTTTCATTTACTGGCGTTTATGGACAATTGGATATTCGTATTGGCGATCGAACATTATCCTTGAGAAATCTTAATAGAGAAAACATATACATTGATTGTGAGACATATTCTGTTTATGCGAAGGATCGTAGTCTTATTACCAACTTTAATAACAAGACTATTGGTAAAGATTTCTTTGTTCTTTATCCAGGTAAGGATCCACGAAATCGATTGACGATTACAAAACCGGATGGTACAGCGCCACAATTGATAAAACTTAAACCAAACTGGAGGGTTCTTGTATGAGACCTATTTTATACGAACAAGATGAAACTCTGTTTCGTACTAATGGTATAGGCATCCTCCATGACGCGGAGGAATGTAAAGTTACCGAAGCTCGAAATGGAAAATTTGAGATTGAATTGGTATACCCTCTTCAAGGAGAGTGGATAACTGATATCGTTCATAATCGGATCATTTTGTCAAGACCAAATGACTATGATCAACCACATGCATTTCGTATTTATGAAACTGCTGTTGATTTAGCAGCGAATCATATGACTGTAAAAGGGGTTTCTATAACCGATGATCTCGCTGGAAACGTTGTTAAACCATTCACAGTATTAGGCGCAAATCCTAATAGTGCATGGGCAGGTATTCGATCAGCTGCATTGGATAATATCCGATATCGATTCTGGTCTGATATTAGTGCTATACATCCATTCGAGGTATCCGAAGCACAAAACGTTTGGGCAACTCTTGTTGGCGAGAAGGAATCTCTTGTAAGTGTTTTTGGTGGTGAAGTTAAACGGGAGAATGATTCCATTTATCTTTATCGGCGAAGAGGTACTGACCATGTAACTACCATTAGACCACGTAAGAATCTTAAAAACATTAAGATTACTACAAACATGATTGGTAAGTTCACTCGTATTTTACCTTATGCCAAATATACTCCAGAAGGAGAAAACCAGCAAGAACAAACGATCTATGGTGATGTTATTTTCTCTGATCATTACAATGATTATTCTGTTAAACGAATTGTACCAATTGATATTTCTAAGAAATTCAATGATTACAAACAACAACAGAAAGCTAGTCGTAAAGACCAATTGAAAGCCGATCGGGAAAATAACAGAGCAGTCGATGCCGCCCGAAGATCTGCTGAAGAAGCTCGACGAGAACAGCTAGAAATCGATCGTGAAGCAGCAAGAGAACGACGATTTGAAGAACGTCAAGCTGCTAGGGCTTCTGCTCGAGTAGCTGCTCAAGAAAAACGTGCTGCTGCTAAAGCTGCTCGTGAAGCTAATCGTGGTATTAAGAAGTCTAAAGCCCAACGTGCTGCTGAAGCTGAGGCTAGATATCAAGCTAGAGAAGCTGCATATCAACAAAAAGAAGCAGAACGAAACGCGAAGTTCCAACAACAGGAAAAAGATCGTCGTGCTAAACGTGCTGCCGCTAAACAAGCTAAAATTGATAAGAAGAATGCTAGAGAGGCTGAGAAATCTGCTCGTAAGGCTAGACAGGATCAAATCAAAGAGAGTACTAAGATTGTCATTACACCAGCGATGGTTACGGCAGAAGCTGCTAGTTACTTTGATGAGAATCCAAATGTGGATGTTCCAAATATCAAGATCGAAGTTGACATGATCCCATTACAAGATACAACATCTTGGGAAAGATCCATGCTTCGTAGTCTTGAAAAGATCAAATTGTGTGATACGATCGATGTCTATGTCAAAAAGATTGATGCGGATGTAACGGTTACAGTCAATGAGATTGAGTATGACGTCTTAAGTGAACGTATCATCAAAATCGTAGCAACTTCCGATGGGAACAATTCATCAAGTCTTGCTGAAGCGCAGAGAGCTGAGTGGAAAGATCATACCCAAAAAGCTATCAGTGATGCGTTCTTCGATATCGACAATTCTGTTAATAAAATCCTTACCTCTGCTAATGGTAAAAACCAAAACTTCTATGGACCAGACGAACCTCCTGCTGATATGGCCAAGGAGAATGATATTTGGTTCAAGGAAGTAGCTGAGGGCGAAATTGATATGTATCGTTTCGATGGAACTCAATGGATATTGTTAATGCCACATGACTTTGGGGAACAACTAGAAACTAAGATAAATGATCTTAGAACAGAGATCCAAGAATCCCTTGACGAGTTCGAAGAATCTCAAGAGGATTTAAAAAGTCAATTAGATGGAGTTGCTATTGATGCTCAAGCAGCGGTTGAAGAAGTGGCTGATGAATTTAATGCCGAAATTGCAAGTGCCAAATCGGCGTTAGATACCGTTAAGAAAAGCTTCGAAGCGGCCAAAGCGGATTTCAACAATAAACTTGCGGATTTATCCCAAAAGCAACTTGCGGATAAGTCGGCCCTTATTCAACAGACCCAACGAGATATTCGTCAACTACAAGATGGTATTACGGAGAAATACAATAATCTTCGAATTGGTACTAACAACTTGATTCGTAATAGTATCACAATGCCACCTACTGATTTTAGAGGATGGACTGTTGCTAATGGAGAGACATTTAGATTATATTCAAAAGATCTAAATGTGTTGAAGATCAACTCAGCATCTCGAGTAGCGTTGTCTTTAAATCCTCCTGAATCTAATATGGTGAAATTGAGACCAAATCAAGATTACATTTTCTCATTCTATGTGAAATCTTCCGGTGGTGGTCAAGTCGTTTATCATAGCCGTTCCGCTACTGATATGAAGTTAATTGCATACGATCCATCTTTTAACAACGGATGGAATGTTACTCGTGATTGGGAAAGACACTGGGTTAAATTTAGAACACCTAGTAACTTGTCAAATCCTAACGCGGTTCTTGGTATTATCAACAAAGATAGTGGATCGAATACGATTTATACTGCTGCGTGGCAATTGGAAGAATCTCATATTCTGTCTGATTGGCATCCTAATGATACTGATTTAGAAGAAGTTATTGGTGAGTATAAACGATTAATCGATCGAAATCTCACGACACTTCAAACGACTGTTGGTAAATTGGGAGAGAATGTTACAAATGTTAAAACATCTATCGATCAGACCAACAGACAAATCGAGTTGAAGGCTCAGGAAATTACAGGCTTAAAGGGTCAAATGACTCAAGCAGAAGCCACATTACAAGCTCTTCCAAATCAAATTACTGCTAAAGTAAATACTGCTAAAGAGGAAGCTTTGAATGGCGCAAAGAGTTACACCAATGCTCAAATTCAAGTAGCTGAAGGATCTATTGCTCAACGTATTACTTCCAATTTAACAGGACAAGTTAATGGTATTATTTCGTCAAGTATCACACAAACAAATGGCGCCATTCGTCAAGCTATTGCTTCAGCTACTGAGAATGCTGTTGGAACTGCTAGAACAAATGCTCAAACAATTGTGAATACGGCCATCGATGGTATTCGTACAAATATCCGTCAAGTGGAAACCAAGATACCTAAGAAATATGGTGGACGTAACTATCTACAAGGGACGGATAAGACTCGTCATTCTGGATCTTATACGTTGAACTCTAATGGTTATTTAGTTATTTTTGGGTATAATACTGTTGGCAATAAGACTCTTAGAGAATTGGGTATTCCTCAAAATGCGAAATTGACACTTCAATACACTGTTAAATTTGCATCAAATGTAACAAATGCTCGAGTCATGCCAGAGTTGTATACAGATGATGGCGCCTATTTGATGGGACTTAATGGAGTTGTTCCCGAGTATCCATCACCTAACGATATGAATATCAGCGGATCCAATCCAACATTCAGAATTGGTTATATTACTCTTAATGACAATGCTTGGAACCGTTGTAATCAGATTCGTTTCCGTGTTGACCGGTCAAATAATGTCCCATTCGAAATCACTCAGTGTATTCTATATTCTGGTGATATGGTGATTGACTGGGTTAGTGCTGTTGAAGATACTTTCATTGAGAATGGCGGTACAAATCTTCTTAAGAATGGTCACTTCATGAAGGGCATTCAAGAAAATCAAAAGGTAACTACAACACATTGGGACATTCAAAACGCCACAGGATTTAACTACAACTATGATCATGGATTTAACAACTTTAAACGTAAAGGTATTATCCATGCGTATGGTACGCCTAGTGATTGGTCTTGGCTTGGACAATGGGTTATGGAACCCGTCAAAAAAGATGAACCACTAACCTTATCTCTAGATGTAGCAATGGATGGATTGCAAGATGCAAATAAAGACGCGATTAAACTGGAAGTATTTGGTTATTATATGGATGGAACCAATGAGATTCGTGAAGGAGTGGCTTCGATAGTAAGGGGAACACATCTCGAATTGGCGGGAATTACTGCTGGTAATCGTTATATGCGTCGTATTGGTAGAACCCTCATAGCAAAACATGATTATCATAAGATATATGTCAAGGTCACATTTACACCGTCCATCTTGGTCAATTTGTATATTACACGAGTTCAGTTAGAACGTTCAAAAGTTGTAAATGACTTCAAGGAACATCCAGAAGACCTTGACATTACAACTAATGCGAAATTCCAAGCTGTTGAACAGACTCTGAATATGTATAAGAGGACTATTGGTGAGACTGAGAATGGGGTTGCTACTAAAGTAGCTCAAATGGTTATGACAAACCAATCATTCCAAACGACTATTACCAACGCCTCTTCTGCAAGTACAAACTTAGTGTTGGATACCGAGACCTTTGCCGGAGCCATCGCAAACTTTGTACCAGGAGCAAACAATCGTTATCGAGGAGATTTCCCTGGAGTTTATGGTAAAAATGAGTATATGATGTCCGTTCCAAAATCTTCTGGATTCACAGGATGGAGTGTTGTATCATTACCAGTCGCCATGTCACAGGTTAAAAGAAATGAAAGTTATACAGTTTCTTTTAAAATCAAATTTGAAACGGCGCAAGATACTCCTAATAAGAGTCGTTATTTAATTGCTCTTAAAAATCATACTTTAAATAAAACACCTATGGTATTCCATGACACTAGGGCTAATGATCCTCGAACAGGATCTAACAATCCATTCACAGATTGGGTTACTGTCAAGAAAACAGTCACTCCAAATGAAGATGTCGCTTTAGAATCACCTGGTCTATTACCATTTATGATCGCTATTGAGAATACTGGAGTTATCCGTATCAAAGAAATCATGATGGTTAGGGGTACTGTATCGAATGAATACACCCCAGCAACTGGTATATCGTCAACTATGGTCAAACAATTGAGTAACTCGTATGCTGTTCGTGTGTTATCTGGACCAAACTCATTAGCTACCGAGATCAACGCCAATCCAAATGGTGTACGAATCAAAGGTAAAAATATCGAGATTGATGGGAATACTCATATTACTAGAGGTGTTATCGATGAAGCTATGATTAAAGATGGGTCTATCAGTAATGCAAAAATTGCTAAAGCAGCTATTGATGATGCGAAGATTTCTTGGATAGATGCTGGTAAAATTACTGGTAAAAATGCAAATTTGATTGATTTAGATGCTCTTGTAGGACGGATTCAATACATATTTACTAAAGGAATCGCTTTAGGTAATGAAATGTATATGTATATGTCAAATGGTCGTATGCAAATATTGAAACGAAATGCAAAAACTGATGATATCACTGTCCAATTAAATGGGCGCATTGCGGGAGGTACTCGTATATTCGGGGGACCTTCAAAATATACAGAATATACCCCGGTAATGACAAATTATCAGTTAAATACTCCTCTATATTCACCTTATAGGTGGGGATCACCATATTCAAATGATAGTATCGGTGTATATGGGGTTCGATGGATGGGTATTGTGACATTTTCTGGTAATACGCATGCCATGACGAATACTAGTGCGTATTTATATGTAGATGATGGATCTCAAACCAATAACTTATGGTATATACCATTATTTAAAGATAAAACTTACAGCGGACAAAACATTGAAACCAGTTTCTGGCCTGGTAAGAGTCTTTGGAATGGTTATGCAGATAAGACATATTATTGGGCTTTCAACAAAGAAAAGAAAGATTGGGTATAAAAATGGAAGATAAAGAAATTTTAGAAAAAATGCTGACAAAAATGTCCAATCAACTATTGGTTGTGACTGTTGAGAAGTTTGAAGCTGAGGCGAAAGCAGAAGGTTATTTAAATCAAGTAACCGATCTTCAAAAACAATTGGAAGAAAAGCAACGAGAATTGGATATCATCAAATCTCAAACAGGTGCTTCTATAGAAGAAGTAACGCCAGAAGAACTTAATCTTCCTCCGATTAATAAATAGAAAGGAGCTAATTTATGAGCTCATTTAAAATCAGAAGTCACTATCATCTTTTTGATGAGAATGGAGTAGTCGAAAAAACTCAATTCGAATTGTTTACGGACACACCAACTAATCTTATCACTGTATATCTACCTGGTAAACATACAGTGGATGATCGCAACCATGCAGACTACGTAGACAAATGTATGCGTCAGTTCCACAAAACTTATTTCGCTGAATGGGAAGTCCAAGAAACTGCGAAGAAAGTAGATGAGTTGGATAAACTAATTACAATGTCTACTCAAGAAAACAAACGTCGCGACGAATTTATCGAGGCAATGGTTCTCAATACCATTATGTCCGACAATGTTCACTATGGTGTTGTCTATAAGAAACTTGCAGCGCTTCTTCCTAAACTTCAAGTTGGTAAAACCTATGAGCGTAATGAAATCGCTACATTCTTCGATGAATCTCATACAGAGATTTCTGAAGAAGGCAAATTGGTTATTGTTCAATTTAATCAAGAAATGGTTTATAATGGTGAACCTCTATCCTCATTTATGAATGACGGAGAATGGGGTCAAAATGGTAAAGCAATTGCTTGGCCATTCAAAATTTCGTAATTGAAAGGATATAAATAAATGATTGATACTATTAGATTAAATCATACGGTTTGGTATAGTTATGAAAAGAAAATAATCCGAATTAATATCTCGGATATGTTACCAACACCTATTTCGTCGTATTCTTATACTATATCGGGACAGATCGAGTATCCAGGATTAGTAAAAGTACATTCAATTAGTAAAGATATTCAAGTCTTTGGCGATTTTAACCCACTACTATTATTTTACGCTCCTAGATTTGGTTCTTCAGAAGAAACTAAAAAAGATGATTGGAATTCTAGAGTTGATCTTAAATGGGAAGAACAGCATAAATCATTTGATATTGTTTTACCTCCACATAAAGACTTTGACGTTGATGGTGAAATGGCAGTCACCATTTATTATAGTGTATATAATGGAACTGAAGAAGGTTATACAGAAAATAGTTCCTCGTTTATGAATTCACAACGTGAATTAAAGGTGGTGATTCCTTTCCGTTCCCACGATAATCAAATCAAAAATCCTGACAATCTTTTGTATGGAGCAAACGCGTACACAAATGTTGCTATTAGAAATGACAAGACAAACATTATTGGTACTTTGGATCAACCTGTTGTTTATGAATGTGAATTAGTGACCAGAGATGTTAGTGACGAAAATCCAACATATCGTGATGTTCTAGATATGATCAAAATAGAAGGGCGAAAAGATGTTGAATTAGAGCTAGATAATGATACTCTTACTGTTAAAGTTGGAGGTCTTATGTCTTCTGTAAATCTCGCAAAATATCGAGATGAAAATACTAATAACACACTCAATGTGGAAGATCTAAAACGTGATATTCTATCTATTGTAGATGGTAAATTACCGAATGTAGAGACTATTAAACAAGAAATCTTGGATGACGTGAATCCTCGTATTCCTGATAAAGAGTCTCTTACGACTAGTATTATTAACCAATTTTTAAATACTAATTTCATTAAAAATGCAATGAATCGCGGCACTATATCTGCGCATGATATCAATGAGTTGCTATTAAATGGACCAGATGAATCTAATGAAGTTACACATACTATATTAGAAAATACCACCACATGGAATAAACACGTGCAATTTATTAAACGTGATGATCATTACGAAGTAGCATATTATTCGGATGGTATATCCCCTCGACCACTACTAACAATTCCATTCTCATCTCTTCGAGAAGTAACTGGTGGAAGTAGTACGTTTGACAGTAATAATTTAGATCAAATGCTAACGGTGCTATCAAGTGCTACTAACGGCACACTAGATAGTTTGGCGGGTTATATTTTGAATGGTCATGATTTCAAAATCGTAAAAAATGATAGTAATTTAACCCTTAAATGGCAAGATACTGCCGGTCAAGATCACATCCTTTTACAATTCCGTTATGAGGATGTAGTTGATAAACAAGTTATTACTACCTTTATTCGTGAAGAGACGAAAGATTTCTACACAAAACAAGAAGTGGATCAAATGATTCAACAGCTTCGCCAAGAACTAACGGCAAATACTCGTACGGAGGAACATCCTCAACAATAAGGATAATCTCTAATGAAAAAATCGGAAATTATTTTATGGGTTATTAGCATACTCTCATTTGTGGGTATGCTAACCCTTTTATTTTTAGTATTAACATTGATGAATCATCTTGCAGAGTATAAAGGACACTATTATGAACTGCTAGATATTCTCAGTCAAATAAACAACAAAATTCACTATCCCGGAGGATGAAACTATGATTATTATTGAAGAAAATGAACTATATCAAACTGATAGCTTTGAAGATATCTTGCAACACCACGGCGTTAAAGGGATGAAGTGGGGACAACGTATGAAACGTTGGGGATCTGCTTATGGCGGTATGGTCAAACGTAAACTACGTCACCCTAATTTTTATGCTGTTGCACGTCGTAAAACTCGAGGTATGACTGGAAGTCCTTTGAGCGTAAGTTCTAGACATATGGAATACAGTAACCGAGTTGTTGACGATATGGTTAAAGCGAATAAGAAATATAAATCAGATAAGCGTAAAGCTTTAGATAAACACTCTACTGGAGATGAAAAGATCTTTAAGAAATATGGAAATGATGCTTTCTTTACAAAACGTAACAAAGCCGCTGGAGAATCTCATCAAGATTACCGAGTTCGTAAAGGCGAAGCTCTGAAGAAAATGAGTAATGCATATGTTGGTCTAAATACACGTTATAAGAACGATATTAATAAAGCTAAAGCTACTCGTGCTAAAGCATATGTTAATGCTGGAGGAAAATTCTAGAAGGAATCTAATATATGAACTATATCGGTATTCAATCTTATAATGATGTTATAGAACACTATGGAATTCGTGGGATGCGATGGGGTATTAAGAGTCGTAGTCAAATTGTTCGTAATGAAGCATCGCAATATAAGACCATGAAATCACTTGTCAAACGATTGAAGAAAGATGGAATGGTCACAAAAAGACAAGCCAAAGGGTATAGACTTCAATTTAAAGCCATGCGCAAACATATGTCAGCTACTAAAGATCGTGCAGTATTATCAGAAATGTATGATTTGGCGTCGAAATCAAGAGGTCGAGCTATGACATTTAATACAAATAAAGCTGGACGTCTATCATTAGTTTCTAACGCTAAAGACAATAGAGCAGAACAACTACGTAAAAAGGCCTCACAATATATGAATTAATGGAAATGCGGAGTCTACATGGCTCCGTCTTTTTTGAATTTCCAAAAATTCCCCGGGAGTGATTTTTAATCTCAATTTCGCATATTTTACATGTCCTATAATGAAATAAAAATTATAGGAGGGTCAATATTATGACTACATCACATGAACTAAAAGAAGAAACAATTAAAAAATTGTACAACGCTGCATACCGTTGGTATATTTGGGGTGTAAAGAATGATTATATCGAAACTATGTTTAGAGAAGCATTAGATTATGTATCTGCAGATGCTTTAGATAGATGGAGATTCGATATAGCATTAGAATCATTTCAATTTATACTGAGCGGATTTTGGAACGAGGATGAACAATTCTTTACTGTTAATATTGATAAATTTAATTCTGTATGTAATTATTATAATATAATGACAAAATCTGTTAATAGAATAATTTATGACAAAGACTTTATGTTACATTTCTATTGTAAACATCAAGATATTGCTAGAGCTATGCTTAGCTATAAAGAAATAACTAATGATTAAATAGAATAATGTAAGAAGACTTTGTCTTCTTTTTTCGCAGAAATTACATGGTGTATAATGAAGAAGATAGCTCAGCGGGAGAGCATCCGGCATCGTACGGAGGGTCGAGGGTTCAACTCCCTCTCTTCTTTATTTTTTTTCAAAAAGGAGGGCGACATGCCAGTAAGTAAGAAACGTAAGACAGCGAAGAAAAATCCTCATCGCTATGGAACAACTAAACATATTCCAAATGTGGTGTCGTTGGAATACAAGTATATTCACGGTCATTATGAACCGAAGACAGATGAGTTCCGACTCTATGTAAATATGGTTTGTAATGGTGCTCCTATTATTTGTTCGGGGTATATTGACCCAGACCAATCCTATTTCAAAGGTATTCGTGTACATAATCCAAAACCGATTAAAGGTCATACTGCACAAACCATTTATGTCACAAAGAACGATGCTCCTCATTTTTTCAGCACTATCAAAGCCTATGTACACACTGTAGGTGATTTATTGGACAGTGGGGATAACAATATTCCAGCGTTAGATGTTAGCAACGATGGTGGATATTTCAAAGATAAAGATATTCCGACCTATCGTACGCTAAAAGAAACGCAGGAATTACATATCCTATAATGAAATAAAATTATTGGAGGACACTAACATGAACAACAAAGGAATCTTTGGATTAGTAAACTATGAAGACACACCACTTGAGGTGAAGTATAGTGATAGTACTTTAGGTATTGTTGCAAAATCTTTAGCACAAGGGATCGTCGATGGTACACTAATGATTGGAACTATTGCTGTCGTAAGTGGATATGCTAAATTATTTATGAAAAAATAGGAGAACTAATTATGGAAATCATGATGCTTATTGGTAAAGTATTCTTGATTGTATTTGGTGTTATCAGTGTATACGTACATTGGACACAAGCATTTACAGAGATGGAAGACTTTATAGAATAAACAGATAGAATCACTAATGTGGTTCTTCTTTTTTTGATTTCGCATAATTTACACATCCTATAATGAATAAATAAAGGAGGACACTAAAATGTTAAACAAAGGATTATTCCCATTTTACAGTTTTGAAGGAACAGTATTGGAGGTAACTGAAGACGACGATTTTACAATGCAAGTCGCTAAAGGAGCTGGACAAACTGTTGTGAATACTGCTGTGACTGTGGGAGCAGTTGCGTTGACTATAGGTGCAGGATTTATAATGAAGAAATAGGATCGAATTAATCGGTCCTTTTCTTTTTTGTTTTACCAAAGCATATCATCAATATATATAGGAGGAAACCTTTTTACTGATTTAAAACTAGATGGTATGTTTCGATAAGATAAAGCCAAATGATTTTCCTAAGCATATCATAAATAATTATTTAAGGAGGAAGCCTCATTTATTGTCAGTTTTTAACAATGGTATGCTTTGGTAAGTCATTAGAAGGAGGTATAAACTATGGCTTTATTTTTATCACTAATATCAATCGGTATTAGTTTCATTACTTTGTATCGAATATACAAAGAAGACAAGGATTTAAAAGATTGGAGGAAAAGAAAATGAATCCTATTAATTTCGTAACTCGTCCCGAAATGGCGAATTACAGTAGCGCTGATATGGTATTACTATCATTTCTTAAATCGATTATGTATGACTATACACGAACAACTGATCCTATGGATCGAGCATTAATTGTTACAATTCTTTCTTCGTTGCCGCGAGTACATAAATTTGAGACACAAGAAGCATCCAATGATGCTAATGATGCAACTCAATCATTTTTCAATGCTCACGGTGCTGCTACCATGCAAGATATGATGAATGGCGCATATAATCCTGAAATTTTAAAAGAACGTTTAGATAAAATTGTAAAATCATTCGATAAACTATCTAAAGGATATTAGAAAGGACTTATTATGTCAGAAGTAAAATTTCATACTAAACCAACGCAAATCGATAGACAAAATCCAATTAAAGTTCTAGAGGTGGGTGGTGTTATTTGTTGGTTATATTACTTGCCAAAGAATGGATACTACGTACTATTCAAGGTTGCAAATAGTGTTTCAACAGCATCATTAGCGGGTTTTGATGAGAATGATGAATTCAACACTCTTTCAAATTCTGAAACAGAGATTCACACAAGAACAGATTTAGTGAATTACTTTAATTCTTGGAATGATTTAACAAAATTTGATATTGTTCAAATCCAGGAGGATATTCTTAAAATAGAATTGGTAAAGTCGCAGGAATTACACACCCTATAATGAAATAAAATTATAGGAGGATCACTAAAATGATCAGAAAAGTATTTAGAGAAGTTGGATTTAGACTATTATCAGCATATGCTGTTATGGAAGAAGCACATATTGAAAAGCTTAAGAAACAAGGATATATTGATAATGAACATTATCACAACGCACGACTAGAAACTTTACAGAAGGTTTTAGTAAAACTTCGTAATGAAGGATTTTAGAAAGGAGAATAAAATGAAACTTTTAGCCGAATTATTTAAGGTTGTTAAATTGGTTGTAGGATTTAAACTAATTACAGCATTCTTGAAACTATTGGGACTTTAAAGGAGAATAATATTCTCCTTTCTTTTTGTTAAATATACTGGAAAGGTAAGTAAGATTATGCATAGAATTCAAATTAAAGAAATGAGTAAAGAAACAGAAAACTATATTCGAACAAATTATGAAAAAGAACTGCAAGGACTTGAAGTTCTTAAAGGTTGGGAACAAAATCTCACCAAATGGGCTTTCTATTTTGGAAGTGCGGCATTAGGAATGTTTGTATTATCAAAAGGCGTTAAACGTGTTAAAAGAAGTGGTCAAATTGCGCTAGATATTACTATGCAAAATGACCCAGAGTTAGATAAATTATTTAGATTGGATGATGAAAATGTATATACTGAACAGCAACAAACTGAAGAATAGACCTGTATGGATTACATGGTTATTTTTTAATCGACGTTTACAAAAGGATATTAAAGAAAGTATTCCTATTTTAAAAGAAGATATTTCAAAATTAAAAATGGCAGAAGACAAAGTGCATAAAGTAAAGATGTTATCTCTGGAATTATCTATTGTCGAATTGGGATATGCGATGGAACATATGTTAGATACTATAATGGCTATGGAAGAGGGATGGATCCCTTATCGAGATATTTCATATCTAGTTTTTATATTAAAAATACTAGACAAGACCCTACAAGAAGTGGAATTTAAGAAGGAGCTAAGTGATGTTTAAGAATTTATTTGAGATTGAGAAAGTGGAATTTGAAGATAAAGATATGCAAGAAGCATATTATCGTGGTTTACGAGATGGAGAAGCAGGTCAAGAAATCGCAAACGCGGTTATGATGGCCGGAACAGGTATTCTAACAGCTATTGCATATTTGTTTCTAAATCGTCGTAACTCTCGTATGAATCGAGAGTTAAATGCTGCGATTGCGGAAGAAGGTAAGTTAGGTGAATCTCTATTTCTTAAGGAACAGAATGATATTCTTAGAGGTGAATTAGATGATTGACCGTGTTATTATAAACGTTAATGATAAGGTATATTCTTTTCTAGATCCATTATTGTTAGATGAAACAGAGAGACCATATTGTTCAAATGATGGTATAGTTAACAAATTAGCAGTCGTGATTCCGTATAATAAAGATTTTATTAATGATATAGTTATAAAGTCAAACAAAACATTCAAAATGATTAAACCATCTACCACAATTTTATCTTTAAATGGGATATCTGTTTATAGTTTTGTAATCAATAGTATACAATACGATAGTGTGAATCTAGTTCTAAAAATGGTTTGTCCATCTTGAGGTGATAGTATGATTAGTAGACTGATTATTAAATATCATGACAAAGTATATTCTATTCCAATATCACATTATACTTGTGAAGACGTGGAACACCGGGGAGACCATCTAAGAATTAAACCGTATTTACCTTCACATATGAAGGTAATTGAGGCATTACATTCAGATTTGTTAGAAAATGAATATTACAATTCAAATTCGATCATATTTGCAGAATTATGTGGACGACCATATAAATTGACACGTATTTCTAAAGAATTATATAGAGATTCTGTATATAAATGTTTTACTGTCATAACGCTCGAACAGATAGAAGTACCTAGACCGCAGGATTTCCCTATGCTATAATGAAAGGAAGGTAAAACTATGCATAAATTAGCTATGTTAGTATTGTATGATGGATTGGATTATCAAATTGAGAATTTGAAAATTCAGATAGCACTATCGGAGGATAACGCTGAAGTCCAGGATTTAAATCTGAAGTTAGCGAAACTTATTGCTGTTAAGAATGAACAGTATAAGAATCAGGTAACCCCAGAACAATTATTCAAGACTGTAGTGGATATTCTCGGAGCAAGTGCTGTTCTGAAATTCGAGGAATTCAATATTATTGGTTCCAAACTATGGAGTACAATTGGATCAAAACTATTTAAGTAAAGGGATTACGCATCCCTTTCTTTTTTTTGGAGGTAAGATAATGATAAACTCATTGTGTAAAGTAACAGGACATGTAAGTCCAAATGACGAAAATGCTTTTGTATTGAGAATAGAAAACGACGATTTAAAAATACTAAAGGATTCATTTAAGAACAATAAATGTATTAGAGATAATGTTGAATTTTTAGAAACTAAAAAATTTTTAGAAGAAATAGAGGTATATCCTGATAAATTCATCATTATAGATATTGATCCAATTGTTTTGGATGACTCTAAAAACACATATTACTATAAACTATATTGTTGTGGAAATAATGAATTAGATTCAAAAATGGACGTACTTAAACTATTTTTTGAAAAATTTTACGGGGGTAGAAGATAATGGCAGAACCATTTTACAGAGTGTCAGTAGACAAATTCAAATCACCAAGATCATTTTGTATCCGTATCACAACGGATAACCAGAAACTAGCTATGGATGGATATACCAATTTCCATCAAATGCATTCGGATGTAATTATTCTAGATCTAAAAAACATTTTTGATGGTCCAGATATTCTAGCGTATAAATTACCTGAGCGCTGTTTGATTATGAGTATGGATAAACTTTCATATGATATTAATGATGGTAAATGGACATACAAAATGTATTGCTATGGTACATTTAAACGTATGTCGACAATCAAAATGATTGAACAACACTATCACGATTTATACGCAGGAGTAAAAAATGACTAGACCAATTGTTAAGACATCTGCGGAATTCAAACAAACGGTGATTAATATGGTGAAAGCCATGCCGTTAGATGATTTTCTGTTGATGCCACAAAAAGAAATTGACAAGTATATCGCTGCGTGGACAGACACAGATCCCGAAACAGGTGTTAGTCCTGCGCAAGTAGATTACAAACAATATTTCCATTTCATTATGACTCTACCAGAAGAGATGCATATTTTGGATATGGATTTATATTACTTTAGAATCGCTCGTAAGATTGTAAACAATATTCTATTATCGATGTTGGAGACATCTTATTACAAAACTGTATTTGGTAATCATGATGTAGATCATGAGAACTACAAATTATTATACGAATTGATTAGCGAGACCGCAGATCGTATCGAGACTAATCCCGATAATAAGAGAGCGTATATGAGCGCTAAAGAATTGAAGGATGAGTTTGGAGCATATTACGACAAAGTCGTAGAAGAATACAATGAGCATGGAGGCTGAACCGATGAACTCTACAGGACAATATACCCTCATATTGTCTAAAGGTGATTTCTATGATACGGTGGTAGCTAACGTTAAAAACCTACCGTTACAAGAGATGTTTTTCATAGACGATTGGTATATTGAGCGTTTGATACGTAATTGGAGTCGTAGAAGATTAGACACGGAGTATAGACGGTATATTTTCGGGTTACTAATGGTGCCCGATGAGACTATCAAGATCGATTCACGACTCTGTTTGTGGAATATCACAAGAGAAATCGTGGATGAGTTAGTCAGTTGCCTTGCCGAAGGCTTTTATTATGACGATCAACTCAGTGTCATAGGCGAAAACCTGTGGTTCGAACCTTTTGATCATCACGAAGATGATAAGGTTGCCCCTGAAAAGATCAGATATTTCTTAGATATTTTGGATACAATCTACGACCGAGTAGATGCAAACGGGTGGGATACTCTCACCTGGCTTAGAAAAACTATAGGAGAAGATTATTTAACATGAAACACCATATTCACTTGAGACTGTCGGATGATGAAATGAATGAGTTAGCAAATGCTTTTCATTCTTGTGATAAAGAAGTGGAAGTATCCATTCCAAAGACTCATTATGTCATTCATCTAGAAAGGGATGACAATGAGTAGCATACCATATAGCGATAGGGCGTATATTAATGCCTTATACGATAGCATGGAGCGGGTCTATTTTAATGATATACAACACCCAGCTCCAAATCCTATCCATTATTCATTCACAGTCCGAGCGGATGGAATGAGTTTACAAAAATGGTTGAAGTATCGAATTAGTGAAGATTACAGAGAAATTAATAAGATACGAAAGAAACGAGGGTTAGTACTAGTGAAACCATTTGCTAGTAGAGAATCTTGTCTAGAAGGTCTGTAATTCGCAGAAATTGCATGGCCTATAATGAAACGATAAAAGAAAAAGGAGGACAATATTATGTCAATGGAAAACGTTTCAAACCAAATCGAGGAAGTTGTCGAACAAGGACAACAGGTTGTAGAAGAACTAGCAACGGAAGCACAAGAAAGTGTAGACAATGCTGTTACTGTCAAGAACGATAAAGGATTTTTAGATAAATGCGCAGAAGCTGCTGCTATCTGGAGACCAGTCGTCAAACAGGTTGGTAAAGTCGCATTAATCGCGACCGGAGGAGTTCTAGTCTATAAAGCTGTTGATTCTTATATTCAAAAGAATCGTAAAGAGGTTGAAGGCGAAGTGATTGACGGAGAGTTCGAAATTAACGAATAACCGTTTCACCAGAATACTGAGAATTACTCTCGGTATTCTTTTTTGTAATTAGAAAGGAGAAGCTAGTGAAAACGTTAATTGGCTTTGTGTTGATGTTATTATCAGGAGGACTAATCTATGCTATGTGCTATACGGCCATGGTATTTTTCTTTGGATTAGATGTGAGAGTGTCAGGATTTTTGACAGGAGGTATCGTAGGGATCGCACATTATGTGTGGGGTTATACAACAGGCGAAAACAAAAAGACTAGCGACGAATAATTATGGCAGTAATGCTTGAAGATTATGGAGCTGTCCGCGTTATGAATAATCAAATGGGGTCATACACCTTTATTATTCCTTTGGATGGAGCACGAGATGTGACTCTAGCGGACTTAGCAACTGAATTAAATGTATATCGTGATTTGATGATATATCGAGGCGAGAAATACTACGCCTTAACCGGAGTAAGTAAGAGAATGGATCCAGTAGATGCAAGCTGGTCCGCAACGATAGAAAGTAGGAAAATATGACAAAGACTGACTACAATAAAGTAGTACAACAGAAACGAGTGGATTTGGATGATGCTGGAGAAGCTCTAGAGAAACATATTCAGCCAGTAGCCAAAGGTAAGGTTCGAAAACCTGGTGTTGGTAAATGGATGAGCAATGTATTTTTCGGCGAAGAAGGGTTTCGTGGTATGGCTACTCATATGTTTACGGAGGTTATTGTACCTAGTATTCAGAATACTGTAGCTGATGTAGCAATATCTGCTGTGCAGCGTGCCATCTTTGGGAATGATTATATTCACAGACGGAATCCTGGGAACTACTGGGGACGCACGCCAAACAATGTCACTCGTATAGACTCATGGAGAGGCGGAGGACAAAAAGATTATACGCAATCTTATGCGAAGCGTAGCCGCACGGCATCAAATTTCGTAGAAGAAATTGTATTCGAGACGCGTCAAGACGCACAAGAAGTATTCAACATTCTCTTGGCTAATTTGGAAACATATGGTGTGGTGACCGTTGGGGATTTCTATGAACTCTCAGATCAACCATCTAAATTTACAGACCAAGCTTATGGTTGGACCATTGCGAATGGCGGTCAAGGATTAGCAGGAGCACGTATTGTGGCGGCCCGTGGCGGAGGATTTAAAATCCAATTCCCTATGCCTGTGGAGGTGTGAGATGTTTGATAGCGATGAACTTTTAAAGAGACTCACAGCTAAACATATACATTTTGAAAATCTATATTATGAAGATTTAGATAAAATAAGTAATATTAAACAGTATCACGGAGAAAAACTAAATGAATAATAAAGGCATATCTTACGAACTAATGGATATCGATTTAGACGGAGACGTCGTAACAACGGTTGATAATAAATTCAACGAACAAAAGAAACATTATATTAATGTGCTAGAAGTATTCTTTGGAGGAAAGTAAAAATGAAAAAAATGATTGGAACACTTGTATTGTTATGCACACCACCCGTTGGTTGGATTATTTTGGCGGTACTATGGGTAGGTAAAAGCAAATGAGATTCATTGTAGGAATAATAATCGGTTTATGTATACTGTTGGTTAATTTCTCGTTGCTCACCTTTTCAGCGTTTCTATGGGCAATCTTGAACCTACAAATACAAGCCGTATGGGCGTTTATATTTATTTGTGCCATTGATATATTTATTGGTTTGACATGGTGGGAAGGACAATCTAAATGAAAACAAAGGAAATTAAATTAGGTTGTATTATTATAAAGAATGGAATTTACGTTGATACATGGCGAGACATTGAAAGCATGGACGAATTCCAGGAAGGTTATATTATAGTACACAACAAAAAGGTATTCCTATTCCGTAGGGATGAGGGATATTATGTGAATGAGTTCTGGGATACGCCAGACTTATTTATTCGTCATCAGCAACAGCAGCATGTCATTGACGCAATGATCGATAGAACGTATGAACAAATCACAAAGGAGTTAAAGAAATTACATGAAAATTAGACTATATCCAAAAACACAGGTTAAAAGTAGAGAAAATCGTCCAATGTTATTCTCAGATTTGAGAAACATTGTGTACACTAAGGGAATTGATCACGGATGGACAATCGCATTTGACCATATTGATCATATTCATAAGACAGAAGAGATTCGTGGACATTCCGTATTCACATCTGAACACTATGCAGCGTTCACATTATTGTGTGAAAACTATATCGACGAAAAGTCAGCTAAAGATATTCTTGGAGGAAAGTAAAATGAAATTACCAAACGTTAAAACAATCAAAGCAGCAGCTAAAACAACATATACTACATCTAAAATCTTGACGAAGAAGTATGCACCGTTTATTTTACTTGGTGTTGGTCTTGCAGGATACGGATATTCTGTATATGAAGGAATCAAATCTGGTAAGAAACTAGAAAAGACCAAAGCGAAGTACGAAGAATTGGATCAAGCAAACATCCCATATTCTAAGAAAGAAGTAGTAATGGATATTGCGAAAGATGTAGCGGTACCTGTGGCAGTTGCAACAGCGTCTACTGCAGCTATTGTATTAGGTTTCGCTATCCAAACAAATCGTCTGAAGGCTGTGTCAGCTGCGCTTGCGATGGCCACAGAAGAACATGCTCGTTATCGTCTACGTGCGAAGACTGTATTAGATGAAGAAACATTCAAGAAAATTGACGCACCTTTGGAAACTAAATCCGTAGAAGTCGATGGTAAAGAAATTGAAGTGGAATCAATCATACCTAATGAAGGCGATTTCTATGGACGCTGGTTTAAATACTCTTCGAACTATGCTTCGGATGACCCAGAATACAATGAAGCTTGGGTACGTGAAGTAGACGATCTAATGACCGCTCGTATTTCCAAAGTAGGTATGATCACATTTGCAGAAGTATTGGATGCGCTTGGATTTGAAGTACCGAAAGCTGCTCTACCATTTGGATGGACTGATGGAGATGGATTCTTCTTGGAATGGGATACGCATGAAGTATGGAACGATGACAAGCAAGAATATGAAGCACAACTATACGTTCGCTGGAAGACACCACGCAACCTATATGCTACAACTAATTTCAAAGACCTTATGCCTAAGAAAACTAGAAAGGAATTGAACTAATGAAAGCTCCTGTCAAAGTTATTTTAACATTGGTAGGTGTGACGGGCGCTGGATATGGCGCCTATCGCATTTACAAATGGTGGAAGGAAGAAGATCAGCTAGAAGCTGAAGGATTATCGTACGAAGAACTAGTGGCTGCTGCCGAGGCTAAGAAAGTGGAGGAAAAACTAGAAGCAAATAAAGCGCGTGAAGAAGAATTCGACAAAGCGAAGCGTGAGATTGAGGGATTACCAGACGATGGAATGGACTGGTATAAAACTCCGGAAGGAGATATTCAACGTGAATTGACACCATATGAGAAGAAATTTGGTGTTGACTACAATCCATTAACAGAAGAGTTAATCGAGCATTACGATATTGAAGGAAACGTATATGAATACGTACGTAAGTTTAAAGAAGGGACAAAGCTCTTAAACCACCGTGATGACAAACGCACTGTGAATGATATTATAGAGCAAACAAGGGAAATGACAGCACAAATTAAAGCTTTGAAAGTGAATGATATGGAGCACGATAAACGTATTTATGACGACAATACACAAGAGTCATACGATTACTACCGTGCATTGGTAATGGATAGAGCCGGAATTGAGAACGAAGAACTACGTGATAACTTGGCAATCTTATTCTCATGGGAGTATATTCCAACAAAAGAGAATATTGGAGACAATAACCTACGTGATGATATTATTCGTGACCGTACAGAATACTTCAAATTTGGCACCATTTATTCAGACTGGGCTTCTATTGGTGAAGCGATTATTTACTATGCGACACGTTTGCAATTCGCTACGAATATTGGAACTGTCGAGCAGTATGCTGATTGGATTCTAGATACTATGGGTCTTGATCTAAAATCTGATTTGGATCCGGTTATTCACGACACCATTATTTCATTCTTCGAACATCATCGTCAAGGTAAAGCGAATGCTGATGGTACTTATGGACTATTCCATATTCCGGAGAACGAATACAATGAGTCTAACACACTATGGCACGAGCATAACCACGCAGTCAGTCTGATTGTAGATGACAAAATGCCGCTCGTATTTGGGATTGAAGGAGATAAGTAATGCTTAAACGTATCAAGAGATGGACAACTAGAGCAAAGTGCGCGATAGCGTTATTTCTATTGCGTAACATGGGAATGGATTCGAGTTTAGAAGGTAAATTAGAAGAGTATATTGAGAAAAGACAGTTGTTATTATCTAGCTGGACTCGAGAATTGGATCCAGAGGATAATGAAACTCGTTGGTACAAACTAGCAACCTATTTGGATTCCTCATTTGACATGGAGCAAGTATATTATGAGAGTGATCGATGGAGTGTCATCCATTATTTAATGGAGAAAGATGCCTTATTTGAGTTTCCGCTCTATGGATTCTCATTTATATTCAATCGTTCAGGACGTATTCGTCACAAAGGTAGCATTGATGCGGGCAGTCCGTTTTTCATTGTGAAGGATGCTGCCTTTGGCGCTCCTTATATTTGTATTATTGACAAAGATATAGCTGTTAGAGATTTCTTCTTGGATCGATTATTTGTATTACTATCTAAAGGAGAGATTGAAAAAGCTATTCAAGTCATTAACATGCATTGTGAGATCCATCACATGTATTTATTCAATCCTGATTTGAAGATCTGGTCATTTGGAATGCAGGAATTTATCTATAACATTCCGAATGATGGATTATATATTAATGACAAAGTGTTTTGGAGGGATTCAGATGATTGAAAACATCATGGCATTTTTTGATGCGTATGATAGAGTGGACGTAAAGAAAGCAGAGAGTCATATTCTCTATGAGGGATTTCGTAAGTCCTACCATTACACGCCTATTCTAGATAACGCATCTCGAAATTTCCTCGGGGGAGGTTTTTTAACTGGATTTCGGTATGGCCCGAATATCAGTATTTATATCCCCGAGCCGTTTGATTTGTTTGTAGGGACTGATGGATACTTACATCCATATCTTATCTTGTCAGAACGTCCAAGGGACTTGCGGGTATTAGTATTCCCATCTACAGACATGCTATTACGAGTGATTTGTGAACTGCTGAATACTGGTCTAAAGTATGATGAGTATATGGCACACTCACTCGAGACACACAAATTTGAAATGATTCGGTTGAAACTGGAATCTGAGCGGGTGTATATTGCACCACAACTAACGGAATTCATGTTATCAGCTGAATCTATGATTGCAAGAGTGTTATTTGACGGAGCGGAGCAGTCGTTCCGCTCAAACGCTCGTTATATTCATAGTAATCAAGACATTATTTTAGCAGACCGCTTTGGTATTGGATTACGAGGAAACAAGTCGAACCTTAATAAACCATTGGTTGTTGAGGAGAATGAGAAAAAATTAGCAGAAGAAGTTAAGAACTATTTGAAAAGTAGGAAAGAAAATGATTGATGTAGTAAAAGAATTTAAATATAAGAAACATGAGTGTCATATTAAGAAGATAAGTTATTTGGAGAAAGATATTCGCAGTCTATTTTCTCTTGGTGCAGATGTTACGCCAATTAGAACCACTTGGTACTGTGGCTATGTGGTTGTTCCAAATTCCGAATTACAATTTAAAGATGATATTGATGGTATCATGCATGGCGGGATTACTTATGAAGAAAATTTTAAAGATGTTACTATTTTAGGATTTGACTGTAATCATTCTATTAGTACTGATGAACATAACACCATCGAATTTGTAGAAAATAATCTGAAAGAAGTTATTGATTTTATCGAAGGAGGAAAAGAAAATGAGCGTTAATGTAAACAACAAAAAATATCCAATTACACGTGTACCTGTTATTAAGGCAAAACATTTTGAAGAACAAGCAAAACAGTTAACGGAAATGGGTATCGCAGTTACAGCAGAAGACCAATTGGCGATGTGGTTAGATTCTATGCTGAATATTCTCCGTAGCGGAGGTATTATTACTGTAGCAGACTTGCGAAAAGCTGCTGGTGAACCGGTCCATCCAGCGGATTATTTCTTCGGATGGAACAATGTAGCGATGACTTCATTACAAATTAAAGACGGGATGATTCAATTCCCTCTCATTTATTTGTACCGTGTGTTTGTGCAATCCGCTGAACAATTTGATTTCTCTACGTTGTCGAGTTGGAATACTCGTAAGAATAAAGGTCAAGTAAAACAAGATGATCGTCATGAGTATTTAAATGAATTTGTAGGTACATGCTACGAATTAGGATTGATTGCGCGATACTATGCCGATGATATTTTGAACTAGGAGAGACTGATGGAACAAGACAGAGAGAAACTCAAAGTTATCGATATTGAGTTTAAAGACAATGCTGCGCATGATGAAACGTTATTTATCGACGTAACTGGGTATAAATTCTTAGATGACTTTTTGATTATTGAATCCTATAAGGAATATTCTGACGAAACGGTGAGAGGTCTACTGACGTATATTCCAAAAGATAACATTGCCAAAATGGTAGTGTATCAAGAAAAAGCAGACTATGAACAGTATATTGATGACTTAGTAGAAGCTGCAACTAAAAAGAAAATCCCAGCCGTTGATACAATAGATGTGTTTCTTCGATGGTATGATAGATCATCTGGCAGTATTAGAGACCAGTTAATTCGATCGGTGGTTGATATTAGTGTAGATACGAAAGTGGATGGTGATATTTCTATCCACTATCTTGCTATGCCAGGAGCAAGTTCAACAGTAACTACATTCAAAGTCCGAAACAGTGATATTATCACATTCGATAAACTAAAAAATGGAGAGAAAGTAGGTAGCTGGTATGAGTAAGAAAAATAATGGTGTTCTATATGTTAAGTACAAAGACGATAAAGAGGCTAAAAACGGGAGAGGTATTGCGGTTCATCTTTATCAAGATGTCAAACACTATGGGTTCCTAGCTGAAGGAATCAATCTACTAAAAATTGAGTTAGATGATGACAACCGAGAGGCTATTTATATTCCAATGTCAAACATAGCGTTGATCGAATATTTTGAATCTATGGAGAAATTCAATCGAGCATATCCTCCTGGAACTGGATGTGGATATTAAAGGAGATGTTATGACAGAAGAATATATTGATCTGAAATATTATAAGACAAATGATAGTCAAAAAGAAACTAGTAATCAATGGGATATGTGCTAAACAGAAAGGTAAGATAATGGTTAAATTAAACCCAACAACAATGAAAACGCAATACGACGGACAATATGACACGTTCTGTCGTAAAAATCACGACTATGGCAACTCATTCGAGGAGTCTTTGGACAAATTCGGAATCATCGCTAGTTTGGTCCGTATGCAAGACAAAATGCTCCGCTTACAATCCCTCACGGATGAGTCTAAAACGCAGCAGGTGGGCTCTGAGAGCCTCCTAGACACCCTTGAGGACCTATCTAACTATGCTGCGATGACTGCGTGCTGGTTGAAAGGTGTACAGGCGGAAGATGATGTTATTAATAAAAACTTTCATGCGGTGAAGGATTTAATCGAAACATGTGACGATTCTGATGTAAAGTATAATGAATTATATCACAAACGTATGCTTAACTCATTATATGGAGCGCACATATTTAGAACTCCAGGTGAAAATTGGCAAATGACCCAATGCGAGAATGGGTTTAAATCTTTAGAGGCTGAAATAGAAACTGAGCTGCCTGAGGAGACTATTGGTATGTATATTGATAGAATGCTAAGTGAGCTATATTCTCGAATTGATGTATGGGGCTATAATGACCAAGAGCAATATCATGAGTTTGTGAATTTTGCGGAAACTACCGTCAAAGAAATTATCAAGAACAATATTCCAATATCAGAACTTCAGAAACATATTGATGTGTTTCCTAACTTCTCACAAAATCATAAGAATTCATTGAAATCTCAATGTATGAAAGAATACAATAAGGTTGAACAGGTACGCCCTAACAAAGAAGATGAGGAAATGAAGAAACTAATCGAAGCTAGCGAGGAAGTCGTTCGTGAAGAACATGACCATTCGGATATTGTAGATATCTTTAGATACAATATGCAAGCAGTCAAAGATACAATGAAATTTTGGAGAAAACCAGGAACTCCATTTACACCATTAGGTCCTGAAATTGTACATGAACCACAATTGGCAGAGGAACTCTACGATTATATTAAAGAGAACGTTGATGACTGTACGAATCGTATTTGGCAACTAAGCGAGAGAGGCGAACTTCCTACAATAGGTGGAATTGAACATTATACCTATAATATTGGACGCTGCGCAATAGACCATTATGAAGATCCATATAAAATTATCGATCATGTGAAAGATATTCCATCATTCCGTATTCTTTCTGATAAAAATGCTCGATTAGTCATCGATTCTATCAAAAACTATATTACGGATTTTAATAAAGAAAAAGAAGCCTCTGATAAACCCGTTAAACCAACAGACTATCTTAAGAAGTTTATCGAAGAGGTTACTGATGATATTATTAGTGTCGTATTGATGAAACAACGAGACGAAGAAATATTGGTACCGGCGGATCTTGATGATGACACCTCACGTATCATAAAATGTATTACCGACAATGAATTCGATCCTAATTATGTCGTTTCTTACATGGAGGTCTTAATGGGTAATGCTGGCATCCCACCATATTTGCGTGAATGGATTCGTGGAATTATCTTACGCGGGGTATATTATCGTAACAAAGGTCGTAGTATGACCAAAGCAAAAGATAAAGCTCGTGGAGTTGTGATAAAAGGTTCGCGCGGTAATAGTAATGTTATCGTGATGGCTTCACGTGGTTCTGGAAAAGGCCTTATGAAAACTAAGTCACTACTGGAAGAATTGGGAGTGCCGAAAGAAGATATTAAAGAGATCTTTGAGGGATTGGAGGACGATGATGACGAGTAGATATGTAGATACGCTTAAAGATAGAATGCAATTTGAAATCTTTATCATGGTTTCTCGTGATCTTTTAAGATATGCGGGAGCTACTGAAGAAACTATTAAAGATGTATTTGAGAAACGAGGTGTACGACATGAGTAAATCTATTGTTATTGTGATCTGTCGATCTACTTTACAAGAAATCACTTACTATGATATCAAAGACATTGAGATTATATATGGCGAAGCACATCCGGTTGAGTTCATCGTAACAGAACAAAGCGGCGTGCGACATCATTATCCAGCTCCAGAATATTTATACGAGTTGTACAAGCAAATTGATGAGAAACTAAATACTAAAATTCGAATTCCAGACGAAAAATCATCAATGTTTAGGAATTATAATCCAAAATTTGACTTAAGTAAGGGTGATGTGCATGAGTAATGATGGATATACTGGAGAAATTCGATTAGGGCCTACATCACGTAAAGAATACGATAAGAATGGAAATCCTATTCATTATGTTGAGTCGGGTACCTGGAATGAAATCTGTGAACAATTAAAAATTTCAAAGGAAACTACAGAAAAACTTTTAAAAGGAGAAACTAAATGACAATTAATACAGAAACTGCTATTGCATGGATGAGCGCTCGTAAAGGGCAAGTAAGCTATAGTATGGAATACCGTGATGGTGAAGACAGCTACGACTGTTCATCCTCTATTTACTACGCTCTACGTTCAGGTGGAGCTTCATCTGCTGGTTGGGCAGTGAATACTGAATACGAACACCAGTGGTTGATCGATAATGGATATACATTGATTGCAGAGAACACTCCATGGGACGCTCAACGTGGGGATATCTTCATCTGGGGACGTCGTGGATATTCTAGTGGTGCTGGTGGACATACCGGTATCTTTATTGATGAAAACAACATCATCCACTGTAACTACCGCTTTGATGGAATCACTGTGAATGACCATGATGATATTTGGTTGTATGCAGGTCGTCCATATTTCTATGTATACCGTTTGACTAATCCAGATGCTGTTGTGGAAGAAGTGAAGACTGGATGGAACAGCGACTCTAAAGGATATTGGTTCGTCTATGCGAATGGAAGCTATCCTACAAGCAAATTCGAATATATTGAGGAGAATAAATCTTGGTTCTACTTCGATGCGAATGGATATATGGTAGCTAACGACTGGGTCAAACACACTGATGGTAAATGGTATTGGTTTGATAAAGACGGATATATGGCTACTAGCTGGAAGAAAATCAATGGTAAATGGTATTACTTCGACCGTAGTGGAGCGATGGTTACTGGTTGGGTTAAATACTATGATAACTGGTACTACTTGGAAGCTACGAATGGCGATATGAAGTCAGACGCATTTATTCGTTACAACGATGGTTGGTATTTGCTACTTCCTGATGGACGTCTGGAAGAGAAACCTGCATTTACTGTTGAACCTGATGGTAAGATCACAACGACTGTAGGTAAGGATGCTAAGGAGAAACTCGCTAATGAGTAACACAGAAGTTGAGTTTAAAGTATTGGTGCCTGTCTACTCTAGAGAATATCAAGAACAGAAACGATTTACGATTGGTGAATTTCCAGAAGTATTTCGACATGTTCGAAGAGTTACTATGACTGACAATTATGTAACCATTGTGTATGGTCGTACCGCACAAACAATGGAGAAAGCAGTTATTCGTAAAGAGCATATTCTCTCGTATCATTATTACTTGAACGATAGGGAATTTGACGCTGCGATAAAAGGAAAAGAGGAAGAATAATGAGTAAAAAGCCTATGGTATTAGACTATCATGATGCGGTTAGTTTGAAGAATCCAGACGGAACGCTTCGTGGATGGCATATGGATTTGGACCGAAATCCGGTTCTTATGGGGTTGTTTGGGACTGTTGGAGAGGCGATTATCCATGGTTTTACCTATCAAATTCGCATTGCAGAGCACGGATTTAAGGGTAAAAATGGACATTATTTTGTTGAAATCCTCTGGTTAACGGACAAAAAGTAGGGTCGAAACGGGTGTTTTATGGGGTGAAATTGGGAGAAAATCCTATGATATTATGGTAGAATTGCCTGGATATTTTAGGAAAACTGCTGGTTTTGCCTCATTTTGCTGCCCGAAAAATCGGCTTCAACACATGAAAATTTTTTGTGCAGGTACTTAGAGTACTATAATATTTGAGGTAAATTGAGTGAAACTGCACGAAAAAACATGGGGAAAACTTAAAAAACCCGAAATCGCACAGGAAAATCTCCCATTTTCTATTGTTATTAGGGATGAGTTGAAAAGTGAACTGTATATAATAACAATAGGGAATCGAGGGCAAAAACTGTGTGCAGCACAAGGAGGTAGAATTTAGTGGATTTTTTAGATGTGTCTGTGAAAAAGTTCACTTCCAATAATCGAGCGCTCGATTATGAGGTTTCTCCTGACTTTATATTTGGCGACGCAAAAGACTTGGTAGTTAAAGGTTCCAAGTTTTACGCATATTGGAATGGAAGTTTCTGGGACACGAAACAGAAGAACCTATTTTATGATATTGACTCTTTGCTTTGGCGTAGAGCAAGAGAATTGGAAGATGGTCGTCCTGGGTTACGAATAGATGTAAAAGAGATTCGTAAAGCATCTGCTGGTAAGTTTCGTTTATTTGCAGATTTCTGTAAAGCTTGTGAAGCAAGTGATATTTCTTTCAACCAGAAAGTTTTATTTGCTGATCACAAGATGCAGCGAAGGGATTACGCAACAACGCAATTGACTTATTCACCGCAAGAAGGAGAAGCGGTTGCGTTTAAGGAATTGATAGGGACATTGTATCTTCCAAAAGAGCTAGACAAAATCCTCTGGTTCATGGGAGCGTTATTTACGAACAAGATGTACAAGATTGAGAAGTTCATGTATTTGTATGGTTCGAAAGGTAGCGGTAAGGGAACGGTCCTAAAGATATTCCGAATGCTGTTTGAAGATTACTGTGGAACGATTGATTTGAAATTGCTGACAAGTGCAGACCAATTTGCAACAGGACAAATACAAGAGGTTCCATTATTGATTGACGAGGATACGGACATCAGTCATATTTATAACGACACTCCGTTGTTGAAATTGACAAGTCATGAAACCATATCTGTCAACAAGAAATTCAAAGAGCCTTATGACGTTAAATTTATTGGGTTGTTAATTACAGCCTCAAACCAACGATACAAAGTTCGTAACGTAGATTCGGGTATTACTCGAAGAGCTATTGTTGTGAACCCAAGTGGACAGAAGGTTAGTCATACAAAGTATAATCAACTGATGAGTCAGATTAAGTATGAACTGCCTTATATTGCTCACATGGCTATTAGTAGGTTTGAAGAATTAGGATTTGATTATTATGACGATTATTTCGACGTAGACATGGCCGAACAGACTGACCATATCTTTGACTTCATTCGAAGCAATGCTATCCATATGCAAAACGGTATTACACTGAAACAAATCAGTGAGTTATATCGTGAGTACTTGGAAGACATGGGATGGAAGACGGATGGATACAAAGCAACGATCAAACGCGAAGCACTTCGATATTTTGATACGATGCTGAAAGACAGTCATGTTGATGGCACCCGCGTCAATAATTATTTTAAAGGGTTTAGATGGAACATCGCATTTCCTGAAGGAGTCGTTGGTACAACGAAAGCGGATGATACGGTTGTTCCTGATAATTGGTTGGAGTTCGACCACCACAATGAGGTCTTTAATAAACTCGCAGCAGATTATCCAGCACAAGCAGCTTTGAGAAATGGCAACCCATCGGAGAAATGGGATAATGTCGTGACCAAGCTGTCGGATATTCAGACAAACAAATTACACTGGGTCAAGGTTCCACTCAATCATGTTATTATTGATTTTGATTTGAAGGATGAGAACGGTAAAAAGAATTTGGAGTTGAACAAAGAGGCAGCTTCTAAATTTCCACCGACTTATGCGGAGGTCTCAAAATCTGGGCAAGGGATTCACCTGCATTATATTTATGATGGTAACGTGAATGAGCTGGATAATTTGGTCGAAAAGAATATTGAAATCAAAGTGTATCGAGGTAAAGCCTCTTTACGACGAATTGATAAAGCATCTAACAACCTCCAGCTATCTCATATTTCGTCGGGCTTACCGTTGAAGGAGAAGAAGGATAGAGAGATGTACGACCAGATCAAAGAAATCACATATACGGAAAAGACGCTCCGTAATTTTGTAAAGCGTCAACTAGGAATGATTGAAGGTAAAGAACCAAGTCATCCGAATACTAAACCAACAATTGATTTTATTGCGCATGAAATTCAGAAAGCAGCTGACATGGGATTGGAGTATGATATTACAGACTTGCGTCATGCTGTATTTATGAGAGCTATTCGCTCTACGAACAACAAGGATTACTGTCTCGCTGTATTTCAACAAATTCCATGGTCAACCATGAGAGACGATGAAGGGAAGACAGAAGCGAAGCTCACAAACTTCACAAAGATATATCCAAAAGAAGAATTGGTGTTCTTCGATATTGAGGTGTATCCGAATTTATTTGTTGTGGTTTGGAAGAAGTATCATGAAGATGAGTTCACTCGTTGGATTAACCCAACTCCAGATCAGATTGAATATTTGATGACATTCCCTCTGGTAGGATTTAACAATCGTCGATACGATAACCATATTCTTTATGCTCGCTTGTTGGGTTCAAACAATATGGAGTTATTTACTCAGTCACATCGCATCATCAATGAGAAGAATGCGAAGAGTGGTATGTATGCTGCAGCTTATGAATTGAGCTACACGGATATTTACGAATACTCTCAAAAGAAACAATCGTTGAAACGTTGGGAAGTTGATTTGGGTATCAAACACGTCGAGATGGAAATCCCTTGGGATAAACCAGTACCTGACGAATTGATTGATACGGTTGTGGAATACTGCGTCAATGACGTGGATGCAACTGAGAAATTATTCGATGCTATTTATGCGGACTATGTTGCTCGAGAAATCTTGGCCACAATCGCCAAAGGTTCAATGAATGCAACGAACAACCAACTCACTGCCAAGTTTATATTTGGTGATGACCCTCGTCCGCAAGATAAGTTTAACTATGTACACCTCAATAAATTATTCGCTGGTTATGAATATAAGTTCGGTAAATCAACGTACCGTGGATTCGAAACTGGTGAAGGTGGATTTGTATATGCTGAGCCTGGAGTGTATGAAAATATTGCACTAGAAGACGTTGAGTCTATGCATCCAAACTCACTAGTTAACATGAACTATTTCGGACCATATACTCAAAGGTATGCTGACTTATTGAAGGTTCGTGTTTTATTGAAACATAATAAGATTGATGAAGTAAAACAAATGTTCGATGGTGTCTTGGCTCCGTTCCTTGACAACCCTGAATATTTGAAACCATTGGTTACTGCATTGAAGATTGTTATCAACTCCGTATATGGAATGACTTCTGCTAAGTTTGATAATAAATTCAAACACCCAGACAATATTGATAATATTGTTGCAAAACGTGGAGCGTTATTTATGGTCGACTTGAAATTTGCTGTCGAAGAACAAGGATACAAAGTCTGTCATATCAAGACCGACTCTGTGAAAGTTCCAAACGCAGATGAGAAGATTATTAAGTTCATTGAAGACTTCGGTGCGCGACCAGAATATAATTACAAATTTGTTCATGAGCACACGTACAAACGAATGGCGTTAATCAATAACGCGGTTTATATTGCGCAGCTCGAGGATGACAGCTGGTCTCCTGTTGGAGCAGAGTATGCGAATACATATTTGCTTAAACGGGTTTGGACCAAAGAAGAATTAGTCGATAGAGATTTCTTTATCACTAAACAATCCAAAGGCCATATTTATCTTGGTGATGAGTTTGTTGGTAAGGTCGGTTCTATTTATGCATCCAAGTCTGGAGCAGAATGTATGTGGACCGAAGATGATGAGAACTTTAAATCTGTCACTGGAACAAAAGGATATTTGTTCAAACAGACAGATCAGTTCAATATCGAGGATGTTGACTTCGCTTACTATGATAAAGTAGCAATCGATGGATTGAAAAAAATAATGAAGGTTGGAGATATTACGAAGATTGTAGACGATATGCCTAAAGATTATATTGACGCTCTCGAATTGCAAGAGTCATATTCTCCAACAGCTATCAGTATTAATCACGGAACTCTGAAAATTAAGACACCAGAGTCCGCATAATCTCATGTTAGAAAACCTCACGCAGGAATTCCATGGCACATAATAGAGAGGAAGAACAAAATTCTTGAAATTTTGCGCCTCTCTTTATTTTTGTGGAAAGTCAGACACACGTCAGAATAGAAAGGACATAACTATGACACAGATCACACAAATTTCAAACTCGCAACTCATCCTTGAGGATGTTCAATTCGTATTTGCTCGTAACTTCTCTGGACGACCAGAAGGAAAGTATAATCGAGCAGGTGACCGTTATTTTAACGTCGCTGTAAAACCAGATGATGTAGAATTGCTTCAACAGTATGGTATCAATGTGAAACTATACGAACCAAAAGCATCTACACCAGAACAAGAATTGAAAATGCAAGAAAACCCAGACATGTACACCCCAACATATTTCTTCAAAGTCCGTGTTTATACACAATTCAGTATGCCATCAGTCGCAATCATTTATGATGACGGTGCACTTGGAACTGACGACCTTGTTGAATCTCATGAACGTACATATTTGACAAATGAAGACCAACTTGGTATGTTGGATGATATGGAAATCGCAGCTTGTGATATGACGATTGCTCGTCGTGACCCAAGCCCAGATGGACAATATGCTCGTCTTAACCTTAAGAATGCATATGTGCACGTGGTAGACAATCCACTATGTCGTAAATATGGTTTCTAATAACGGTTACGAGATAGAACTTTATGATTACCAGCGTAAAGCCATAAATAGATTACACAATGGATCCGTTTTATGTGGAAAGGTTGGTTCGGGTAAATCCCTGACTGGCCTTTTCTATTATTTGGAGAATCATAGAGACTTGCCTCTGTATATTATCACAGTAGCTAAAAAGCGAAATGATAAAGAATGGCACCGAGACTTAGAGATGCTCGGTATTGAAGGTGTTGTTGATTCATGGAATAATATTACAAAGTATCTTGATGTTAAAGACGCTTTCTTTTTATTTGATGAACAACGAGCAATTGGTTATGGTTCATGGGGAACATCTTTTATTAAGATTGCTCGAAGAAACAAATGGATCATGCTAACAGCAACACCAGGCGATGTGTGGATGGATTGGATGTGTATATTCTTAGCGAACAACTTCTACCGAAACAAAACAGATTTCGTTGATAGACACGTTGAGTACAATCCATATTCTAAGTTCCCTCAGATCAAACGATATCATGAGACAGATCGTCTCGAACGATTGCGACAACATATTGCTGTCCCAATGCAAGACTTTAGAACTACTAGAACACACAGACAATATATTAATGCTTCGTTCGATAAGGATTTGTATAAACAAGTGACTGATACTCGGTTCAATCCATTTACGGAAGAGCCTATCATGAACGCTTCTGAATTTACACAAGTCTTACGTCGCATTGTTAATACAAGCGACCGTCGACGCGAGAATGTTAGACAACAAATCATGACTCGTGATAGAATCATTATATTTTACAACTACACCTATGAACTTGATATTCTCAAAGAGATTTGTCAAGAATTAAATAGGGCATTTTATCAGTGGAACGGTCAAAAGCACGAAACAATTCCAAATGCTGAAACGTGGGTATATTTAGTGCAATACACCGCAGGCGCCGAGGGATGGAACTGTATTACGACAGATACAATCTTATTTTATTCATTGAACTACTCCTACCGAATCATGGAACAATCCGAAGGTCGCATAAACCGAGTGAATACCTCCTTTACAGATCTGTATTACATATATTTGAAATCCCCGGCATCCATTGATGATGCTATCGCTAGATCCATATCTAGCAAAAAGAAATTTAACGAAAGGAATTGGGTAGAACAAACATGTCCAAACTTGAGAGAGATTTTCAACGAACATTAATTCAGGATATTCATGGACGTTTTCCTGATGCAATCGTTAAAAAGAATGACTCTGGTCATATTCAAGGTATCCCTGACTTGTCTGTAGACATTGGGGCATATTCTTACCACTTGGAAGTTAAGAGAAGTGCGAATGCACCGTATCAACCAAACCAAGAATTTTATTTGGAAAAGTATAACAAAGCTGGTGGATGGGCTCGAACCATATATCCTGAGAACAAGGAGTTAGTATTAGATGAAATGGAACAGACACATCGAGTACGAAGGTAAGCATTCATTTCTTAGCGCTAGCCAATGTCATTGGTTACACTACACACCAGAGAAATTGGTAGAGCGATTTGAGAATGAAAAAGCTAAGCAAAGAGGTACTGAGTTACACGAATTTGCAAGTCACGCGATTAATCATAGAATTCGCTTATTGCCAGGACACACACATCCTGCAGTTGCAAATTTTGTTAATGATGCAATTGGTTATCACATGGATAGTGAAGTATTGTTATTTTACAGTCCGTATGCTTTTGGTACAGCTGACGCTATTCGTTATGACCCTCCTAAGAAAGATAACCCGAGAGGATTTCTAAGGATTCATGATTTAAAAACTGGTGTCACTAAACCAAAGATGGAACAACTCCTCGTATACGCAGCATATTTCTGTTTAGAGTATGGTGTTAAACCTGAGAAGACTGACTTTGAGTTACGTATTTATCAAGGTGAAAACATTGAGACTTATATTCCTGACGCAGAAGATGTATACGACGCATATCATACCATTCAAGAATTTTCAGGGATTCTTGAGAACAAACCTAAATAGAAAGGACCATATTTGTAATGGATTTACAAGAAGCTTATGAGGATATTCTCTTACACCGAGGTACTCCTCACCAAGGTAATGTTCCACACAGTGGACGATACGCATGGGGTTCTGGTGAGAATGCATATCAACGGGCTACTTCATGGTCCGACAAGGTTGCAAAATATCGGAAGGATGGTTTAAGTGATACTCAAATTTCAATGAAACTTGGTATTACAACAACCGAATTCCGTTCTCGTAATAATATTGCTAAACAAGAAATTCGTTTACACAATATTTCCAGAATTCAAGAGCTAGCAGATCAGGGATTAGGTTCTATTGAGATATCTCGTAGAACTGGTATTCCTGAATCTACAGTTCGTATGAACATGGACGCTTCTGTCAAACAGAAAGTCAATCGTATGGAACAAGTTAAATCTGATTTGAAAGATTTAATTAAAGAGAATCCATATTTGGACGTAGGCTTGGGAGCAGCACAACAACTTGGAATTAATGAGAACATGCTTAAACGTGCCGTTCAACAATTAGAATCCGATGGATATCACATGCATAAAGTTTATGTTAAGAATGCTACCAACGATGATCACTGGGTTGAGATGAAAGTCCTAACCAAAGAATCAAATCCTGATATTGTTCGTGAACATAAACATGAAATCAAACCACCAAATATTTATAAGACTGAAGATGGTCATACTAAATTAGGTTTGAAACCAATTGAACATATTGATTGGAAGCGTGTTGATATTCGCTATGCTGAACAAGGTGGTACCGATAAAGATGGTGTTATGGAAATTCGTCCAGGAGCAAAAGGTCTAGATCTAGATGGCTCTCGCTACGCTCAAGTTCGTATTGGTGTAGGTGGAACACATTATCTTAAAGGTATGGCCGTTTATGGTGACCCTAAGGATTTCCCTAAAGGCGTCGACATCATATTCAACACCAACAAACATCAAGGAACTTCTAAACAAGATGTACTCAAGAAACTTAAAGATGATCCCGATAATCCATTTGGTGCACAAATCAAACCTAACGGACAGAAAGGTGCTATCAATAAAGTAAATGAGGAAGGTGACTGGGGAACTTGGTCTAAGACCTTATCTTCTCAGTTTGTTTCTAAACAACCACCTGCTCTTGTTAAGGGAAGGATCCAAGCCACTTATGATAAACTACAAAAAGAGTTTGATGAAATTAATAATCTCACAAACCCTGTAGTTAAACGAGTAATGATGCAAGACTTTGCTGATGGACTTACAACCAAACGTCATAATTTGAAACTAGTTGGTTTCGATAGAATGAAAGGTCAGGTTTTATTACCATTATCGGGTATTAAAGCAAATGAAATTTACGCACCAAACTTTAAGAATGGTGAGAAGGTTGTTCTTGTTCGTTATCCTCATGGTGGTATTTTCGAATTACCAGAATTAACTGTTAATAATAAACTTGGTAATGGCGCAGCTAAATTTATGAAGGGCGCAAAAGATGCAGTCGGTATTGATTCATCTGTTGCAAGTAAATTATCTGGTGCCGACTTTGATGGTGACACAGTTATGGTTATTCCCAATAATAAAAACGGAATTAAAACTAGTCGCTCATTAAAAGAATTGAAGAACTTTGATACAAAAGAATATTGGTCTCCTAATGAAAAGTTATTACCTCGTGATTCAAAAGGTAACTGGACAGTAAAACAAAAGACGATGGGTGAAGTCTCGAATCTTATTACTGATATGACTTTAAAAGGAGCTTCTCAATCTGAAATTGCTAGAGCCGTTCGACATTCTATGGTTGTTATCGATGCTGAGAAACATAATTTGGATGTTGCTCGTTCAGAAAGAGAACATAATATTAAGGATCTTAAAAAAACATATCAAGAACATTATGATGTTATTTCTGGTAATATAAAAAGCGGTGCTTCAACTCTTATTTCTAGATCGAAGACAGAACACCGTACCCTAGAAACCTGGTATAAGGACAGGTCTCCTGAGGAACTAGCTGCCAATCCTAGATTAAAGCCTACTATCAAGAAGACTAAAACTATCTCTACAGATCATGTTGTAGAATTAGTTAAGGACGCTAAGAAACTAGGTTCTGGCACCCCTATTGAAAACATGTATGGTGACTATATCAATGCCCTTGGTAAGATGCGTGACAAGGCGAACACTGTTGTACAGACATCACCTAATCTAGTCGTTAACAAAGAGGCTAAAGTCAAGTACAAGACACAAGTCGAATCTCTACAACACAAGCTAAACTTAGCTTTAGCTAACTCTCCTAGAGAAAGACAAGCGCAACTAATAGCTAACAAAGTGATTGCTGAAAAGAGAGATCCTGACATGCAGAAGGATCAACTCAAGAAGCTTAAACAACAGGCTATTGCAGCAGCCCGTCTTAAGACTGGTGCTGATGGTGCTAAGACTAGGATTCAGATAGAGAATGACGAGTGGGAAGCGATTCAATCTGGTGCTGTTAGTACTAAGATGCTTACTGATGTACTACGCTTTGCAGACAGTGATAGAGTTAAACAACTGGCTACTCCTAAACAAGAGACTGCTATGTCCCTAGCTAATGCGTCTAGAGCTAGGTCTATGCTTAAGAAGGGTCACACCTATGCTGAAGTAGCTGAGGCTCTTGGCGTTGGTGTCTCTACTATACAGAACCTAGTCTAGTAGGAAGGAGTGCAAGGCATGGAAGACTATCAAGCACAGACAACTGTTGTTGATGTAATGTTAACAACACTCGACAATCCTTACAACCCTTTCGATGACTACGACAAGTGGTGGCAATGGGACAAGGACAATGACTACAATACTCCTGAACTCTTAGCTCGTGTCATGGGTGACACTAGTGAGGTCATGGATGCTGTTGAACTCGCACAGATTCAAGCAACTGCGATGAA